>JABUTA010000003.1:23886-68889 GCA_021443845.1 Parasporobacterium sp.
GGCAACTGCTGCAAGGACTGTGCTTCAAAGCTTTCCCCCTGGTTCAGTGAACGCCGCCACAGTACGATTGAATCCATTAAGGAACAGCTTGCTTACAGAGAAGCCAATAAGGCTGAGGTAGAATCATTTAACGTGACCAGGACCATCGGTACAGGTACCAGAGTCCTCATTGATGAGAACCAGAAGAAATTCATAATAACATCATCCAAAAAATGGCGTGATGAGAACCCTGATGTACTGTCCTTCTCATCCGTTACAGGATGCGATACCTTCATCGACGAAAACAAGAGTGAGATCATGAACAAGGACAAGGATGGCAATTCCGTAAGCTTCCGTCCTCCACATTTCAGATACACCTACATTTTCTTCGTAACCATACATGTGAACAATCCTTATTTCGACGACATAAAATTCAGGCTCAACTCCTTCTCGGTAGACGAGGAGGCTGTAGGTCCTCTCCTCCGTCACGGAAGCGAATACGAAGGATACGCTGCTTCATTAGAGGAGATCAAGAGCATCTTTACAGATATCCGTGAGGATACCAGAGCAGCTTCTGAAGCTGCCGCCGCTCCGAAGGTTCCCGTAAAATGCCCAGCATGCGGTGCCACAACACTGCCTGATGCAAGAGGCTGCTGTGAATTCTGCGGATCTGCACTGTAAAATGAAACAATAAATTATCACCGGAGGCTCCCCCCGAAATGTGCTTCCAGTGTAAATATCGGCAACTGATCAACATGTATTGTATCTGTGCTGCCTTTCACCGGCAGCGGAAAAGGGAAAACTATGAAAATCGGTTTTGATAATAATAAGTATTTAAAACTTCAGTCAGAACACATCAAGGAGAGGATCTCCAAATTTGACAACAAGCTTTACATGGAATTCGGCGGAAAGCTGTTAGACGACATGCATGCTTCCCGTGTACTCCCGGGCTTTCACAGTGACAGTAAGCTGCAGATGCTCCTGCAGTTTGCAGATCAGGTGGAAATGGTAATGGTAGTAAGTGCCGAGGACATCGAGCACAGCAAGATCCGTGAGGACCTGGGCATTACCTATGATCTGGATGTTCTCAGGCTTATCGAAGAGTACAGGGCCAGAGGCTTATATGTGAGCAGCGTGGTTATTACCAAGTATTCTGATTCCAGAAGCGTGCGCCATTTTGAAGAAAAGCTTGCATCAAAGGATCTCAGGGTATATCACCACTACTACATCCAGGGTTACCCCAACAATGTTGCAGTGGTTATCAGTGAAGACGGTTACGGCAAGAATGATTTTGTCGAGACCACCCGTCCTCTCATCGTTGTAACTGCGCCGGGCCCCGGCTCAGGCAAGATGAGCGTATGCCTGTCACAGCTTTACCATGAGCACAAGCACGGAGTTAATGCAGGCTATGCCAAGTTCGAGACATTCCCTATCTGGAATCTCCCTCTGGACCATCCTGTCAACCTTGCATATGAAGCAGCAACAGCCGATCTTAATGACATCAACATGATCGACCCGTATCATCTGAAATCCTACGGGGTTACAACAGTCAACTATAACCGTGATGTGGAGATCTTCCCGGTCCTCAAATCAATGTTCGAGGAAATCTGCGGCATCAGCCCATATAACAGCCCCACCGACATGGGTGTTAATATGGCCGGCAACTGTATATGCGATGATGATGCATGCCGCTATGCCGCAAGACAGGAAATCATCCGCCGTTACTTCAAGGCAATAGCAGGTGTAGCTGACGAAACCAAGACCATAGATGAAGTTAACAAGATCATGGTCATAATGAAAGAAGCCGGCATTACGGTAAATGACAGGAAAGTTGTGGCTGCTGCACAGGAAAGGGCAAAGGAAACCGATGACGTAAGCTCTGCAATAGAACTGGATGACGGAACCATCATCACCGGCAAGACCTCTGAGCTTTTAGGGCCATCTGCTGCCTGCCTTCTGAAGGCCATCAGACATCTGGCAGGCATCCCCAAGGAAGCACTTCTTCTGTCACCTGCTTCCATCGACCCTATCCAGAAGCTCAAGATCAAATACCTGGGCAGCAAGAATCCACGTCTTCACCCGGAAGAGGTTCTTATCGCCCTTTCCACGGCGTCTGCTCTGGATATGCAGGCAGCCCTGGCACTGGACCAGCTCCACAAGCTCAACGGATGCGCATTCCATACCACAGCAGCCCTTAATGCAGCCGACTGCAGGACACTTAAGAGACTGGGTCTTGACATTACATACGAACCAAAGAAAATATCATAAATGCTTCAGGATCAATCCGTAAAAATTCACCCGGGCTGAATATGTTTTCAGCTCGGGTATTTTATTACGGGTGCAGCTTTTTACATATAAGTTTTCAAACTGTCAATGAATTTCTATGTAATTTTTCAAAAAAGATGATGGTCTGCCGGAAGGATTGCCTTTTCTTTACATCATATAATGATTACTATAGAATACAGAAAATGCATTTATAAGGGGTCAGCGTTTAAAACCATGAAAAAATTACTGGAAAGATTCAGAATTTACAGAATAAAGAAACCCAATATCGTAATTCTGCTTGTAATTTTATTATTTAACATCTGCTGGTTTTTCTTTTCAGCAGCGCTCATATCGGCAATGGCGCCCTCAAGCCTTGCACACCGGGGCTTCTGGGATTCTGTTTATTATACAATCACCATGATACTGGACGCAGGATGCATCGAGTACGTTATTGCGGATATCGGAGCCGTAAGCGTAGGCCTGATCATTTTCTGTGTCATAGTTGTAATCGTCGGCATGATTACGTTTTCCGGAGCTGTCATCGGTTACGTCACCAACTACATTTCGGGATTTATCGAGAACGCGGATTCGGGCAACACTCCCATTAAAATTTCCGGGCACATTGTAATCCTGAACTGGAACGACAGGGCAGCTGAAATCATTAACGAGCTTCTGTTCAAAGGCCGGAAAGAGCGGATTATCGTTCTGGCAAATGCTGACAAAAAACTTATTGAACAGGAAATATATGACCGGGTTTCGGACACCGTAAGCAAGGAAAATGCAGTCGTAAAACTCAAGGCCCGGCAAATGAGCCCCGGTGAAGGAAGAAAATATATAAAAGAACATACCCTGAAGAACCGATTGGATATTATTGTCCGTGAAGGTGATTCATGTTCAACGAAACAGCTTCAGGATATTTCGTTAAAATCTGCCAGGATGGTCATTATCCTTGAAAACGATATCCGGGATTCGGCAGATAACGGATCCGGGGAAGATAAAGGAAACTCAAATACAATCAAAGCCCTGATTCAGGTTGCGGATTTTACGGCCCAGGAGGGCTCAGCCGAAGATCAGCACATTGTTGTTGAAACAGGAGATGACTGGACTCTTGAATTAGTTAATAAGATCATCCGGCACAAGGAAAAATCAGGAAAGTGCAATATATTACCTATTACTGTTAATCATATGCTGGGGCTGCTTCTTGCACAGTTCTGCATCATGCCGGAACTTAACAAAGTGTATTATAAATTGTATTCCAATAAAGGAGCCGGGATTTTTGCCAGACCTTATGCAGGTCAATCTGACATTGATACTGAACCGGGCAGATACATATCCGTTCATGATCATGCTATTCCGATCACGGTGATGGATACCGGAACCGGTTCGTATGCATATTATGTTGCGGACAGGGCGTCGGATGCAGATATTATTTCTGAACCGTCAGAGTGTAATTACAGCATAAAATATAATAATAAATTCTGGTTAAGACAGCGGAATATACTCATATTGGGTCATAACAGCCGTATGGAAGAAATTATGAACGGATTTTATTTCTTCAGAGAAGAATGGAATGGTAATCCATACGAAGATAATCCGGAAGATATTCTGAATATCATGGTAATTGACGACGAAAAGAGTCTTGCTGAGCATAATTATTATAAAGAATATCCATATGTGAACAGGGTAATCTCTACGGGTCTTTATAACGATAAACTGATTCATGACTCAATAACTGAATTTGTCAGTCTGAATGCAGATAATACCACCGTACTCATTCTTTCTGATGATCTGGCAAAACCCGAAGATATTGATGCCCAGGCACTTACCTGTCTGGTCTATATTCAGGAAATTCTTGAAGAAAAACAAGATGAAAATCCGGAATTCGACGCCGGAAAAATTGATGTGATCGTTGAAATTCTTAATCCTAAGAACTACGACGTTGCAAATAACTACAGCAGAAACAATGTTGTTATCAGCAACCGGTATGCAAGCAAAATGACGACACAGATATGCGAGAAGGGAGGGCTTTTCGATCTGTTCAGATACCTTATGACATTTGGAGGAGAAAACGCTGAAGAGTACGACAGCAAGGAACTCTACATCAAAGATGTAAAGGACTTCTTCCTGGAAACTCCGGCGCCGTGCACCGCCAAGGAACTTATTACAGCGGTTTACAATGCATCCCCGTCTGAAAACAAGCAGATCGTTATCGGAAGCGTTTGCGATAATAAGATAAAAATATTTGCAGGAAATCAAAGAGAGATAAAAGTTGAATTAACAGAAAATGATAAGCTGATCATATTCTGTGCGCATTAGTGCAACTGATCTTCCTCAATCACCTGAATTTCAATGAAGACGGCGCCGGAATCGGCGCCGTCTTTTTGGATGATAATCGTTTTGTCCGTTATTTCTTTTAATCTTTTCTTACCGGCAGATGACCTAATAGTTTCTTACCGGCAGATGATAGCGGTATTCCCTGCCGCGTTCATATTTGATGCCCAATTCATCCAGCAGACTGAGATAAGCATCCAGATACTCGGTTCCTTCGAAGCCAAAGCTGAAAGCGAGACAGAAAGAGTTCCCCCATGCAATCATCTCAAGCAGAATGCTGTCGTAACCGCTGTGGAACAGACACATCGATTTGACGTACTTCTTAACGTCACCGAAGTCGCATTGTCCAATGTAAGATAAAATCGGATACGTCACGCTCATCTGAATGCCGTTTCCATACAGCGCTCTCTTTTCCTCCAGGGTCTCCAGTGCCAGCGCCTGTCTGCAGAGTTTCTGGTCTGCTTTGAATTTTTTAATGAGCTGATCCGGGTCCGCCTGGGAAATAATCTGTCCCCTCATGGCAGTCAGCTGTGAGGACAGAGGCATATTCTTCATTTTATTGTGATAAAGCAAAGGGAACATGGCATATGCATTCTGATGGGTTCCCGGCAGATCGATTGCTGCTCTGTAATCTGCCGGCATAATGCACGCGATATGTTCCTCATGTTCAGGATGGACCTTATCAATGGCTTTTAGGAGCAGCAGCGTCGCCAGGGAAGCAGGACTCGAGTCCCCTGATCTGCACACACTCATGAATGATTCCTGATCGGCTAAAACCGTATAGATTCTGCATATCCCTCGCTCACCCGTTCCGGATTCCGGAACCTTGTACCAGGACTGGGGCAGACAAACGTCAGCTATCTCCGGGTCCGGAAATTCTTTTACGTAGGGGGACTCATATTCATCCGCTGCGATCGGTACTTCCATGGTTTTCACGCCGGGACAGTTAATGTTATCGTCATATTTAAACTTGCAGTAGTAGTAAAGCACCGAGTAAAGCGGGTCCAGTCCTCCTCTGCCGTCAAGAAGCGCATGGTCATAATTAATGCGGATCTCGTCATCGAGATAAGTAAACGTGATCAGATGATAATTGGAAGCTTCTTCACCAAGAGGTGTATATTCTCCGTCATCCGTAACGACAAACGGTCTTTCGTTCGGAACCAGATATGACGTGCCATCGATAATTTCCGGTTTCACACAAAGGTATGGATATCTTTCCATAGCCGCTTCTACAGCCTTCCTGTAGACTTCACCGTCAACCTTTTCCGTCATGTGAAAATTTATGCTCAATAATCCATACGTCGTTCCGGTAGCGTTATAAAAAAACTTGTTTCCGCTGGTCGTTTTAATTTTCTGACATTTCTCCATTTGGTTTTCCTCACAAAAATGCTTGATATTTTTCTGTTTCACATATTATAGCAAGAAAATCTAAAAGTTTCCAAAATTTTATTTCAGCTATTCCGTCCTCTGGGGCGGCGGTTGCCCCTCTTTGCGGAGGACTTTGTGTTCCTCCGACTTAACGGAAGGAGGTGATGCCGTATGATCAATGATCTGATTGCTGTATTAGGCTTGGTTTTAACCAGCTTTGCATTGGGTTACACCATCTGCAGAGATAAAAACGCAAAAAAATAACCGCCACCCTCAGAATGTTGCGGTTATTTCTTTAACCATATAGTTTTAGGGCAATCGTCTACGGTAGTCCTTTTCGATTGGATATCAGCACAGTTTGCGGACATTGTAAAGGAACTCTGGTTTTCCTGTTCCGGGAAACAGACCGCCTCCCTGACAAAAGCTATGATTGCCCTTCAGGGGCATCGGACTGGGTCATTCATTATTTTTCCGGTGCCGGTGTGGGAGCACATATCTCTGTATAATATGCCTTGCGTTTTTTGAATTCCTCATCCTTTGCCAGTCCCATAAGTCTCATTTCATTATGGAGAACATCATCTCCGTGAAGTCCCTTGCCTGACATGATATCGTGAGCCTTGTACTCGTTTGCCGGGTCAAATACAAATCTTAACTTACCATCAACGGTCTTAAGTTCACCTTCAAGGCCGCAGAGCTCGCATGTAACCACACCTGTTTCAGGATCAACATGGAAATTGTTGCACTGGCAGTGAGGACATGTGCCTTCTTTGCCCTTCCACAGCTTGATGTCATCTGAACCTATAACGTCCATGTCCTGATCCATGATGTACTTTGCAGCTTCAGCCAAATTCTTTCCTATTTCCTGCATCCGTGCAATCTTGTCATCCTGCATGATAACGTCCTTGCTCCATGAGAAGAAATCATTGTCGATTATCTTCCAGCCCGGAGTCATTGCCAGCATGGCATGGTCTGTCTGTACACGAAGAGCCCAGTCAGAACCTCCGATACCTACGAATGATATGGGTTTCTGCTTGAAATATCTGGGGTTAAGGCCTTCCCTGCCTTCTGCCTTCAGCTTTTCATCAGCCATTTTCATAAGCCCGGTATCATGGCCCGGTCCCATTCTGTCAAGAACATTGTGGAAATATCCTGATGCTCCGTTTTCAAATATGGGATCAACAATGAGGATACCGTCGGCCTCGATCATTTTTTCATAAAATGCCTTGAAATCGTCTTTTACCGAACACACCATTCCCTTGCCCATGGTAAGTCCTCTTGAGCATGCAACACATCCTGTGCATGGTCTGAGATCCCAGTCAAATGCATGGATGAATTCAATCTCAGCACCGGCATTCTTGCATGCCTCAAGACCTACACGGCACATGGTATCATTGTTGCCGTTCTTTGTTCCGAATGAAATACCCAGAATCTTCATAATGTTCTCTCCTTTTGTTTTTAAATTGCAGATTAATATTTTATTTAAAAGGGTTCTCTACTGCATAATCTTCCCATACAGGAATTTTTCCTGCTGCAGAGCAGTCTGCAGTATTGCTGAATCCTCCTACTGTGACAACGTATCCGTCTCCGTCAACATACACTGTTCCGTCTGTGCCTACAACCTTTGCGTCTTCTATCTTTCCCTCAAGATAAAGGGTACCGGTGATGACAGAATCAGCAGTAACCTCCCATTCCGATTCCTTATCAATATACATATTCATGATGCCGTCTCCGGAATATCCTCCGTTGTATGCATCATCACAGATGACTGCGCCTTCAAATCCGCTGTCCTCCATCAGATAGAAATCCAGGTTCGAAATGGTGTCATACATTAC
The DNA here is from genome assembly GCA_021443845.1 of Parasporobacterium sp. Taxonomy (GTDB): domain Bacteria; phylum Bacillota; class Clostridia; order Lachnospirales; family Lachnospiraceae; genus RGIG5612. Next base: position 31,662 of record JABUTA010000003.1, read on the forward strand.
ATCATGCTCTATTTCCTGATCATATGCAGAGAAAATGCATCTTGCGCCGTTTGCTCCTGCCTTGCCCCAGGTTCTGGAGCTTGAATTACCGGTCACCTGAAGGAAATATGTGGTATCCTCGCCATAAACCACATCACAGTCCCTGAAGGTTATATAGCTGGCCGTGTTGGTATTGAGTATTACCGGCCCTGCATGGCAGATGAGCTTTCCGCCGATCATATCAAACTCACTGGTTCCCACTTCAGAGTCACCGGACATGCTCTGGTAAACAATACAGTTCCATACTCTGTTATCGTTCACTTCCGATGCCTGCATATTGCCTTCCAGACTGCAGTCAAAGAGCCTTATGGTATTCTTGCCTTCTATGGCCATTGCTTCACTCCGGCCTGCGTACAGATACGCATTGTTTACGGATATATCCGCTGTGCAGTAAATAGCTCCCGTGCCGTTCTGAGAAACATATTTTCCGCCGTCAACTACCATCTTGCCGCCGCCCCGGTCTGACCTTATGGCAGCACTGGAACCGCCTGTGGTTTCCACATCCAGATTCCAGGCATATACCGTTCCGCCGCCTGCTGCATGTATTCCGCCGCAGCCTCCCTGTCCGGAATTTCTGACTGTTATATCTGAAATATAGGCAATACCCTTATCGTATGCAAATACTCCTGTTCCGCCTGATGTTTCACTGGTAATCTCGCTGTCTCTGATGTACAGCTCGCCGTCTGACACCAGGACAGTTGCACCTACACCGTAAAAGCTTGCCTGGTCTCCTCCGTTTCCCTCGCCTGAATTGAAGAAGCTGCATCCGTTAACATTGACTGATGCTCCGTTAAATACATGCATTACATTTTCCATGCCTGTTTCAGAAGAAAATGTTTCCCCGTCAAAGGATGCATCTTCTGTCACTTCGACAGCCGCATCATATTTTTCCGGTTTCTGTCCTCCTCCTGAGCCTCCCGGAGGCATGCCCTGTGCCCCTTCAGAACCGCCGGATTCACCCGGCTGCTGATCGCCTGCCGACTCCCCGGTCTGCTGATCACCTGCTGATTCTCCCGGCTGCTGCTGTCCTTCTGTCCCTGCCGGCGGCTGCTGTCCCTGTTCCTGAGGCGGCACATCCCCTGCATAGGATGCCATTCCCAGCACAAGAACAGAACTTACGGCCAATGCAATAAGTCTGTAAAGTTTCATTATTATTTCCTCCGATCATCAATCACAACAGTTCATTGTGAACTGCTTCCTCAGATAATATATTGAAAACGATTGCTTTTAGTCAATACCTGATTGATGATTATTTGCCATGCGGATTATTCGGAGCAATAATTCCGGGACTTTTTGATAATCGGACATATCGCTATCAAAAAACTGTTGACAGTTTGGGCGTTATCTATATTGAACTGATCACATGCTGCTTTATTATCCTGCAATACAATTCCGTTTGTTTATGTAGTTTATGCTACATGCATTTATTATTTACCAGGTTTACAATATCCCTATAAATATAAGGAGGATCCGACAATGCCACCCGTAATCGACGAAAAGAAATGCAAAAAATGCGGATACTGTGCAGCTATATGCCCACTGGATGTTCTGTACCTTGACAAAGCTGCCCAAAAGCTTCTGGTGCGTTATCCCGATGAGTGCTGGCACTGCAAAGCCTGCATGAGAGACTGCCCGGTTAAAGCCATCACTATCAGATATCCTTTATCTCATATGATGCTTCACTATCCGAAGGAGGTAGAATAATGCATAAATATAAATGTGAATTTCTCTGCGTAGGCGGCGGCATCGGAGGACTTATGGCAGCAATAGCCGCCGGCAAAAAAGGCATTGATGTCATTGTTGCGGAAAAGGCTGACACCCGCAGATCCGGTTCAGGCTCCAACGGCAACGACCATTTCCACTGCTATATACCCGAGTGTCACGGAACGGACATGAGCCGTGTGTACAGGGAGATCGGAGCTTCATTTGATGCGGGTCCCTGGGTAGATTCCAATCTCACAGCTGTATGGATAAACAGAAGCTTTGAGATCATAAAGATGTGGGAAGAAATGGGCATCACAATGCGTCCTACCGGTGAATGGAGATTTGAAGGTCACGGCATGCCGGGGCAGCAGCTGTACAATCTCAAATTTGACGGTGCCCTCCAGAAAAAATGCCTTACTGCAGAAGCAAAGAAACAGGGAGCCCGTATCCTCAACCGTGTAGTAATCCATGACATCCTTACCGGCGAAGACGGCCGTGTAACGGGTGCCTTAGGTATAGATATCAATAATGAAGAACCTGAAATGGTAGTTATCGAATGCAAGGCTGCTCTTCTGGCTACAGGAATGGTATCCAGAATGTATCCCAGCATTACTCCTGCATATATGTTTAATACCCCCTGCTGTCCTGCCACAACAGGCGACGCCCAGGCGATGGCATACAGAGCCGGTGCCAAGCTGGTTAACATGGACATGCTTAACGGACATGCAGGCCCCAAATACCTGGCGCGTGGCGGCAAGGGAACCTGGATCGGTGTATCAACAGATATCCGTGGCAGGTCCATAACCTCCTATAATTCCAAGCCGTCCCGTGCAACAGGTGACATAACCGCTGATGTATGGCCTACCTGCTACAGAGACCGTCTGAAACAGGGCAAGGGACCCACATTCATGAACTGTACGGAGACCCCTGTGGAAGACCTTGATTACATGCTCCATACTGCAATGGTAAGTGAAGGGATCGATTCCATCACAGACTACTGTGAACACTACGGTATAGACCTTACAAAGGATATGGTAGAATTCGGAACCTATCCAATAATGATGGGCCAGAGAGGCATCGAGATAGATGACCATGCCCGTTCAAGCATTCCCGGGCTCTATGCTGCCGGGAACTGTACCGGAAACGTCAACGGAAGCCTGGCAGGTGCCGCTGCCTTCGGTATGGTGGCAGGAGAGGATGCTGCTGAATATGTGAAGACCGTTGATGAAGCCCCTGTGGGGAACGAAGATCTCATAAATGAGCGTCAGCAGCTCTATGATGCCTTTATGTCACGCCGGGACGGAGCCCACTGGAAGGAAGCCGCTTCCACACTGCAGAATCTTATGAATGAATATGCAAGTGCGGACCAGCAGAACGAAGACATGCTCAGGGCAGGTATGGTATATATGGGTCAGCTCAGGGAAAACTGCCTCAATGAACTGGCATGTGCCAACTCCCATGAGCTTCTGAGAAGCATCGAGGTCCTCAATATGATCGACCTGGCAGAGCCTATATTCCTCTGCAGTGAGAACCGTAAGGAAACCAGGGGTCCTCACGTACGTGCTGACTATTCATACATGGATATTACCCTGAACGGAAAGTTTCAGACCATATACAAGGATAAAGACGGCACCGTACATCTTGAGTACAGATTCAAAAAATAGTATTGGTTATTGCTGTATACAATCCGGGAACTTATAATGGATATAAGTTTCCGGATTTTTTGAAAGGAAATAACATGACAGAAACATTTCCACCCTTTGATGAAAAATTCATATCAAAATATCCTGTCGTGCGGTTCCGCAAGGGTGACATAATCCTTAAATACGGTCAGCTGAACACTCATCTGTACTGTATCAAAGAAGGCATATGTGCCTGCACCATCATCAATACAGACGGCAATACACTTATCCCTCTCTTTCTCAGAAAGCATGAAGTTATCGGCGTCAGACTGGAGCTTCTGGGGGTTATGGAAAACCGCTCCATACATGAGGTTTCTGCCCATACGGATGTGGCAGCATATAAAATTCCCATTAATGACATCCGTACATTGCTGAAAACTGATTTTGAAGCCTATAAAAGAGCCACAAGATCTGTAATATCTTCTCTGGACAGAGTAATTGAAACCTCCAATCTCAGGGGCAAAGGCAATTCTGTCATGATGGTATGCAATACCATTTATCACGAGATGGAGCCGGTTCCGGGGAAAAAAGACCTGTTCATTCTGCCTTCATATTTCAGTGTAACAGACCTGGCCAACAGTATGCTGATACACAGGGTAACCGTATCCCGTATCATGCACACCCTGTGTATGGAAAATGTCATGAAAAAGGAAGACCGGTGCTGGTACATAACAGATGCATCTCTGCTCAATAAATACCGTCAGGGAATGCTGACTCTGAAGATTAAAAAATAACTCTTTGGAAATCACTCTGAAAGGAGCTTTCTATTTATGGATAAATATGCCGTGATCGGTATCGGCTGTGCCGGATATAATGCAGTAAAATCTATGAGAGAAAACGGATTCATCGGAGAGATCCATATTTATTCCGATGTATCCCATCCTTCGGCCAATCCCATGCTGACCACATACTATGTTTCCGGCAGACTTCCCCGGGAGGGAATGTTCCCCTTCGGAAGCCTGGAGAAACTGGTAAAGGATTATAATGTCATTCTTCATACGGACACCCGGGTACGTCATGTGAATGCATCTGAAAAGCAGCTGGTTCTGGAAGACGGCTCATCAGAAGTCTTTGATAAGATCCTTATAGCTGCGGGGGCCAGAGCCGTATCCCCTCCTCTCGGGCAGAAGCCGAAAGGACGATGCTTTCTCATGCGCTCTGTGGAGGATGCAGACCGGCTGAAGCAGGTACTGGAGCAGGAAAACATTTCATCAGCTGCTGTAGTAGGTGCATCTATGACCGGGATAAAGGTAACGGAACTCCTGGCAGAAAAGAATATCTCTGTCACCATGATAGACATGGCAGACAGACTCTTTCCGCTGGCATGTATGAAGGAAACCGCCGATATTCTGGAAAAGGATCTGACCGGCAGGGGCATCCGTCTACTGCTCAGGACCGGAGTTGACCATGTGGAGGAAAATGGAAACGACATCAGTACATTCCTCACTGACGGCAGCTGTGTCAGTACAGATATTCTGGTACTTTGCATAGGTACCAGGGCCAACACCGAGCTGGCTGCCAATACGGAAGTGTTGGAAAAAGAGCCTGTTCTGATAAACAGGGGCATAGTGGTGGATGAACATATGCAGACCAGCGTCCCGGGAATATTTGCAGCCGGTGACTGCTGTGAAGCTCTCAATATCCAGACCGGCAGTACCATGATCATTGGCCTCTGGGCAAACGCAGCTGAGCAGGGACGGATTGCAGGCTGCTGCATGGCTGCAGACTGCAATGAAAACAGCCTGCCAGACACTCCTCCGGCAGATGGCAGTCCTTCTTCAGCTTTGTGCAGTGCTCTTCCTGCTTACAAAGGTTCTATCCCCAACAATATCACCCACTATTTTGATCAGACATTTGTGGGTATAGGCGATCCGAACCTTACCGGAGAGCGGTTTACCGCATTTAATAAATCCGGCATGGTCAGTGCCATCCACGATGGCAGAAATATAAAATGCATAAATATTCTGGGAAACTACCGCATCAGCGGCATGGTTAAGGACTATCTCATAAAACGGATCACCGGGCAGGGTGCATTTATGGCCGTTGCTGATATGGGCCTTTTAAGAAACAGCGGTGTTCCGGAAGAATTTATACAATTGCTGAAAAACTGAAGCTGAACAACCTGCACCTGTCCGACAGCTGAATTAACAGCTTCAGACGGCTGCAAAAACATCCGCTGCACATCCTGCGGTAAAAATGGAGAAACAACATGACTGAACAGGAATTATTATTAAGAGCCAAGCTGCCCGGTGCCGATACCGGCATTGAAATAAAGCATTCCGTATGCGATATCTGCACTCCGGGACCCCAGTGCGGGATCAATGCATATATTAAGGATGGCGAGATCGTCAAGATAGAGGGAATGCCGGGCTTCCCGGGAAGCGGAGGCGTGCTGTGCACAAAGGGTGCCGCCAACCGTCAGTACGTATACCGGAAAGAGCGCATAAAGACTCCTCTGAAGCGTGTGGGTGAAAGAGGCAGCAGGGATTTCGTACCCATAAGCTGGGATGAAGCCTATGACATTATTGAAGAAAACCTCAGCAATATCAGAAAGCAATACGGTCCTGAAAGTGTGGTGTGGTTTACCGGATATACCAAATGGATCCGCCCCTGGCTCAGACGTCTGTGCCACAGCTTCGGCGGTCACAACTACATGACCGAGTCCAGCACCTGCTTCCGTGCCGGCAGAATGGCTAACGAGACCATTTTCGGCCGGGATGCCAGAGGTGATGTGATGGGTGCTCCTCACCTTATGGTGGGCTGGGGCAGCAATCCCTTCATCAATGCCTATCCTATGGGAAGAGGATTCGTAAAAAGCAAGGAAGCCGGTACAAAGATCATTATCGTTGATGTCCGCCATACCCAGGCCGCAGAAAAGCTGGCGGATCTGTTCCTTCAGCCCAATATCGGAACAGATGCGGTACTGGCCCATGCCATTGCCAATATCATCATACAGAACGGCTGGCAGGATCAGGAATTTATTGATTCCTATGTCCACGGCTTTGATGACTACAGAAAAATGGTATCTCAGTATGACCTGGAGACCGCCGAAAAGATCACCGGGGTTCCTGCCCGGGATATCTTCACCGCAGCGGACTGGATTGCCCACATAAAGCCGACCCAGATCGGTACAAATAACGGCATCGCCCATCATACCAACGGTTTCAATACCCACCGGGCAATTATGTGCCTTAACCTTATTACCGGCAACTATGACAAACCCGGCACTACTCTTCCTGTTTACGATACCTTCTGCGACATGGGTTCCGGTTTCGATACCCACGAAGAAGAATTCATGGAAGAAACCCGGACTCCCAAGACTCTTCCCCAGATCGGAGAAGAGCGATTTCCTCTGTGGAACCTTATGACCGGGGATGCCCAGGCCATGGACCTTACCAGACAGCTTCTTGAAGGTACCCCGTATAAACTGCATGCTCTGTGTGCCTTCGGTATGAACACTATGATGTTCCCTGAAACTCCTCTTTTCAGGAAGGCTCTTAAGACCCTGGATTTCATGATGGCCACAGACCTTGTATGGACCGATGCCTGCTCCTACGCAGACATAGTACTTCCTGTGTGCAGCTCTCTGGAAAGAAGCGAAGTGAAATGCTACCCGGGAGGATTTTTCTACTATACAAACCCAGCTATCGAACCTTTATATGAAAGCAGGAATGATGTGGAGATAATGACCGAGCTGGCCAGAAGACTGTGCCCTGAGGATAAGGTTCTCTGTTCCGGATATCATGAGTGCATTAAATACATGTTCAGGGAAATGACTGACGAGATCGAGAAAGGTCATGAAACAGGCCTTCCCGTAAGGAGTTCTCATTTCAGACCGTATATTCCGGGAACATATCTGAAGAACGGCCCTTCTACCCCGTCAGGGAAGCTGGAGCTTTACAGTGAGCTGATAGCAGGCATTGACCCCTCTTACGGTCTGGATCCTCTGCCCTCCTTCTATAATGCAGACCGGAAATCATGTAAAAACCCGGTATCCGCAGACTCTGGGGCGGATAACACCTGCATTGATTATAATGACATCTCCAGCCCCGGCTGCGGTACTAACAGCTCCGGCTGCGGCATTAACAGCAATTTATATAATGACTGTGGCAGCTTCACTCTCATGACAGGTGCAAGACTGCCCCACACTATCCACTCCCGCGGTCACAAGGTTCCCTGGCTCAGAAGCCTGCGTCCTGACCCTATGGTGGACATCAATCCTTCCGATGCGACAAGACTTGGTATAGCCCAGGAGGACAGAGTAAGGTTATTTAATGATACCGGTGAGATATCTGTGCTGGCCAATGTAACGGAAGTTGCCAACAAGGGAGACCTTCACCTGATACACGGCTATGAAGAAGCCAATGCCACGGACCTGATTCCATGGGATCATACGGATCCCTACAGCGGCTTCCCGGGATACAAGCAGGTCAGAGTTTTCATAGAGAAAGCTGACTGACATCGAATACGGAACAATAAAGCTGTTCAAAGCTCTTTGTTATGAATCGAAAATATTACTTTCAGGGAGATTTCTTTCTGCCGGTTCTGATACAGTTCTGAACAGTAAATTGCAGAATGTGCAGTTATCTACAGGAGTAAAAACATGAGTTATAAGATCAATTTCTATGCTGACCTCTGCGTGGCCTGCGGAGCCTGCTCAGTAGCATGCATGGATCAGAATGACATAGACACAGAAAAAGGTGACCAGCCCTATCGCCGGGCATACCAGACAGATTACACTGACAGCGGTGAGAAGCATATCGGTTATTTTTCAGCTTCCTGCCGGCATTGCGACGATGCCCCCTGCATTGCCGCATGCCCTTCAGGCTGCCTGTTCAAGGATCCGGAAACCGGATTTACCGTATACGACACCACTAACTGCATAGGCTGCCGGAGCTGTTCCATGGCCTGTCCTCATGGTGCTCCCGCCGTAGCTTCAACCGGCAAAATGGCCAAATGCTACGGCTGCAACGAGCGGGTTAAGGCAGGACTGAAACCCGCCTGCGTGGCTGTGTGCCCCTTCGGAGCTTTGAAGCTGGAGGAAGCATGATATATTAATATCCGGATTCCGGATCACCGGGACTGATTTTCAGGAAAATCGATGGTATAAGCAGGAGATATACATGAGTGAGAACAGGATAATAGATGTCCATACACATATAACCACCCCCAGATTTATGAAAATGCTGGAGGATAATAATGCATTATGGGAGGATGGCTTTCCCATTCCGAAATGGAACCTGAAGGACTGTCTGGATACCATGGATGAGCTGGAAATATGCCATGCAGTACTGTCAGAGTCATCCCCTCATCCATTCTATGGAAATCTTCAGGAAAGCATTGATGTGTGCAGAGACCTTAACGATACAGCTGCAGACGCGAAATCAAAACATCCCGACAGGTTTTCGTTTACTGCCACCCTGCCTCTGCCTGATATTAATGCAGCATGTCATGAGGCAGTAAGATGCATGGACGAGTTGGGAGCATCAGGAATCAAATTCGCCAGCAACAGCCGGGGATTATACATCGGAGACCCTTCCCTGGAACCATTAATGCAGGAGCTCGATAAAAGAGGTGCGGTCTGCACTATACACCCTACCATTCCTGACAGGCTTAACCAGGATGTATTCTCCGCAGGTCCTGTTCCCATGTTCGAATTCATAGCTGACACAACCCGTGCAGTCATTAATATGATTGCCTCCGGAGTTATCCGCAGATACCCGAACATCAAATGGATAGTACCCCACAGCGGATCTTTCCTGCCGAATATATATCCCCGTTTTATTTCTATTTTCGATATCCTTGACCCGACTCATGAAAAATACGGTGATATAAATGTCGAAGCTGATATTAAGAAGCTCTACTTCGATCTGGCGGGACATCCTGTACCCCACCTGCTGGATTTCCTGATGACCATCGCAGATTCCTCACACATACTCTATGGTACGGATTCACCATTTCCTCCGAAAGGATTCGTTGTTAAAGGGCTTCAGGATTTCATCAATATGATGGATACAAGAGAGGATCTAAAGTCATATAAGACCATGATACTCCATGACAATGCAGCTGCTCTTATACTGCACTGACCCGTAAGCCTCATAATATTTTTGACGCAGGAAAAACAGTTCCTGCGGGTGTTTTAATTTTACGTACAAAAGGCGCCGGAATCCGGCGCCTTTGATATTTATTGCATGAGCAAACTGCGTACTACTGACGTACTGCTTTCCCTCTGTTGTAAAGAACGAGCAGCAGTATCAGTATGGCTGCATTCAGTACGTTTCTTACCGGCTGAGTCGGGTTAAGAGTTGTCAGAAGGTTTGACAGAAGGATCATTACCAGAGAACCTGCAATACTTCCTTCATAGGATCCGCTGCCCCCTGCAAAGGTGGTGCCGCCGATGATAACCGCGATAAGTGACTGATATGCGTAATCATCAAATATCTGGCAGCGTGCAGTTGACATATATGCTGCACCCAGCATTCCTGCAAAGGCTGCAAGCATTCCTGAGAAAACATAGGACAGAACCTGTATCTTTGTAACACGTACACCGTTCAGTCTTGCCGCATTGGCATTATTGCCTACCATGTAAAGCTGCTTGCCGAAACGTGATCTTTTAAGCAGATAGAATACTATAGGCCAGATTATCAGCGCATACACTACAATATGAGGCACCACGCCGAATAATTTGAACTTTACCGTGCTTGAGAATAATGGTGAAGCCTTTCCTGACAAAACACCCTGGGTGAGAATGTACTGCATTCGGGTTACAATATTGGAAATGGCCATTGTAACGATCATGGCAGGAAGACCTATCTTTACACAGCAGACGCCGTTCAGGAAACCTACAAAAGCACCGATTGCCAGGGAAATGATCAGAACCGTAAGGAAGTGACCGTTCTCGCCCTTCATGGTATAGGTAGTAAGTACTGCTGTGGCAGACATTATGGCACCTACGGAGAAATCCATACCGCCGCTGATAAGTACCATGGTCTGGCCTGCCGCAGGTATGCTCAGGATAACCGTGAGCAGGATAATATTTCCGATGGCAACTGTATTCATGCCCTTTGGATTAATGATAATGGTGATTATATACAGTATGGCCGCTATGATCACCGCCATAAGTGCAGTATGGGTCTGCACGAAAAGATTCAGCTTTGAGAAAAAATCTTTATTGGCATTTGGTTCAAAAGTCATATTCTTACTTGGCATATTTCTCACCTCTCCTGAACTGAGCCTTTAAGCCCTGCTGTAATGTCTTACGCTGTTCTTTTGCCGTAACAATAGTCATCAAAAGACCACCGAAAATGATGATATCGGATACAAAGTTCTGCCAGTATGAAGTAACGGAAAATCCCACAAAGATCTTTGATAGCAGTGTAAAGAAGTAATATACCGTATTCTGGATAAGTACCAGGAAACCTCCGCCGAATACACCGCAGCTGATGGAGCCCCATCCGCCCCAGCCCATACCGCCTATGATGGCAGCTGACAGGGACTTGATGCCGTATTCTTCGCACTGAAGAGGGTTGCCGGATGCAGACATAAGAGTCAGACAGATACCTGCTACTCCAACAAAGAATCCCTTGATGAGGAAGGCCTTCATCTGAACCTTCACGGGGCTTATACCTGCTGCAAAGGCATTTCTCTGGCTGGTTCCCACTGCATATATATGCTTACCGAATGGTCTTCTGGAAATGAAATACCATATCAGCAGTACTGCTGCCAGTACAAGGGCCGGAACCGGGATATAATCCAGGAATTTCAGAAACTGCGGGGCATCCTTACCTCCGATCAGTCCGAATAAGGTGGACTGGTAAGGCTTCCAGTAAGCCTTTGGAACGGAACCCTGAGGAACGTTCATTATAAGTACGTTTATACCGTTGACCAGATAGGTCAGGGCATAGCTGGCAAGAAGGGCCGGCAGCCTCAGCACGGCACAGCAGGCACCGCACAATGCGGAGATTCCGAATGCAGCCAGCATTGCAATGATCCATCCTACCCACACAGGAACGCCCCACTCCTGGGGAACCATGATGCAGATAACATTGACAAGTGCTATCTGAACTCCTATGGATACGTCCATCTGTCCTACCAGGAGCAAAAGTGCCTGTCCTACCGTAACCAGAATGAACGGCAGATTTGTCATGAATATGGACTTAAGTGCCGAAGGCTGGAAGAATGAAAGGATATTTCCTACAGATACGCCATTTGAAAGGCATGTGGACCATCCCTGTATTCCTATATTCAGTATCAGTACTACTAAAAACAGCATGCAGCCGGTGAAGGCAGGTTTTCTTCTAAATCTTGCAAATGATTCTTTCATTATTCTGCCTCCTGTACTTTTTCTTTTACACCCATCATGGCTGATACCAGATGTTCTGATGTCTTGAATTCTCCTGAAAGCTCAGCTGCTACCTTGCCTTCATAGAATACATATACCCTGTCAGAAATATTGAGGAGCTCGTCAGTATCACTGGCAGCGATTATTACTGTCATTCCGTTAGCTGCACATTCCCTCAGTATGTCATGGATTTCCTGTCTTGAATGAATATCAACGCCCTTTGTGGGATCATCCAGAAGCAGAAGATTTGGATTCATTGCGATCCATCTCGCAACAACAAGCTTCTGCTGGTTGCCCCCTGAAAGTGAGCTGGCAGGGTCTTTCAGCTTGCCGATCTTGATGTTGTATTTCTTAACCGCATCCTCGGAAAACTTTCTGACCTTCTTTGCGGAAAGGTAAGCAAAAAGGGATTCCTTTGCGGAATTGCCGGCAAAAATATTTTCGGTGATGGTTCTTATATCAAACACAGCTTCCTTGCTTCTGTCACCTGATATGAAACCTATACCGGCCTTTACTCCCGCTGCAGGATCCTTGAATCTGACATCCTTACCCATGTAGCAGATGCTTCCGGACTGGGGTCTTACCGCACCTAATATCGAACGGATGACTTCCGGCTGTCCCTGACCTTCCAGACCGCCTATTCCGACGATCTCGCCCTTGTATGCCTTCATGGAGATATCCTTAACCTTCGGATATACGGAAATATTCTTAACTTCCACAACCACTTCCCTGTCATCCTGGTCCTCTGCAGCTGCTGTCTTAGCCTCTGAGTGCTTCGGACGGGCGCCTGTCATGTAGAATATAATATCATCCAGTGTGAAATCAGATACAGGTCCTGAAGTTACAGTCTCACTGCTCCTCATAATGGTAATGGAATCACAGATTTCGAATATTTCATTCATTCTGTGAGTAACATATACCATTGATACACCTTCGTTCTTCAGTTCACGCATGATATCAAACAGAGTTGCTATCTCATCATAGTGAAGGGAAGCCGTAACCTCATCAAGCAGCAGGATCTTCGGTTTTCTGAATACCGCTTTTGCAACCTCCAGCATGCTCTGGGTTGACGGCATAAGAGTCTGAACATAATCGTCAGGATCGCAGTCAATATGAAAACGGTCCAGCAGCTCCTGTACCAGTCTTCTGGATTCTTTTTCATCTACCATTCCCGATTTTGTTACGATCTCACATCCCAGAAGGATATTGTCCTTTACGGACATGGTAGGGATAAGGCTCAGATCCTGGAAAGCAGTGGCAATGCCTTCCCTGGTGGAATCCGTACCTGAATGAATAATCTTTTTCTCACCGTCGATCAGTATTTCCCCTGCATTCGGAGCAACCAGTCCCGCAAGGACTTTGACCATGGTGGATTTGCCTGAACCGTTGGATCCGGCCAGTGCCATTACTTCACCTTCTTTTACCGTAAGTGAAGCCTTATTCAGTGCAACTACCGCACCGAATCGTTTATCTATGCCTTTCATTTCAAGCAATGTTAATCACCCCCTCAACAAATACCCAACATCTCCCTGTTCAGTATTTCACTGATAATTACATTCTGTTTGGAAGATAATCATAAATCAGACACCGAATCCGGCTTCATGCCCGGCATATACCTGTGTTATAAAATAAGGCCGGCGGCATAATACCGCCGGCCTTATATTCATGACTTATTCAATATGAATACTGCTGAATATTATTTGAAGTACTGTTCTGCAACTTCGTCTTTTGTCAGCCAGAATGAGATTGAATCGCCAGCTTCGTAGCTGTTAGCGTATTCTTCGATTGACATACCGTCGATCTGAGTTCCTGCTGCAACATCTTTGTCTGTGTAGCAAACCTTGGACTTGATCCAGATCTGATGTGTATCTTCGAAACCTTCTGCAAAGATGCCTTCCTTAAGTTCCTTTCCTTCGTAAAGGTTAAGAGCAAAGTTGAATGCTGTAGCACCTACTCCAGGAGGATTTGAAAGAACGATGTAAGGAGTAACAACCTGATCCTTGTTTACTTCAAGCATCTTCTGCATGTAAGCACCTGTGTCACCGAAGCCGATGAAGCCCGGATAAGCAACGCCTGCTGCATCAAAAGCTTCGAAAGCATTTTCTGCACACTGTGATACTAATACGCCGTCAAATTCTACACCTGAGTTAAGGATTTCAGCCATTGTCTGCTGAGACTTTGTTGTATCCCAGTCATGGTTACCTGAAGCAACAACTTCCATATTGTACTCTGCCATAGCCTTTTCAAAACCGCGCTGACGGTCTGTGTTAGCCTGGTTTCCTTCAAGAGCTGCGATCATGACAACCTTAGCACCTTCGCCTAATACTTCACCTGCGTATAAACCGGTCTTGTATCCAAGGTATTCCTGGTCGGTAAGAATGTTAAGAACGTTTACATCAGTTGACATGTATGCACAGTCAGCGTTGATGTAGATGATGCCTGCGTCCTGAGCTGCTTCGATAATCGGGTCAAGGCCTGTAGTAGCAACAGGGTCATTAACGATGATATCATAACCTTCGTTGATTGAGTTCTGAAGCTGCTGTGTTTCTGTTGACTGATCCCAGTTAGCTACGAATGAGTTGTAGCTTACTTCGTAACCGTAGTTGATAGCATCAGCTGCTGCTTCCTGCATATCAAGTTCGTAACGAACACGGTATGGGTTTCCTTCAACTACTGCATTGTGAGATGCGAGCTTAAGCGGTTTTGCGGCTGCATCGCCTGCCATTGCTGTTCCTGCAAAAGCTAAAATCATAGCGCCTGCGATCACAGCTGCGGAAATTTTACGAAATTTCATCTTCTACCTACCTCCGATAATATAGTTTTCTATCTGAGAAAACAGACACTCATCTGCTTTCTTAAGATCATAAAAATGATAAATACCACTGAACATTATATTATTTATGCCTGAACAGGTCAAATCTTTTCTGATGCATGGGTTGCAAAAATTATGTACAGACTGCTGTACACTGTACGTCCGTATGCTCCCCTGTCCTGCCCTTCCGGAACCGGCAGGACCTTGTGCGTCACCCGCCTGCAGGGCTCCTTCGGCTTACTGTCCTTCTATTTCTGAAAGCATTACTTCCCTGCCTTCTTCAGCAGACCTGTAAAATGCCTCTATTACTGCCGTAACGTGCTTTGTCTGTTCCGGGCGGATCAGCAGTTCTTCTCCATCGATTATATGATCAAGCACATTTCCTGTCAGGCAGAAATGTCCCGGGAACACTTCAGAACTGAAAGGAAATTCCTCCGGGAATACCCGTGGTTCAATATCTGCCTGATATCTTCCCATTGTTCCCAGAATCTTCATTTCCGGAAGAAGTATGCCGGCCTTTGTTCCTGCCATCTTCATGCTGAATTCCGGAGGCAGGTTTACCGCCCAGGCTGTTTTGAAATTCATGGCACTGCCGTTGTCCAGCCTCAGGCTTCCTGCGGCAAATTCCTCCACTTCAAATTCCGAAGGTTTATAAGACTGTCTGGTAAATACTCCGGAAGGTGCTCCGCTCTCTTTCAGGCTCATGACTATATTCTGTTCATTCTTTGCCAGATAAGATGACGTAAAGCCCGATACGGACTTTACTCTCGGACTGTTCATTATCCACAGGGCCGAATCAAGAAGATGCACTCCCAGATCACACATTACTCCGCCCCCTGAGGCTGACTTTTTATGGAAAGCACCCCATTTGGGAACTCCTCTTCTTCTTACAATGGCGAATTCCGAATAGTAAACATCTCCCAGTACATCCTGCTCGAACATTTCCCTGGCAAACATGAACTCGGGATTGTATCTTGTGACCTGACAGGCCACCAGGGTTTTTCCCAGTCTTTCTGCTTCGGCATACATTTCCCCGGCATCTGCATAATTCAATGCAGCCGGTTTTTCACATATAACATGGGCTCCGTAAGAAAGAGCCAGCATCGTCATATCCTTGTGAAGTGCATTGGGAACACATACCGATACTATGTCAGGCTTTTCATCTGCAAGCATCTTTTCCGTATCAGTGTACCACTTCGGTATATTAAATCTGGCAGCTGTCTGCCGGGCAGTCTGTTCATTAACGTCACACACTGCCGTCACTTCACATCTGTCCGAATAATACTGATATGCCGGAATATGCGCTTTGTTTGCTATCATTCCGCAGCTTATTACTGCAGCTTTTAATTTCTCCATAAATCCCCCGATATCTGCTGCTTTATCTGCTTCTGCAGACCTGAATACTGATACAGCCATTAAGCAAGCCGTCACCAGTTCTCTTCTATTGTTTCTCCTGTCAGTGTATGAGCACAGGCTTCTTTCACTGCCTCAACAAATGACTCCTTCATATCAAATTCCGTTACACCGTTAATGTCAGCATTTACACGTCTTAAGCTTCCTTTGTAAAGCTTCATCACGTCAGGCTCTTTACCCTCAATGTTGTAATTGTATGTGATCGTCATTAAGGGTTCCCCTGCATTTACAGGATTTTCCAACAGAATTCCGTCGGAAGATGCACTTGTCACCAGCCTGTAAAAACTGAAAAACAGTTCTGTATCCATGGATCTGCCGTTCACCTCGGCATATATCCCGCCGTTTTCATCTGTTCCTGTTGTATATATGTATGACTCTCCGTCAAATTCAACAGTAAGGTTTTCAAGATCCTTTCTCAGCGGTGACAGAAACCATCTCAGGCACAGCTTCGTGGAATCTACGGAAACGAATGCAGGGGGTTCGATAACAAACACCACCCCGCTGCCCAGCATATATGCCAGGTAGTTTTCCCCGTAAGGAACAAGCCTCAGCTGATAATCGGCAATATAATCCGTTCCGTTCTTCAGTGAAAAATCCACCTGCATGTAAGGCTTCTCAAACCCCATTGCTTTCAGTTCTTCCTCTGAAACATTGTATTTCACCACATCAATGGCACGGATACCCAGAATAGAACCAAGCACTTCTATTCCGTAGGTCTGATCCAGTTCATATGTACCCTTAAGCCGCACAATATGGGTCGCAGGACCGAAGGATTTTGCCGCAAGCACCGTCCTTTCATCTGCTCCGGATACAGCACTGATCCTTATGGGAGTATCAAAAGCTGTTCCTGAAAATGTAACGTCTCTCACGGCACTTAAGGGACTGGTAACCTGAAGAGCCGGAGTCACCTGATATGAAATATATGACTCCTTCCGGATCAGGAAATATATCATATCCTCCCCGGAAAACAGGTATACATTGTCTTTTTCACCATCCGACATTACAGTACCGTAATAATTACCGCTTACCGGTTCTTTATTTCCTATGGCAAGGGAAAACTGACTTCCGTCGGAATATTCAGCGTGTACTTTTGCAGAAGGTTCCTCCAGCCCGTAAAGTGCCGGATCTTCTGCCTTCTCCTTTACAAGCTTCAGTGAACCGAATCCGCAGGAATGATTCATCAGTTCGAAGAAGCCCTCCACGTCCACTATGTTTACCGGAATATCATCAAAGACATAACCATCTTCTTCACTGTCATAGTAAACCGAATAGCTTCCGAAGGTATTGTCGATATCCAGCCGGATGATGTCTGAAGGTTCTTTGTCAACAAACACCTTCACCCCGGAATCGAAATCTGTTTTCTTACTCTTCAGCATGACAAGTGCCCCGGCCAGCAATATTATCACCAGCACCCCTGCGCCGATCATTTTAAGTATCTTTTTTTCCATGGGTTATTTATATCTTCTCCGCAAATATACTGAAATACCGATGGCCATTATACCCAGAGGCAGTACAACGCATAAAATAATACTCCAGGTTTTTGCCTCACCCCTGGTAATGGTAAGGGTATTTCCTTCAAGGGATTTTGCAGTGATCGATACGGAACTGCCTCTTTCCGTAATACTGTTAAGCATCTGGATCCAGTACTCTGCATTTGCTATCGACGTATTTGACAGCGAGGATGAAGCAAATGCCTCTGAGGATCCGCTGACTATGACATTGCTGTATTTTTCAGAGGTGCCTGTCATGAGAGTACTCATGATAAGTGCAGGCATAGGACCTTTCTTTACAGCCTGGTCAGGGGTGAAGTTGCTGCCTGCATCTGATGGTCTGACTCCCGAAGTGGAAGAAAATGACAGAAGAGTTGTCACAGTTTTATTATCTTTATATTCAAAGACTGTACTCAGAGGTCTCGCAAGAGGCATGAGAACCCTGTTTGAGCTGTCCTTCAGACGGTCCTTAAAAGTATCGTCTGCATAATCAACAAACGGGTAATAAGGCTGATATCCGTATGCATAATTCTCGCTTGTCTCAAACACCGCTCCGTCTTCCACCGCAATTCCCCATTCTCTGAGGAAAACATTCACGTTCGGAAGTTCCGGCTGCTGTGCACCTGCAGCATATATGAGAGTGTGTCCGTACTCTCCGCTGTTATACAGGAAATCATCCAGTTTCCTGAGCACGTCTTCAGACAGGTCCTGAGTAGGAGCCAGAAGAATAAGCACTTCCATGTCATCGAAGGAACCGGAGGCCATATTCACCTCCCTGACTTCATAATTGTTGCCTGAAAGGACATATTCCAGTACTTCCCGGTCCTGCTGAACATCATTTCCCGTAAGCACACCCACATATACAGGATCGCTGGTAACAGAGCTTACTATCGCAGATGTAACAGCTTCTTCAACCCTTGATTCCGAAACCTTCAGAGAGCCTTCACTGTCATATGTATATGTGAACATGTTTGCCAGGGGCAGCTGCTTTATGGCCTGGGAGCCTTCAACGATAACATCCCCTTCCGAAAGAGTCAGATCGGGATATTTTGCCGCAAAGGCCGGATCTGTCGTATAGTCAATAAACTCCAGGTGTATATTTGTGCTGTATCTCGGGTATTTTTCCAGAAGAGTCCGCATCTGTATCAGATATGTATTCCCGCTGAAGCTGCCCTTTGCAGACAGTACATATAACCGAACCTCATCGACAAGATTTCCCAGGATTTCCTTTGAATCCTCACCCAGGTCATATGCTGCATTTGCCGTCAGATCCACGCTCAGGGGATACCTGTCAGAAAGCTCCGAAACAAGAATGTTGATCATCACGGCGATTATTACCGCAACTGCCAGCAGTATCCCAAGCAGCACATTCAGGCGGCGTGTTTTATTCTTATTTTTCATAATAGGCCGCCTTTCTCAGTTCCAGCGTTTCCGTTCCAGCACTGCCGTGCTGAAAATACAGAACAATACTGCTGCACTGATAAAAAATACTATGTTTTTCAGTTCTATTATCCCCAGGGTAAATGGAGAATATCTCTCATTAAATGAAATATATCCGAAGAATTTCTGAAGCAGGGGGCTTCCTGTTACATAGGATATACCGTCAACAAGCCTTAAGAAAAGGCTTACTGCAAAGCCCAGTACCGCAGCTATCACCTGGCTTTCCGTAATTGAGGAAAGGAACAGGCATATGGCTATCTGGGCAAGTCCCAGAAGAAGCAGCCCGATAAAATTGCCCGTAACACAGGGCCAGTCCACTTTTCCGTAAAATGATGCAATAACGGCTGCCAGAAGTGTTCCCGCTATGGCTATTATATATACACACACTGCTGACAGATATTTTCCGATAACGATCCCCGCTCCGGATACAGGTGCCGTCAGCAGGAGCTGGTCGGTCTTTGTTTTCTTTTCCTCGCTCATAAGCCTCATGGTAAGCACAGGAATGATAAACAGAACAACTGAAAACAGCAGAGAAAACAGCTGCATGAAATCAGTTGTTCCCCCGTAAATATTATATGTATAGAAATAGTATCCTGTAAAAAAATAAACAGCCGCAATGATCACGTATCCCAGAGGAGTATGAAAATATGCCCTGAATTCTCTTTTGAATATTGCCGACATTATATTTTCCCCCCATGCTCCGCTGCCGGTTCAACACTTCCGAAGTGTTCTGTCCGGCTGTCCTGTCCCGTAAGATGGAGAAAGGTATTTTCAAGGGAAGTTTCCTTAAGGCTCATTTGCAGCAGCGGAATCCCTGCAGCTGCAAATGTCCTGAACACTTCTTCTCTTATATCCCTATCGCCATTACCTTTTAAAAGGTATTTTACGGTTCCTTCCTCCGGATCCGGCAGCTGTGAAAACACTGATATGCATGAAAGGTTTTCCAGCACCTTTTCCGTTTCACTGTTTCCGGATCTGACACTTATAGTCAGCTCTCCGAGATTTACCGCCGCCCCGGTGAGCTGTTCAGGAGTGCCGTCTGCTGCTATCTTTCCGTCATGGATCACTATTATCCGGCTGCAGATTGACTGTATTTCTGACAGGATGTGGGAGGAAACTATCACCGTGCTTTCTTTTCCGGAATCTCTTATAAGCTGACGTATCTCGATTATCTGGGAAGGATCCAGACCTACTGTAGGCTCATCAAGTATCAGCACCCTGGGATTTCCTATAAGTGCCTGGGCAAATCCTACCCTCTGCTTATATCCCTTCGACAGGTTTCTGATCATTCTCCCGGATATTTCTCCGATGCCCACTTTTCTGCAGACATTTTCTATATGCTGCTTTCTTTCCTTCCTGTTTTTTGTGAAGCCCTTCAGATCGCACACAAAATTCAGATATTCGTCTATCTTCATATCCGAATAATAGGAAAATACTTCAGGCAGATACCCTATCAGCTTTTTAGCCTTATCAGGCTCCTTCACAAGATCAAAGCCGTCAACTGCAACGGTCCCTTCCGTAGGTGCCAGATAGCCTGTGATACAGTTCATGGTGGTACTTTTTCCGGCTCCGTTAAGCCCTAAAAGTCCCACTATTTCCCCGCTCTCTACGGTGAAATCAAGACCGTTTATCGCCGTCTTGTCTCCGTATTTTTTTACAAGATTTCTTACTTCTAACAACTTAAACTCCTGCTTTTTTCAGTATTCCGTCCACAAAGCCCTTTGCTCTGTTGATATCTCCCTCATCAAGGTGCTCGATTATCAGCGGAATGTTAGGATGATCCTTTGCCAGGAGTTTTACATACAGTTCATAGTTCAGATCCCCGAGACCTGCCGCAGGCAGTTCAATGCTTCCGGAGCCTCTGAATGAATGGGATGCATCTGCATCTATATCCGCATGCTTTTCACCTGTGTCCACCGCTTTTTTAATGTCCTTTGCATGGGCTATCTTCATGAAGGGAGAAAGCCTTGCGAAAATGTCCTCGAGGGTTCCGTCTATATCTTTGAAATGCTCTTCGTCAAAATAGTTTGTAGGATCGCATAACAGCCCCAGGCCCTTTGTTCCCACTTCATCGAACATCCGCAGTACCTGGTCCACGCTGCCTATAACATTGTTGACATAGTTTTCCACAATAAAGGTTGCCCCGTTGTCATAGGCATATGCCGCAATATCCTTTATTATTTTTATGGTGTCATCAAATACTGCCGGATCCGCATTCTTCTCGTGCCATACCCAGTCACTTTCAAGATTGTAGGTGCCTGTCTCACTTGCCACATATGGGCATCCCAGATCCCTTGCATACCTGATCATCATCTTCAGGTATTCAATATTCTCCTTACGTTTAACCGGGTCCGGATGGATGAAATTGGTATATGCCGATACTGCAATGACCGGCAGATTGGCATCCCTGAACTTATCCCTTATCATATGGGCCTTTTCCGGTGTGAGCTTTTCCTTTGCCGCATCAAGGTCCTTGAAGGAAACATCCAGCTGAACACAGCTGAAATCCGATGCCTTGATGCGTTTTATGGTTTCATCAATACCGTATGGATAGTAACCTGTAAAAATTCCGGTGCTTATCATAAATATCTCCTCCTGTTTCGCTCTGTAAATCCGGACCCGTCCTTGTTTCTGCCGCTGCTTTAATTGTCATACCGACCAGTACTATTGCAAGATCGTCTGACTGCCTCCTGGGCAGGCATGCTTCCTTTATTCTGTTTGCAGCAGCCTGAGTTTATCTGTCCGCTGCCTGGACCGGCATGTTTCTTTTCTTATATCAGTCGGCACTGTCTCAGCCCTTTAATATTTCCTCAAGATATACGGTTCTTCTTTCCCTTATTGATTTATAACATGCCTCAACACATGCTATCGTTATAATATTATCTGCTGCCGAGATTTCCGGCTCTGTGTCCGTATCGATGGCGGTCATCAGGCCGGCCATAGTACCCTCAAATGCATCCGGGAACCATACCTTATCCCACTGCGGTTCTATCCACATATGAGGATAGTTCTTTGATGTAAACCTTAAAGTGCTGGGCACAGGTTCCGGATAGTACGGCCAGCCGATAGTGCCCTCTGCCATTCCTTCCGTACCTTCCACTCTCCACTTAATATATATGTCCTTTTCACAGGGTTCTTCAGGCCAGGCCCATACATCATCAAGGCTTGTTGCCATAATACCATTTTTATACTGATAAGTGTATTGTGTAATTCCGTCCACATGGGAGAATTTTGATCTGGGGTCTGTCCTGCATACACAGGTGATGCTCTCCGGGTCTCCTAAAAGATATCTGAATATATCCACATGATGAATGCCCATTCCGAATATTTCCAGCTTGTCATATTCCGTAAGGAATGTCTGCCAGTGAGGTATGGCTCTCATCTCTATTGTTGCCAGAACAACTTCTCCCAGTTCATTCATATCCAGCAGCTTTTTCAGGGCTCTCATGGACTGGTCATAACGCATATTTGAGTTGACGGCTATTTTTTTGCCGTATTTTTCTCCCAGGGCTGCTATTTCCCGGGCACCTGCAATGTCCATGGCCAGAGGTTTCTGGCACAGAATACCTTTCAGATTGCCGTTCTTTACTGCCTCCCTTACGATCTCAGGCTGCTGATCCGGCGGGTAGGCTATGTCTATAATGTCCAGTGACTCATCCTTTACCAGCTCCTGCCATGTCCCGTATACTCTGGAAATTCCATGGCGCCCGGCAGCCTCTGCCGCATGTCCTTCAGTTCTGGATGCAATGGCCACAGGGTTGAATCCTGCGTTTCTGTATGCAACCAGGTGGCAGTCCTTCATAATAAACCCTGATCCGATACACCCGATCCTGTAATCTGTCTTCTGCGGCTTCACCGGCAGAACAGCCTCCTCAAGAATCCTTTTGATCTCATCTGCATTGTACATGACAAACCTCCCATCTTATAGTTTTCAGTTCAAACTTCCCATACCTTCTGTGCATTCTTCACGATAACTCACCCTCATAGTGATAGAAATTTCCAAGTCCGTTGCTTAACCAGTCTGCCGATGATTGCCCACCCCCCACAGTGATGGGAATTTCCCGAGCTGAAAATTATCCCGAGATATGGGGAGTTCTGGCAAATGCATCCGGCAGTTACTGATATTGATTGTTTTAAGTTAAAGTATCATATATACTGAAAATGTACAAACGTATATACAGAATCATGCTGTAAAATACGGCAGGAGGCATTTTATCATGTTTAAGATAGGAACTTTAGCTGACTGGTTCGGTGTCGGCATTATCGAAGGAATAAAAGAATCTGAAAAGTGCGGTGCCACAGGTGTACAGCTCTATGCAGCAGGTGAATTTGACCCCCGGACATGCTCTGAGGAATTCATCTGTAAAGTCAGGGACACTGCAGCTGAACATAACCAGCAGATCGTTGCCCTGTGCTGTGAACTGGGAGGATATGGTCTGGAAAAAGCCGAAGACAATCCGGAAAGGATCAGCTATCTGAAAAAATGCGCCGAAATGGCTATGAAGCTGGACTGCAGCATCCTCACAACCCATGCAGGAGTGATTCCTGAGGACACTGATGATCCGGTTTACCAGGACATGGTGAAAGCCGGCAGGGAAATCGGGTCTTTTCTGGCTCCCCTGGGACTGACCCTTGCCATAGAAACCGGTCCCGACAGCGCTTCTGCCCTGCGCCGCTATATTGATGACTGCGGCGAAGGCATCGGCGTCAACTTCGATCCTGCCAACTTTGTAATGGTAGGAGCTGATGACGAACTGAATGCTGTCCGTATACTGGCGGACAAGATAGTCCATACCCATGCAAAGGACGGAATAAACAATGTTAAAGTTGCTCCCGCTGATTTCTACCATAAATTTGCAGAGGGGGATCTTGATTGGCTTCAGAGCACCAACATCTGCACCGAGGCTCCCCTTGGAAAAGGAAGTGTACGCTGGGATGAATATCTTGCACTTCTTAATGAAACCGGATATGCCGGCTACCTTACCATTGAGCATGAAATAAAGGACGGTGCTTCCGAAATATATGAAGCAGTGGAATTTCTGAAGGATAAATGCAGTAAACTGTTCGGGAAGCAGCAGACATAATAAATACATCTGCCTGTTGACGAAGGAATCCTGAAGCAGCGCAAAAAGTCCAAATCATACGGTTTAAATGAAAATCCGTCAGGAATGCGAAGCCTGTCGGGTTAAATAAGGCAAAGGAGAAAAAATATGAATTTTGAAAAAAGCAGATATGACTCCTTGGTTAGACTATTTGAAGACTGGTGGAACAAAGACCTTGACCGACCGATAATCCAGGTTACCCTGGAAAATTCCTCCGGTGAAGGGGGAGATTTTTTCGCATCCAATTACAGAAAAGTGATCCTGGATGCCATGTATGATTTTGACCTTCCCGTATCGGAAGTACCGAAGATCATCGATAAAGCATATGACTGCGTGGAATATTACGGAGATGCCATCCCTGTTTTCTACATGCGTCCAACAGGTATTTTAGGCGGCTTCCTGGGACAGACCTACGGCATAGACCACAAGCAGGGAACCGTCTGGTTCAATAAGATGTGTCCTGAGCTTTCGCAGCTGAAGGACATTCAGCTGCAGCCCGACAACCCGCTGCTGGTCAGAGCGCTGGAGATCACAAAATCAGTTCAGGAGTATTTTCAGGGACGGATTGCTGTAGGACTTCCCGACTTCGGCGGAGTCATGGATATAGTATCCTCCATAAGAGATGCCAATCCTCTGCTTATGGAACTCTGCCTTGAGCCTGATGATGTCACTGATGCCTGTATGAATATCCACGAGCAGTTCAAAAAGGCTTATGGCATGTTCATGGATGTCATTGACGAAAACAGCATCCCGGGGTATACATGCTGGGCCACCATGCTTTCCAAAAAGCCCTACTTTGTTCTTCAGAATGATTTTTCGGCCATGATCAGTACGGATATGTACGATGAATTCTATCTTCCTATTCTTCAGGAGGAATGCCGGCTCATCCCCAGAACCATCTATCATCTGGACGGTCCCGGTGCTGTGAGACATCTTGATTCCATACTGACTGTTCCCGAGCTTGACGGCGTCCAGTGGATAAATGGTGCCGGGGCACCAGGACTGGACAAATGGCCTGATATTTATAAAAAAATCCATGCCGCCGGCAAGCTGTGCCAGGTATTCATAAACGGAAGTTCGGAGCTTTCCTATATCGATTATATAGTTGATCTTTTAGGAACCGCAAAAGGCCTGTGCTTTATATGTTCAGGTCAGTCCCATGAGAAAGATGCTTTCGATAAATACCTGCAGAAGTATGGTGCCTGGAAACTGTAAGATAACCAGAACTTCCCAAACCTCAGGATAATTTTCAGTTCGGGAGATTCCCACGCTGTAAGGGTTGAGTAGATAAAACCCGGTGACGGCAGTGTCATAAAAAGGAGAAGAAATATGAAGTACAGAATAGGTGCAGATATAGGCGGTACCGGCATTAAGGTCGGTATAGTTGACGAAAACCATGCAATAGTCAGAAGAACTTCTCTCAAAACCCCAGGGACCTTCGAAGAAAGCATGGAGGCCCTCAGAGATATGGTATCTGAACTGGCAGAACAGGTCGGCATAAAGGTTTCGGACCTTGCAAGTGTAGGTGTAGGTGCTCCCAGCACCGTGAATCCCAAAACCGGACGTCTGGTTTTTTCCAATAACACAAACTGGAAAGATGTTCCCATAATGGATGTGCTGAGGTCACTTTTCCCCATCCCGGTATATTTCGGCAATGACGCCGACTGTGCTGTCATAGGTGAAACTCTGGCAGGAGCAGCCAGAGGACGTAAACATGTATTGATGATAACTCTGGGCACGGGAGTCGGAGGCGGAATTATAATAGAGGGTAAGCTGTTCTGCGGCGGAGACCGACAGGGGGCTGAGATAGGTCATACTCCCCTGATTTATAACGGAAAGCAGTGCTCCTGCGGAATAAAGGGCTGTCTGGAAGCCTATGCTTCCGCAACAGCCCTTATAGAACAGACTGCTGAAGCCATCAGTGCTCACCCGGAATCTGCCATGGCAGCCTGGGTAAAAGAGAACGGTGAAATTAACGGAAAAACTGCATTTGAATGTGCAAAGTCAGGTGATGAAACTGCCATAGCTGTCGTTGAGCAGTACACATCCTATGTTGCTGCCGGACTTGGAGGATTCATCAATACCTTCCGTCCCGATCTGATCATTATCGGCGGCGGGGTTTCCCGGGCCGGGGATTATCTTCTGGACAAGATCAGGAGCCATCTGCCGGAATCAACATATGCTATTGACATACTGGGTGCTCCGGAGCTGAAAACAGCCATGCTGGGAAACGATGCCGGAATAATAGGGGCTGCATTTCTTGATCAGATGTAACTATATCGTTTGTACCAGAAAGTGCTCACAGGATCTTTCCTGTGAGCACTTTTTTATTTTTATCAGATATTTTAATGTCAGCTTATCGTCCTGCGGCTTTCTTCCCGACCTTTTCTTTCTGCAGTATTTCCCTGTCCACCAGCTTCATTTTGTCTGCTGACTGAAGGAGTTCTAACTGGAGCAGTGTCATTCCTACAGCAGTTACCACAAAGTCACTGATGACATCAACTACAGCCACAATACCCACGGCTTCAAGTGGAATTCCCAGCTGAGAGAATACTATGGAGTAGCACACCAGTCCCCCTCCCGGAACAGGAGGCATTGCTATGGACACTATTGTCACCACAATTACAGCTATTATAAGCCAGCTTATTGATATTCCCTGATTATAGTATTCCATAAAGAAATAGCATATACCCATGAAGCTTACCACCATGCCGGGTTTATAAAGCACTATACCGATAGGAATACCGAAGCCGGCTATCTTTTTATTCATTCCCAGATCCTTAACGCAGGTATTCATATTTGTTCCGAATGCCGCTGAACTGGATGCGGTAGACAGCGCTACCAGAAATGTGGGCAGAAGCTTTCTGATCAGAGTGGGAACACTCACCTTCATTCTGACACTCACATAAATGACCGTAGCCAGGATAATAAGTATGCTTAATACCGAAGGCAGAAGGATAGGCTTCCATGTATGTATGATGGATTCATAGGATTTTGACCAGATAAGCCTTACAATAATGAGGAATACAAAGAACGAAACCACACCGGCTACCAGTTCCATAAGATACTGTATAATACAATTGATCTGTTCTATAAGCACTGCAACCTGTCTTGTCTGCTGACCCAGGATTATCATTACTATTCCTGCAACAACTGCCAGCAGTATGACCTGAAGTGTGTTTCCGTCAATGAAGGGGCTGAAGACATTGCTCGGAATAATACCTAATATAAGATCAAGTATTGACTTGAACTCATTTCCTCCTGCAGATCCGGGAATAAACCGCAGTCTGAAGAACGGGAACAGTATCAGAGCCGTTACCGCTGCTATCAGCAGCGACATAAAGAAAAACCGCAGCAGCATTTTCTTTCCTATCCGTCCTAATGTTTCCGCGTCTCCTATGCCGTATATACCCCATGCAACAGACAGGAATATCATTGGTCCTGCAACAGCAGACAGCATCCTGAGGAATGTCTCGTACAATGGTGTCAGAACACCGTCGTTCAGGCCATTGCGGGCGGCATCCGGCAGGAGCATCCCCGCAAATCCTGCAATAAGTGCCAGCACAACAGCTATTGCCAGAGTCTTCAGCGGATTGCTGCGTTTTTTCTTCAGCTTGTATGTTATCCGGTTCTCGCCTTTTTTGTATTCAAATGAGGGTCTGAGTCCCATACCCGCCATGATGTGTGAGGACATTTCACCGAATTCCTCATCCGATTCATCTATCGGGTCATACTCCGGAGCCTTTACCGTCAGTGTGATAAAGGGTCTTCCCAACCTCTGTCCGGCTTCATAACTTATGGTTGTATCTTCACCGAACCTGTCCATCATGCGAAGGGCCATCTCCTCCACATTCAGCCTGATGCTTATGGCATTCTTCTTCTCTGTCTGAAGAGCTGTCAGAACTGCTGTTGTTTCTTCGGAAATCCTGTCAACGGCAGCCGCATTTAACGGCGTTTCAAATTTTGTGCTTTTGATTTTCATAGTTTTCCCATCCTGTTTTCCCCGTATACCTGACGTCCGCCGACGTCAATGATTCTGTATCTTAGCACTTATACGGTTATTTTTCCACCACCAGATGCACCCCCGATGCATACTGATTTCCGGCAGTATGTAACTTTCAGAGCCGGCAGGATTTCAATAAAACCTGGATCATGTCACATATTGAAATTATCCGAATAGTACCTTTCCACAGAATGTTTATACATTTCGATGGGCACAGTTCTTTTCTCAGGTACAGGCTTTCCCGCCACATTCTTAAGGACTACCCAGCACAGCCAGTCATCATAATGCTCAGGATAGTCTGCACGGTAGTGCCCCGCCCGGCTGTCCGTCCTGAATAATGCAGATGTCAGATAGTATTCCGTAACATCGGCAATGGACTTTACCTCCTCTGCTTTCAGAAGATAATGGGGGTCCGGTGCTGTCATCCGGCTGAGCTTTTCCGACCTCAGTTCTTCTAACTGCAGCCTGGCCCGGGTCAGCCCCTCCCCGGTCTTTAATATGGATACGTCATAAGGAGCAATAATTTTCTGAAGGTCTTCGAGTATTTCCGAAGGAGATATGCCTTCCTTTCCTACTATTTCGAAGGTCCCGGCAAGACTTTTTTCAGCATATGCCGTATCTGCTGTTACTCTGTCATGGCCGGAAATAAAATCCGCCGCTGCCCTTCCTGCCTGCCTTCCGGTAACCGCAGTGGTCATAAGGGCAAATCCTCCCATATAAACTCCGGGATCCAGACTCCTTAAACGCCCTGCTATATACAGACCGTCAACTCCGCTCTCACCGTTCCTGCCGGTCTTCACTGCCCCGTTGGACAGTTGCACTACAGGTATCCATTCAAATTCATCCCTAAAGAAATCTATGCCTTCCTCCACCAGCTTTTCATAATGGATCAGCTGCCTGCCTGCCTTCGGTTTTATTATGGGATAATCTTTTTCCGGAATTGCGGAAAGATCCAGATGTATGGGGGCATTGCCCGCCAGGGTTTCCAGTGCCATACCCCTGGTCAGATAATGGGGATCCGTATTGGCACCGAACTTCGGAGAATACCTATCCATAAAGGTCTCGCCGTTTTTATTTACGAATTTCGCCCCCAGAGGCATCAGGACAGTCTGCCCTTCCCATTCAAAATACTTCGGCACATTCCAAATATGGAGGAACTCAAAGTTCTGCAGCTGTGCTCCCGCCCGGAATGCCAGCACCGGTCCTTCCCCTGAGGCAGTATTCTGATTATAGGATGGCTTCCAGCTGGCTATGCCTGCTGCCAGAATGACGCACTGAGCCTCAAATAATATTCTCTGTCCTGTTACATAATTGAAACCCACGGCACCTGCTGTCCGATTCTCCCCCGAATGGACATCTTTGAGGATTTCCGTGATTTCTACCCTTCCCATACGTTTTACACCCAGGCGGTCCATTTCGGATATCATGGCTTTTCGCATATTTTTTCCTCCGGTACCCTTGGTCTGCACCGGAAACAGCTTTACTGTATCCAGAGAACGCTGATGTACATAGCGGTAATTTCCCTCATTATCTTTCAGATATGTACATCCCAGCCTCTGATATTCTTCGAATATCCCGTGAGACTGCTGCCACAGCTCTTCCATTACATCCTGCTCGCAGAGACCGTCCCAGTAATACACAAAATCCTTTACCCACTTTTCAGGTGAATCCCCCTGAAGGCACACCTCCAGATCCCCGCCGGACAGGGACATAAGCCCACCCCAGTCGGGATAGGATTTGTCAACTATCAGCACCTCCAGGGAAGGATCCTGCTCCTTTGCACCCTTGGCAGCCCACAATCCCGAAGATCCGCCGCCGATTATCAGAATATCTGTTTTTATTATTTCCATACGAATTTACCCCATCTGACACTTCCCATGCGCAAAAAGCAGGGAATGTCTGTTCCGACCACTGTTTTACTATCCTCCCTGTGATATCAAACTGTTCATCCGAAGGCAGACGGAAACTGTTTCTTAAAGGGATGTACATATACAGCTCCCACAGGGCATGCCTGCTCACACAGATAACAGGTGTGGCAGTCTTCTGGATAGGCAATGTATGCCTTTCCCTTCTCATCCATCCTCAGAGTATCCAGAGGGCAGTTATCCACACAGCTGCCGCAGCCGATACACAGTTCTTTATCAATGCTTCTTATCATCAGATTTTCCTCACTGTCAAACAATTTATAACTGTTCCGAGGCCGGTTCTGAACAGTCACAACAATACCGTCATTTTAACGAAATCGGAACGGAATATATTACAACGGGAGAAAGGACCATCCTCTCTCCCGTTATTTTCAAAATTGCATTATTTACTTATCATGTATGTTCCCGTGTATTGTCAGTATGCATCACCGTACATTTACTGACGTCAGTATTTCCCGCCGGACATACCGTCCCATGGGGAATCTGCCCCGCCGGAACAGATTATTTCATGATAGAAAGTGCATATTCGTATGCATCCTTGAATTCTTCGCAGTTTGGCATTGCTGCGATCTCTTCGATCTTGGCATCGATAACAGGCTGAGCTGCTTCTTTCCATACTGCCACTTCTTCCGGAGTTAATGTAACGATAGTGTTGTCAGGTGATTCACCAACTACCTTGTCAAATAAATCCATATCGCCGAATCTTACTTCCTGTTCTTCCTTGTGAAGAGTCATTCCTTCTTCTGTGAGTATCAGCTGGGCTGCAGGAGATAATGAATTCCAGAAATCTTCACTTACACAGTGAATGGAAACATCAAAGTAGATACCGCCGTTTTCCTGGAAGATAACGCTCTGCTTTGCTACCTCATAAAGACCCATTGTTGCAACAGGACCACCGTTCTGGAAGATACCATCAGCTACGCCGCCCTGAAGTGACTGATAGCAGTCCGGAAATGCTACCTGAAGAGGAGCTGCACCGTAAGCTTCAATAATCTTAAGCATCATAGCAGACATACCGATAATCTTCTTGCCTGCAATATCAGCAGGAGTTCTAACTTCGCCTGATGCATTGATGTGAAGGTTAACTGCAGGAGTCATGTTGTAGCTTAAAAGGTGAAGACCGTTTCCAGTGATTTCCTTTTCAAGAAGTGAAGGGAATTTATCGCATACTTCGCCGAATACTTCAGCTCCGGCTCTTGTCATTCCCATGAAAGGAATAGATACAACATTGGCTGTCATAGGGAATAAATTTTCAAAGTTGGCTATATTGATGTTGGCTATATCGCATCTTCCGTCCAGAAGGGCATCAACTGTTTCCTGTGCTGATACCAGCGAGCCTGATCCGTAAAATTCATAGTCGATCTTGCCCCCTGATCTTTCCTTTACTCTCTCGAGGAATGCAATATATGCTGTCTCGATCTGCTCACCACGGGTTGATGTGGCAATGATTGTGATAGGTTCAATACTGTCGATATCGACTTCACCTGCTGCAGCAACGCCTTCTTCTGCAAAAGCTGTAAATGCCATGCCAAGAACCATGACTGCTGCTAATAATAATGTAACAACTTTCTTCATTTTTCTTTCCTCCATAAAATATGTTGGTAAACAACCTTAACCTTTATTTCAACCTTCGGATCCGGAGATCAGAAAGCCGTAAGCATATGTATTATATCAATATCTTTATCATTCCGGCAGGGTGAACTGTCGGAATGATGTGTATTCTTCACATGATCTACATCAGATTCGGCAGCCACAGAACTATCTGCGGGAATATGCTGATAAGTATTATTACCAGAATAAGTCCTATTATGAACGGTGCAACTCCCTTGAATATCTTTCTGACGTCCACCTTGGACAGACCTGCCAGCAGGAATACAACCATTCCCACAGGAGGTGTGATGGAACCAAGGGCTGTCATAAGTACTACGAAAAGTCCGAACCAGGTTCCGTTAAGTCCTAATGTGGTAACCATGATAGGATACAGGATAGGTACTGTCAGCATGATCATCGGATTGTCCGGCATGAACATACCGAGAATGATATACATCAGAGCCACTAAAACGATGACTATGCCAACAGGAAGTCCTGCGCTTGTAATAGCATTGGCCAGGAATGCGGGCACCTTGCTGTAGGTGATAAATGTTGTGAAAATATTGGTACCGATCATAAGAAGCAGGATAGTACCTGTAAGAAGAGAGGTGTGGATAAGACATCCCATAATCTTCTTAAAATTAAGTCTTTTTGTGACTATACCTATGATTACCGCCGCAAATGCTCCGATGGCACCGGATTCCGTTACTGTGAACCATCCTCCGTAAATACCGCCCAGAACCAGGACAAACAGTAAGATGATCGGCCATACTGTCTTTAATGTCCTGAATCTGTCTTTCCAGCCTGTACGCTGTCCTGCAGGGCCGTATGACGGATTGATCTTTGTTACCACGCTGATCAGTATGATATCCAGTACGATAAGTATAACACCCGGAACAATACCTGATATGAACAGCTTTCCTATGTTTTCATTGGCGATGATACCGTACATGATCATGGGTACTGACGGAGGTATGATGATAGCCAGTGGAGCTGCACCTGCAACTGCGCCGGTTGCCAGTTCATCCGAATAATTGTATCTCTTCATTTCCGGAAGAGCTATCTTGCTCATGATGATAGTGCCGGCCATATGAGATCCTGTGATAGCGCCCAGCACACCGGAAGCTACCGTAGTAGCTGAAGCGAGACCGCCCCTTCGATGTCCCATAAAGGCGTTGGCCGCTCCGAACAGATCCTTGCCCATACTGGACTCCGATATGACCAGACCCATCATGATGAACATGGGTATTACCGTAAGAGAATAATTATTGCTGGTTATAAAGGGCTGGGTACCGATTACATTAAGAGCCTGGGTATCACCCCGCACGATCATGATACCGATCATACCGATAAGTGTCATGGCTACACCGATCCACATACGGCATGCCAGGAAGAGGAATAAAATAATAATGGCGAATAAACCGATCAGTTCTTTGCTCATTTAGTTTACCTCCTTCTTAGCTATCTTGTCCCCGAGAAGACCCGGTATCTTATAGGGTTCCTTGCCTGCCAGTTCTCTGGCTTCATTAATGGTAAGGAATATTGTTGCGCACGCTCCCCCGAAGAAGCCTACGGCAACCACCACTACGAATGGCCAGTGGGGAACATTAAGAAGTGTATATCCGTACCCTTTATTTGAATAATCAATAGCTGTAACGATAGAACGCCATACCACAATTCCCAGTACCGCAGTTGTGATAAGGTTCATGATGATGGTTATAATGTGACGGGGTGCATTGGGAAGTGCATCCATTACAAAGTCTACAGAAACATTCTGCCCCGTAAGGCATCCCATGCCCATTGCCAGAATAGTTCCTACATTAAAAATCTGAACCATTTCCGTTGCACCTGTGATCGGGTGTCCGAAGATATTTCGTGCAATAACATCCGCTACCGAAAGCAGAATCATGATCGCTGTCGAAATAATAGAAAAGTAAGATAAAAATCTTGCTATCCCCTGAAGAATCCTTGATACAATCTTCATACTTTTATACCTCCCTCGCTTGTATTATACACACCTTATATTCGGTTTTCTGTAGTTTAAACTACAGCATTCTCTGTTTGCTAAAATTTTATCAATAATACTCCTGCAGTCTCTCACCTCTTTGAACAGCCACTCATCCAACACGGAAAAGAGCCGGCAAAATGCCGGCTCTTCTGTTAAATCAGATAATATATGCAATTATTTTCTCTGTGCTTTTCCGATTTCCACACCCTTCATGAATGCGTCAACGTTAGGAGCGATAAGCTTCGGCTTTGCTTCGAACTTATGCTCGATGCCCTTGATGATAACTTCTTCAGGAACAGCCTCAGTATATCCAACGTATACACCTAACATGATAACGTTAAGAGCCTTCTCGTTCTTAAGATCGATAGCCATCTGTGTAACAGGAGCTGAGATAACCGTAACATCGTCTCTTTCGATAGGATCTGTAACGATAGTGCTGTTAATGAACAGGTTTCCGCCCGGCTTAACGTTCTTAATGAATGCGTGAAGTGAAGGACCGTTCATAACGATAAGGTCTTCAAGGTTATAGCATACAGGAGCACCGATTTCGTCGTCTGAGATAACAACGAAGCAGTTAGCTGTACCGCCACGCATAGCTGCGCCGTAGCTTGGGAAGAAGGAAACCTTAAGGTCTGTTGCTTCGCAGGTAGCTTCTGCAAGAAGCTTACCCATTGTCATTACGCCCTGGCCGCCGAATCCGGCCATCATAATATTTCTTTCCATTTGCTTCCTCCTTATTCAATTCCTGCATCTTTGTCTCTGTAAACACCTACAGGGAACTCAGCCAGCATGTTCTCTCTGAGGAATGTGATAGAATCCTTAGGAGTAAATCCCCAGTTTGTAGGACATGTAGTAACGATTTCAACTAATGAGAAGCCTTTTCCGTCGATCTGGTTCTGGAATGCCTGCTTGATGTATTTACGAGTCTTGATTACGTTCTGTGGTGTATCAACAGTAGTTCTTACCAGGAACTGAGGAGCCTTAAGCTGTGCAAGTACTTCACATACATGCATAGGATATCCGTGTTCTTCAGCCTTTCTTCCGAAAGGAGCTGTGGTAGCCTTCATGCCGATAAGAGTTGTAGGAGCCATCTGGCCGCCTGTCATACCGTAGATACCGTTGTTAATGAAAATAACTGTGAAGTTTTCACCTCTGTTAGCTGCAGATACGGTTTCATCGAGACCGATGGAAGCTAAGTCGCCGTCGCCCTGGTATGTGTAAACCAGAGAATCCGGTGAGCATCTCTTAACACCTGTAGCTACTGCACATGCTCTTCCGTGTGCTGCAATGATAGTATCATGAGATACATATGCCTGTCCGAGACCGCAGCATCCAACACCTTCTACTCTTACAAGTTTGTCGAGCTTGCCTAATTCTTCTACAACTTCACCAACGAGCTTGTGAGCTGTACCATGCATACATCCAGGACAGAAGCCGGAAACAACACCTTCCTGAATGCCTAATGTTCTTTTATAAACTTTATCCATTACAGTACCTCCTTGATAAGCGCACGAGCAGCTTCAAGTACCTGATCATTGGTAAGGAGCTGTCCGCCTGATCTTCTGCATTCCTGAATCGGGCATCTTCCCTGAACTGCGTGATCAACGTCGAATCTCATCTGTGCAGGGATTGACATTTCTACATCAAGGATTCCCTTAACCTTTGTGAAGTCAAGGTTTGCGAATGTGTCATACGGGAATGGAGAAACTGTGATCGGTCTGATCATACCTGCTTTGATGCCTTCTGCTCTTAACTGCTTTACAACAGCCTTAGAGATACGTGCTGAGATACCATAAGCAGCAAAGATGATTTCTGCATCATCAACAAGGTATTCTTCAACGCGAACATCCTTATCCCATGTTGCATACATCTTTTCAGCTTCTTTGTTAGCGATTTCCTGACCTGTACCAACTGATCCCGGGAAGCAGGTTGCTCTCTGTCCAACAGGATGTCCGATACATGCGCGGCCTGTAACCTTGAACGATTCCTTCAGTGCAGCCAGTTCTTCATCGCTCTTCATCGGAGGAAGAACTACCGGCTCCATCATGGTACCGATAACACCGTCAGTAAGAACCAGTACAGGGTTGTTGTCTCTTGCTGCAAGTTCGAATGATTCGTAAACCATGTCTACACATTCCTGAACTGTTGCAGGTGCAAGAACGATCATCTTGAAACCACCGTTTCCTGATGCCTTTGTTGCCTGGAAATAGTCCTGCTGTGCCGGCTGGATAGCACCGATACCGGGGCCGCCTCTCTGTACGTTAACTACTACAACCGGTAAACGGGCTGATGCACAGTATGAAATACCTTCACTGTAAAGTGAGATACCGCATGATGAAGATGAGCTCATTGCTCTTGCGCCGGCTGCTGCTGCACCGTAAAGCATGTTTACAGATGCAACTTCACTTTCGCCCTGTACGAATACACCGCCAACTTCAGGCTGTCTTCTTGCCATATACTCAGGGATCTCATTCTGCGGAGTGATAGGATAACCCGCAAAGAAACGACATCCTGCTCTAACTGCTGCTTCTGCTATAGCTTCGCAGCCCTTCATAAATACACGTTCTGCCATTTTTTACTCCTTCCTGTTATCTCCATACCTCAATAGCTCCCTCAGGACAAACCTGAGCGCACATAGCGCAGCCGATGCAGTCGTCCGGGTTAGCTGATACTACATAAAGGTAACCTTTTGAGTTAACCTTCTCACCAACAGCGAGACATTTCTTTGGACATGAAACAACACAGTATTCGCATGACTTGCAGAATTCCGGGTTAATGTCAACTTTTCCTTTCGCCATTATTGTTCCTCCTTACGGTTAAAAATATTGCAATATTATCAATCAACCCACTCATAGGTCAGATAAAGTTCAATGGGGATAAGCTTCTTATCCGTACGCTTTTGGGCCTCTTCATAAATGTCCTTTCTCACACAGGCACTGTTTATGGTCGTGAGGCCTTCAAAGTATTCATCTATCTTATCCAATCCATAAATGAATTCATCAACTGTAGTTCCGTAACCCAGGTTTGGGTTACCTAAAATATAAATATGATCCAGTCTTATTGACTTCAGGATGTGGCTCATGGTGCCGTCAATGGTCTCCAGGGACCTGGTCCACGGTCTGTAGGGATTTACTATGTAAACCGGTACAGAATTGTCATTTGACAGGATATGGGAATAGCTTCCTGCCATTCTTGCTGCGGAATGTCCGCCGCCGATATCCAGAAGTGCATATCCGTCACCCATGAGGGATGGTATTACTCCGCCTACTGCAGTGGGAGCATCCTGGAACTGTTCCATATAATGGATGGTCACACCTTCTGATGCGAACTTTTCTGCCATATCCCTGGATCTGTAAAGAGGTTTCGTCTGATCAAGGTCGAACAGATCCACCTTTTTACCTGTTTTTTCAGCCAGCATATGGGCAATATTCAGAACGATCTCGCTCTTTCCGCTGCCGGCTTCTCCGATAAAAACGAAATTTTGCTTTTCATTCATAAGCTGATCGAAAGTTTTATCACTTTCGTAGAAAAGACCCATAATCATCCTCCTTACCGGTCGTCTTTTTTATTCTATAACTTTTTTAACATGTCGACAAGTGTACCTGTAAAAATACAAAAATTCTGTGAGAAGTGTAAAATTCCCTCCCGGGTAAAATTGTTGAATTTTACTCATGCTGCT
>JABUTA010000400.1 GCA_021443845.1 Parasporobacterium sp.
ATATCCCTTCTCCTTTACCTTTTTATCTATATAACAAAATATACCATAATATTGCATAAAAATATAGATATAATTTTCTTTTGAAAATAAAAATAATACTAACCTTTTCCATCCATTGCACTGCAAAAACGCAAGAATATATATCCTCGCGTTTCGCAATCTTAATCAATATTTATCAAAGTCATCTCCAAGAGAAATCACCTGCTCATTTTCGCTTGACGCTGAACTCTGATAAGAAGAGTCTTTATAGGAAAAAGAGCTTCCTGAACCCAGATTGTAAATGGAGAGCATCTCTCTCATCTTAGCTGCCTGATTAGCTAGCTCCTCACTAGCTGCCGCACACTGCTCACTGGTTGCGGAATTGGTCTGTACTACCTGGGATACCTGACTAACAGCCTGTTCAATCTGTGCCACTGCTGTTGCCTGATAGTTCGAAGATTCTGCGATTCCGTTGATGATTACTTCACTCTGCTGTACTACCTGTGCAATGGTCTCCATTGCCTTTGCTGTATCATCTGCAATCTTGCTTCCTACCTCAACCTTGCCAATAGATTCTTCTATCAGCTCTGCGGTCTCTGCTGCTGCTGCCGCACTCTTAGCTGCAAGGCTTCTTACTTCTTCTGCTACTACTGCAAATCCCTTTCCTGCCTCTCCTGCACGTGCAGCCTCAACTGCAGCATTCAAAGCAAGAATATTGGTCTGGAATGCAATATCGTCAATAACCTTAATAATCTTAGAAATGCTCTCAGATGATTTGTTGATATCCTCCATAGCTTCCACCATGTTCTTCATCTGCTCATTTCCTTCTTTTACATCAGTGATTGCTGTATCTACCAGACCGGATGCCTCATTTGCCTGCTCTGCATTCTGTTTGGTCTTTTCTGCAATCTCATCGATAGATGCTGTAATCTCTTCAATAGCACTTGCCTGCTCTGTAGATCCCTGTGCCAATGCCTGACTTGCACTTGCCACCTGAGAAGAACTAACCGTAACCTGTGAACCTGCTTCACTGATATTAGAAAGTGCATGTAAGTTGTCTTCTACCAGCTTCTTTAATGCATTACCCAGCGCGTCTTCACTCGACTTCACGTTGACCTGAACTGTAAGATTTCCATTTGATACTTCTTCTGCAACCTCAGACTGATATTTAATATTATCAACTACTTTTTGGTATTCATCTGCTAATGCCCCAAATTCATCGTCATGATATTTCACAATATTAACATCAACCCGTCCCTGTGCTATTATTTTTGCAGCTTCATAAAATTGCCCTACATTTTTATCAATTGCATGGATAATCGCTCTTGCTAATATAATTGTAATAATACAAGAAACAGCAGCTACAAAGTATCTG
>JABUTA010000401.1 GCA_021443845.1 Parasporobacterium sp.
ATGCTGCTGAATTTGAAATCTTTACCGGTAATATTCTTGCCGATACGGACCTTCAGGAAAAACTTACCGCAGAAAAGGCCGAACTTGTTGTGGCAAATATTCTTGCAGAGATAATAGAACCATTGGTAGGCATCGTTGACAGGTTCATGGCGGACAACGGAATATTTATCTCCAGCGGTATACTTGATACTAAAGAACAGTTAATCGTAGATGCTGTCAGTAAGAATCCTAATCTGGAACTTGTTGAAACAGAGCATGACGGTGATTGGGTAAGAGTTGTAGCTAAAAAAGTTGTAAAATAAAAAGGGAGGTATCATTATGTTTTGTTCAAAATGTGGAAATCAGGTTCCCGACGGCGGAGCTTTCTGCCCGGTATGCGGAAATAAGATTGCAGCGCCTGCGCAGCCGCAGTATACTCAGCCGCAGCAGCCATATGCACAGCCGCAGTATGTTCAGCCTCAGCAGCCATATGCGCAGCCGCAGCAGCCATATGCGCAGCCTAAGTATGTTCAGCCTGCACCGCAGCCTAAGCCTGTGAAACCGGCACCGAAGGCAGCAGAGCCAATTAATCTTACACTTGACTTTGGAAATATGAGTAAGGCTAAACTTATATCCATGATCGGTGCTTTTGTATTTGGCGGAATAATGTTTGTTGAGGGAATTATTGATTTCATCAGATATATTCCTATGTTCAGATATATGTCAGGCCTTCCTATTATTAATATTTTATTAGGAACCATATGCTGCTGGGGAGCAGCAGCCCTTCTTATTCTGGCTGTATTTTTAAGTGACAACCTGAAGAAACTTTTTATACCGATAGGATTTTTCGCTCTGGCATTTTCTTCACTTTTATCCTTCATTGCAGTTGCTGCAAGCAGCTCATATGATGGACTTACAATGTTCAGCCTGACTACATTTATTGTCTGTCTGTGCGAGGCATTTATTGGAGTATCATTCTTTATTAATAAGCCTTTATTTGGGCAGTATACGGCTTTATCCTTTAAAGACCTCTGTGAAATTATGAATGATCATCCTGATATATGGATAGTAACTGATTCAAAATATACAGATAAAGATTCGATAACAACTGAATTCAGCAATATGAAGGCTGTTGCTGAGGAACTGAGCATGATGTCCGTTTTTGACAGGATCGTAGTGCAGCTGTACAATGAAGCGATGTATTCGGTCGTAAATGAGATCTACTCATTTAAAAATTATATCTTTACGCTTTATCAGCGATGGACCGGAAGTGACATGAATGATTTTGAAAGTATTTGCAGATGGAGTGCCGAGCGGGGGATTGACTCTATGACAATGTGGGATTATTTGTTGAACGGGAATACACTTTCCAT
>JABUTA010000402.1 GCA_021443845.1 Parasporobacterium sp.
GTGAAAAATCCGAAGCGCAGTTCAATGTGCAGCTTCCGTATAATTACAGCCGTGGTTATGCATTAATCTATGGTTCGGAAAATGTAAATTCGTATATAGACAGTAAAGAACCTTACAGGTCTGCTGCAACTTTCAGCGGCGGTGGATCCGGAGGACCGAGTTCTAATTATATGGTTACTTCCGGTGTTCGCGGATGGGCTGAAGTGGAGCCTTACGCGCTTGCTGCATATGGAGAGGAGTACTGGGTTTATACAGTTCCTAAGGGAATCTACGTAAACTCTATTAATGCTGCATGGAAGGTCTTCTCTGCTGAGGAAGGCGGCAAGGATGTTAAGGAAGATATAAAAGTCGGATATATCACTCAGGGCGATACCATTATCACTCTGCAGGTGCAATCAGCTAATCTGACATTCAGTAACGGCACAGGTCCTCTGACCTTCAAGATGGTTGGCGGGGAATATTATGAAAATGATACCGCAGGCAAGAATAAGGCAACTATAACCTGCGAAGCATTTGCCAAACTTTTTGATTCTGAACTGAATGAACAGAAATATGCTTATGCGAAAAAGACTCTGACAATGACTCTTAATTCGCCGAAGCCTAGTATTTCCAGCGGCAAAATATGGCAGAGAAATGTCATTAACTGGAACGAAAACAATGATTTTTATTCTAAATATGGAAAAACATACCATCTGGGAGGATTTACCTTAGGAAACAAAGGCACTGGAGACAGTTCACCGTGTGATGTAACCCTGACCTTCGATGAAAATATCGGTGTGGTAGTAATGTTAGTTCCCGGTCTTTTTAAGGGCGGTATAGCAACCAACGTTCAGGTTAAAACATCAGAAGGAAGAACTGTAAATCTTCCCGATTTAAAAGATGCGACCACTCTGAATTTCTCAAAATATCTGGAGGCAGATGAGTATCCGCGGGAAATGACATATCATCTGAATACTATTCCGGCGGGTCAATGTTGGTCGTATGGAGGACCTCACCAAGGAAGTCAGGGATATACCATAGGGTCAAATGGAAGATGTGAGGGTGTGATTTTAAATAATAATGTATATTCTACGACATGTACATTAAAAGCAGTATTTGAAGGAAATGAAGCCACGGTACTACCTACTGAATCCGGTTTTCAGACTATAAACGGCGGATGGAGTAAAACCTCTGCAACGGTCACATTGGATAAGGGCAGCAATTCATATTATCCGGGAAATACTGTTAATAGGACGATGGATATGAGTGTTCCTCTCGACAGTTGGTATATTAACAGTAAGTCCTGTACTGTTGTTAATCCTGTAATCTATGTAAGGGTTCCATATCTGCTTGAAGAAACTAACCAGAGA
>JABUTA010000403.1 GCA_021443845.1 Parasporobacterium sp.
TAGAAAAAAAAATTAAAAATTTTCTAGTAAATTAATATGATATTTATTTACTAGAAATTTAAATTTTCTATTAAATTAATATCATATTTATTTATAAACTAATATGGATATTTGTATACTTTAAATATTTTCATATATTGAATAAAAAAATATTAATTAAAAAATTAAAATTTTAGTTAAAAATAATATAAAATTATAAAAAATGTAGGATTAAATAAAAAATAATAAAAAAAATTAAAGATATATAAACAAATAAAAAATATTAAAAAATAATAAAAATTATAAAAAATTAATTAAAAATTACAAAAAAAATTATTTATAAGAAATAAGAAAAATAAAAAATAAAGGAGGGGGGGAATAAAATAAAAAATATTATAAATTTTGTATTATATTCATAAAAAATATAATAAATTGAAATATATCAAAATATAAAAAACAATAAAAATATTATAAAATTTAATAAAATTACAATGGTTTTCAGCATTTAGTCCACCCCCCTCTGGCCAAGACCATATTATTTATTTGGGGTGGGGGGAGTAAATAATATATATACCATGGTTTAAGTATATATTTAAATTAAAATATTTTTAAAATAAAGAAAAATTTAAAAATTTTGGGGGGATGGGCTAAAGTTTACGGGGGACTAAATGCTGAAAACGATGGTAATACAAAATTTTATAAAATTATATAAAAAAAAAATAAAATTTAAAAGGGTGGGTGGAGAAATCTTTAAATATTTATTATTCTTCCAAAATAATATTAATTTTAATAAAATTTGATTAAAATTATAAATTCTCCTTAAAATAATAAAGGGAGAATATAATATTCTCCTTAAAATATAAAAAAAGTTTTATGAGGTGTAGAAGACCATTATTTATGATATTATTTTACTAGAAATAAAAATTGGCTAGTAAATTAAAATTGATATTTATTTACAATAATTTTTTTAAATCTAGTAAATTAATATAGATATTTATTTACTAAAAATAAAAAATTAAAAAATTTCTAGTAAATTAATATGGATATTTATTAAGTAGAAATTTAAACTTTCTAGTAAACGAATATGATATGCATATACTAGAAATAATAATTTTCTAGTAAATTAATATGGATATTTATTTAATAGAAATTTTTAAATCTAGTAAATTAATATGGATATTTATTTAATAGAAATTTAAATTTTCTAGTAAATTAATATGATATTAATTTACTAGAAATTTAAATTTTTTAGTAAATTAATATGAAATTTATTTATTAGGAATAATAATTTTATATTAAATTAATATGGATATTCATTTACTAGAAATTTTTTAAATCTAGTAAATTAATATGATATTTATTTACT
>JABUTA010000404.1 GCA_021443845.1 Parasporobacterium sp.
AAAGATAACAGTATTTACTGAAACATAAGAGAAGATTTGTTGTTTGTATTTTTATTAGGAGGTAGAAACATGTCCGACGAAAGAAATGTAAACGCCGTTGCTTCAAGCGACGCAAGCAATCTGGAGCAATTCAACTACAAACAGGAACTTAACAGAGTCATGGGTCTCCCGTCTGTATGTTTCTTTGGAATAGCGTACATTGCTCCTATCACAATTTTTACAACATATGGAATCATCACTCAGATGACTCACGGCATGCTGTCTCTCGCATACCTGGTTGCAACAACCGCAATGATCTTTACCGCACTGAGCTATCGCCAGATGGTTAAAGCCTTCCCTATTGCAGGTTCCGTATATGCATATGCACAGAGAAGTATCAGCCCTTATCTGGGTTTCCTTTCAGGATGGGCAATAATTCTCGACTATATACTGCTGCCGATGTTCAACTACGTTGCAATCGGTCTGTATATGTCGATACTTATCCCTTCGATTCCTGCAACTGTATGGATGCTGATTGCAATTATAATCGTATCCTTCACAAACATCATAGGTATTAACTTCACAAAGATATTCAATAACACGCTGATAGTTATACAGCTTATATTCTTTGTTGCAGTTCTTATCTTCACCATCAAGTACGTTACAGGGGGCAACGGACTTGGAACATTCGGAGATTTCAAGGCCTTCTTTAACTCATCGGAATTCAATTCCCCTGAGGTTGGCATTGCCGGCATATTCGGAGGGGCTTCGATTCTCTGCATGTCATTCCGCGGATTCGACTCTGTAACAACAATAGCAGAAGAAACCATAAATCCTTCGAAGACAATAGGAAGAGCACTTGTCATCGTATGCCTCGGCGCAGGAATAACATTCATCTGCACTTCATATATGATGCAGTCTGCATGGCCGGAAGCATGGTTCTCATTCGAAAACGCAGACACGGGTGCATTCGAGTACATGGTACATGTAATCAGCACTGCTATGGGATATATCTTCAGCGCAATGATGGTTGTAGGTGCAACCGCTTCAGCCGTAGCAGCGCATGCATCGGCCACAAGAATCCTGTTCGGCATGGGCAGAGACGGTCTGCTTCCTAAGAAGTTCTTCGGTCATGTTTCGAAGAAGACCAAGGTTCCTGTATACAACACAATCCTTATCAGCGTTGTATCATGTTCATGTCTGTTGCTGGATCTGACTGCAGCCGCATCACTGATCAACTTCGGAGCACTGCTCGGATTCACGATGGTAAATGTTTCAGTAATTGCACATTACTATGTAAGAGGAAAGAACAGAGGCGGATCGAGTATATTCAAATACCTCATCTTC
>JABUTA010000405.1 GCA_021443845.1 Parasporobacterium sp.
CAGAAGTACGGAACAGAGTATCACGAGCGTTTCAAGAGTTTCCTGGCAATGGTTGAGAGAGAGGACCTGACAGTTGACGGCGCAATGACTGACCCTAAGGGTGACGGAAGCAAAAGTCCGAGCGCTCAGACCGATCCTGACATGTTCGTTCACATCGTTGAACGCAGAGAAGACGGTATCGTGGTTCGCGGCGCCAAGGCTCATCAGACAGGATCCATCAATTCACACTGGCACATCATCATGCCGACCATTGCAATGAAGGAAGCCGATAAAGACTATGCAGTATCATTCGCATGTCCGAGTGATGCCGAGGGCCTGTTCATGATCTACGGACGTCAGTCGTGCGACACAAGAAAGCTTGAAGAAGGCTGCAGCATAGATGTTGGAAACAGCTCGTTCGGTGGACAGGAAGCACTGGTTGTATTTGATGACGTATTTATTCCGAATGAATACATCTT
The DNA here is from genome assembly GCA_021443845.1 of Parasporobacterium sp. GTDB lineage: Bacteria > Bacillota > Clostridia > Lachnospirales > Lachnospiraceae > RGIG5612. Next base: position 459 of record JABUTA010000405.1, read on the forward strand.
CATGGCTGGCGAATATGACTTCGCAGGAATGATGGTAGAAAGATTCGCAGGATATCACCGCCAAAGCTACGGCGGCTGCAAGGTAGGTGTAGGCGACGTTGTAATCGGAGCAGCTGCACTGGCAGCAGAGTACAACGGAGCAGATAAGGCATCACATGTTAAAGATAAGCTCATTGAGATGACACATCTTAATGAAACACTTTATTCCTGCGGTATCGCATGCTCATGCGAAGGCAAGAAGACATGTGCAGGCAACTATCAGATTGACCTGCTGCTGGCAAATGTCTGCAAGCAGAATATTACAAGATTCCCTTATGAAATCGTAAGACTTGCAGAGGACATTGCCGGAGGACTGATGGTAACAATGCCGTCGGAAAAGGATTTCAATTCCGACACACCTGTTGGCAAGGATGGGGAAACCATCAGCGAGATCTGCAACAAGTATTTCAAGACAAGGGACGATGTAAGCACAGAAGACCGCCAGAAGGTGCTTCGCCTGCTGGAGAACCTCTGCCTTGGTACAGCTGTAGTAGGATACAGAACAGAATCAATGCACGGAGCAGGTTCACCACAGGCTCAGCGCATTATGATTTCCCGCCAGGGAGATATTGAAGGTAAGAAGGAATTTGCAAAGACTATTGCAAAGATCAGTAAATAGCTTAATGAAAGGAGTATTACTATGAAAATTATTATGCCTCAGATTGGAATGACAATGAACGAAGGTGCTATTACAGCATGGAAGAAGAATGAAGGAGACAAAGTGGAACAGGGTGAAGCATTGTTCTCAATAATGACTGAAAAGTTGGAAAACGATAATTATTATTTTACTTTGTTTGCTGAATGTATATTTGCTTTGG
>JABUTA010000406.1 GCA_021443845.1 Parasporobacterium sp.
CTGGTGAAGAGGGCTACAGCTACAAGCAGCTGACCAAAGGCACAGATTACACAGTTGATAAGGTAGAAAAAAATGTTGGAGAATCCTGGAATCCTGATTGGCAGACGGTTGATCCGTTTGATAACACTGTTGTTGGAAGTTATAGATTAACGATAACCGGCATAAACGGTTACACAGGAACAGTTACAACTTCGGACTTCTCTATCTACAATCAATACAATTTTGGACTTGGTGAAGTAACAGCTGTACCTGAAAATGAACAGCAGGCAAGATACATGATTGGCAATGACCCGGTGTTCAGATTCATTGATAATAAGGGTAAACCATACCCACTGGTTGAGGGTACAGATTACAAAGTTACTAATTATAAGAAGAACTACGTAGAGGTTGGATCATTCGACAACAAAGTGGCTGCAGAGTACTCCTTCTATGTAGAAGGACTGGGCAAATGGTTCGGTGGAGAAGGAAAATGGGTAGACTTCACAATCTATGACCCTAACAGCTTTAGCGAACTGTACCTTGAGATGCAGAAGAATCCTGTTGTATCAGGCAATAAGTATGTAATAGGCTACTGGGATGAGTCACGCACAAAGTTCACAGCATTAAAGGAAGGTACAGACTATACTAAGGGTGACCTTAAGAATGGTGCCGGTAAACCAGTAAGCGAATATAATGAGCCTGGATCCTATTCTGTTGAAGTAACAGGAATGGGAACATACAGCGGTGAGGCAACCGTAAACTTCGAGGTAATTGATGCTTCAAAGGCTAATGATCTTGATGTCCTGGGCGTTACTGTAAAAGAAAAATACATCAAAAAGGGAACAGATCCTGTAGTAGGATACTGGACAGGAAGCGTTTGGACTACGCTGAAGAAGGGTGTAGACTACACTTATACTACTGAAAACTTTGATAACAACACTGTAGGGGAATTCGAAAACTTTTCAATTAAGGGAAATGGAAAGTACACAGGTTCAACTACCCTGGACTTCACAATTTGCGAAGCAAATGACATGAATCTGTGCAAGCTGGCTATCGAGAACAAGAAGCTGGTTGTAAGAAACAGCGACGGCAAAGTTCTTACCAACAAGACAGACTACACGTACACAGTATTGAAGAATGCAGTTCCATACGATGGAGATACATTCGATGCTGAATACGTTGTTTACAACTTCACAGTAACAGGAGTTGAACCTAACTACACAGGTTCTAAACAGCAGATGATTGAGTACCATGACTACGAAATGGTAGTTCTCAAGCAGGCTACATTTACTGAAGCAGGCGTAAAGATGGGAGTATGCAAGGTTCA
>JABUTA010000407.1 GCA_021443845.1 Parasporobacterium sp.
GTATATGTTGGCCTGACAGAAGGACAGGTTGCAATTGCAACTATGGCCTTCGGAATTGCCAGCATCGTGTGTGCATACTTCTGTGACCTTATTATGGCAAAGAAGGACAAGAAATTCGCATGGATTGTATCTGTTGGATCAGAAGGTCTGGTGCTTGTAATCTTTGTTGGATTTATCATTGCACAGAACTCAGCAAGTCTGCCGCTGGTAGTAGTTATGATGATTCTTATGAGTCTGGGTAATGCAGCAATCTATCAGGTTCCATGGGCCATGATTCCTGACTGCGTTGATGTTAACGAACTGGCATCCGGTAAGCGTACAGACGGAATTATCTTCGGTGCTGTTGCATTTGTACAGAAGGCATGCGGAGCTATCGGAGCGCTGATTCTGGGACTGCTTATCACAGCATCAGGCGGAAGCCCACTTGCATTCAAGCTGATGTTTGGTTTTGCTGTTGGCGGAGCTTACCTGCTGTCAGTACTTATCGTTCTGAAGTACCCGCTTTCGGAGAAGCGTCACGATGATGTAATTGCAGCTATTGAAGACAGAAAGAACGGCAAGGAAGTTAGCCTTGCTGACTTCAGAGATCTGATTTAGGTAGGAGGTCTGACATGAAAGTTAAGAAATATGTAGATTTATCATGGGAGGTTTCAGATGACAGCCCGATTTATCCGGGAGATCCCGAACCAAAAATCACAACAACCCATACGGTGGAGAAGGACTATTACAATCTGTCAGGTGTTTATGTAGGAACCCAGACAGGAACACACGTTGACGCTCCTTATCACTTCAGCAACGAGGGAGCAACCATCGATCAGATGGAACTGGATTTCTTCTTCGGTCCTGCAGTAGTTGTAAGAGTTACTGACAAGAAGGCGGAAGAACAGATTACCATGGAAGACATGAAACCTTACGTGGACAAAATCAAACCGGGCACAATCGTACTGTTTAACACAAACTGGTACAAGAACAGAGGAACTGAACTGTTCTATACCCATCCGTATGTAAACGGTGAAGTTGCAAACTATCTGGTAGACAGCGGCGTACGTTTCATCGGTATCGACACTATGAACGCCGACCAGAGCAACGGAACAGAATTTCCTGTTCACGATCTCTTCTCAGAGAAGCGCCTTATGATTGGTGAGAACTGGGCATATCTGGACAAAATCGATTTCGACAACGTCTGGGTAGCAGCATTCCCTCTGAAGATACAGGGATGCGACGGCTCACCGGTAAGAGCCGTAGCTATGGAGATTGAAGAATAATATGGGAATAATATCGAAACCCCGGGCAGCACGCCCGGGGT
>JABUTA010000408.1 GCA_021443845.1 Parasporobacterium sp.
CTGCTTGGTTGTGCAGTATGCGCAGATGAATTCGAAACTATCGCAGTCGAGGATATAGTTGTAGATAAAATTGACAGTCCTGCAGATGACGCCGGATTCTCAGTATATGACCTTGGTGACAATGTTGACATGCACACATCTCTTCAGAAGGCAGTACTTCTTGATGAGGCTGAAAAGGCTGTGAATTACGCACTTGGCGCAGAAGAATTAAGCCGCCCTCAGGGTGCAGTTATCAGATGGACTTATGACAATGAGGTTCCTGAAACATTTACAGTTTCCATCAGCACCAATGAAGATATGTCAGATGCGTTAACTTATGAGGTGCTTGCAGAAGCTGACGAATACGGCATATATTCTTATGCGGCAGTCAATCTTTATCTGATGACAAAGTATTATTACACGATCGCCGCAGGTGATGCTGTAAGTGATATTTATTCATTTACAACAAGTGCTGATGCCCCACGTAATATGTTTGTTGACGGCGTGACTAATTTCAGGGATCTTGGGGGCTGGCCTATGGCAGACGGAGGATATACCAGACAGGGAATGATCTACCGCGGAGCCAAGATAAGTGATGATTATACGGGAGATGTTCTTATAACCGAAGCAGGAATAGACACCATGCTCAATACCATGGGAATCAAAACAGAGATAGACTTCCGCGAGGTGGAAAATGGTGAAGACGGCGAAAATGGTGAAAATGGAGGAATCACTGCAAGCGCTCTCGGCGATACGGTTAATTATGTAAGCCTTCCGATAGTATTTGCCGATGGATATCCGTCACCGGATAAGGAGGTTCCCCAGACTGCCGATGCTATTAAAGAGACCTTCCGCCTGCTTGCGGATGAAAGCAATTATCCAGTGTATTTCCATTGCAGTATCGGTACTGACAGAACGGGATTTTTCGCATATCTGATGCTCAGTCTCTTAGACGTAGATACTGATCTCATTCTTCATGATTTCATGCTCTCAAACTTAGGATTTGTTGAGAAAGCAAGACAGATCAAGACTCTGGTCAACCGCCTTAACAAGACAGTAGAGGTAATGGACGGCGGCACCAATTATGAAAGAGTAGTAAACTATCTCTTATTCGTAGGGGTTCCGCAGGAAGATATTGACAGCTTCATTGCTAGCATGTCAAAATGAACTGAATTACGCCTCAGATATTGAAAATGAGAGATATGGGGGCGTAAAATGGACTTATCTTCAGCAACCAAATGGATGAAATTACGCCCTGGATGATCTAAAAGACAATAACGAGGCGTAAAACACACCTGACTGAGGAGTTTTTAATATAATTATTA
>JABUTA010000409.1 GCA_021443845.1 Parasporobacterium sp.
ATGCCCACATGATGGGATCCGTGTACCACAGTCCCCAGTCTACGTCCGGGAATGGTATATTTGAATATTCTACAGGATCTGCTTTCTGCATCCTGTATATTACCGTTGCAAACATGGAGCGGTCCATAAGATCGTAAGATCCGAAGGTATAGGAATTATATCCGGTCATAATACCGTTTGAGTTAACATACTGTACATCCAAGAAAAACCAGTCATCAACTCTTACATCAGCGAAGGAATTTTCAATACCTTCTCCTCCTCCTTTGCTGGAAGTGACTCCCGTTTTCGTATATACATTTGTCTTTGTAAGGTCAAGCCTGATTACCGGTCTTACACCGATGCTGTATTCCGATGATCCGGATACCCCGTCCGTATTTACCGTTCCGGAGTAATCTGCAACGGCCACCTTATCCGCTCCGTATCCGGGTGTGCTGACCCACCACCTGCATGTATTGCCGAAATCAGTCTGAACTCCACGGGCCTTTGCATAAGTACTTGCCTGGCAGCGGCGTGCCTCATCATAAACGGTTGAGCTATTGCTGAAACCGTAAGTTTCCGTGAACAGTTCATCATCCGAAAGAATATAAACTCGATCCGAATTCACGTATTTCAGAGCAGACTGCTGATTTGCATCGAAAGCCGTCGGGATAAAATCGTCTGAAAGCATACCTCTGAGAGCGGAATCAGCCCACGTGTTTCCGGAGTAACTGTAAATATGATCATCAAGTACGTCATCTGAAATCAGAAGTGCTTCAGTTCCCGATACATCCATGACCCTCCACAGGACCGGATCATATATGAAATAATGCCAGCTGTAGGCATCAGACCATGAATATGAAGCAGGAGCCGGGTTTACGGCATCACTCTTTCTCATTCTTCTGTAGGTCACACCGTTAAATCTTAGATCATTGCTTGCGCTCCAGCCTCCGGCTGCATTCAGCTGATCATACAGATAAGAGCCCGGTTCCACTTCTCTTTGAGGATAGGTTCCGAAGCAGACAAGATCCCATGAGACGACCTGTCCCGACTGCATAGCCGAATCAGTTTTTATCCTCGGACTCTTTATGCCGTTGTATTCACCGTTCAGCATTACCGGCTCCGTATATTCCTCATATACCACCCCGGTTTCCGGGAACTCATCATCTGCCATTGCGGGAAGGGCCGTGCATATGAGCATTGAAGCGCAGAGTGCACCGGATATAAGGCGCATTTTAAGATTCGTTAATTTCATTCAATATCCGCCCGGAAATACAGATCATCCTGCTGCACCGTAATACTTGCGGAATCTGTGGATCATTGC
>JABUTA010000040.1 GCA_021443845.1 Parasporobacterium sp.
GATAATAAAATGATAAAGACAGAAATTTGTGAAATGCTTGGGATAGAATACCCGGTCTTTCAGGGCGGTATGGCATGGATCGCAGACGGAAAACTGGCAGCAGCTGTTTCCAATGGCGGAGGTCTCGGAATAATAGCTGCAGGAAACGCACCCGCTTCATATGTTAAGAGCCAGATTGATATAGCCAGATCACTTACAGACAAGCCTTTTGGTGTAAACGTTATGCTTATGAGTCCCTTTGCAGATGAAGTGGCCCAGCTGCTTGCCGACGAAAAGGTATCAGTTGTAACTACAGGTGCAGGTAATCCTCAGAAATATATGAAGGCATGGCTCGGAGCAGGTATTAAGGTTATTCCTGTAGTGCCTTCAATAGCCATGGCAAAGCTTATGGAAAAAGTCGGTGCAAGTGCTGTTATTGCAGAGGGCGGCGAAAGCGGCGGCCATGTCGGTGAGCTTACCACCATGGTTCTGGTACCTCAGGTATGTGATGCAACCTCTCTCCCTGTTATTGCGGCAGGCGGTATCGCAGACGGAAGAGGAGTAGCTGCTGCTTTTATGCTTGGTGCTGTAGGAGTTCAGGTTGGTACACGTTTCCTTGCAGCAGAAGAATGTAATATACATCCTGTTTATAAGGAAAAAATCGTCAAGGCCGGTGACCGCTGTACTATGGTTACAGGACGCAGACTGGGACATCCGGTAAGAAGTCTCAGAACTGCTTTTGCAAGAAACTACGAAAAAGCAGAATACGGCGGTATGCCTGATGATGAACTTGAGGCTCTCGGAACCGGTGTTCTCCGGCTTGCAGTTCAGGAAGGTGATTCTGAAAAAGGATGTTTCCTTTCAGGCCAGATAGCAACAATGGTAAATAAAGTTGAACCAGCTGCTGATATCGTAAAAGATCTCATTGAAAGCGCCGAACCTGTATTAAAAGGAGCTTCAAAATGGGTAAAATAGCATTTGTTTTCGCCGGTCAGGGTGCCCAGGCACCGGGTATGGGCAAAGAATTTTATGAATCATCAGAAGCAGCCCGCAAGGTTTTCGAAGCTGCTGATGCTGTAAGACCGGGGACTTCAGTCCAGTGCTTTGAGGGTACACCGGAAGAACTTCAGATTACCGAAAATACTCAGCCCTGCCTGTTTTCAGTTGAGATGGCTATCGCAGCTGCTTTGGAAGAGGCAGGAATCAAGGCTGATATGACAGCAGGTTTTTCTCTTGGAGAACTGTCTGCTCTTACATATTCCGGTGTTTTCAGCCTTCAGACAGGCCTCGAACTTGTAAAGCAGCGAGGCAGATTCATGCAGCTTGCTGCTGAAAAAAGCGATACTTCCATGGCAGCTGTAATAAAGCTTACAGATGAGCAGGTAATTGAACTCTGTTCAGGATTCAATAATATTTATCCTGTTAATTTCAACTGTCCCGGACAGATATCATGCTCCGGCGATGCAGAGGAAATGGCGGCGTTTGCGGAAGCAGTCAAGGAGGCCGGTGGAAGAGCTAAAGTTCTGAAAGTAAACGGAGCATTCCATTGCCCTTACATGTCTGAAGCTGCCGAAGCATTCGGCAAGGTACTTGCAGACGTTGAAATATCATCACCTCTGATTCCTGTCTATGCGGATAAAACCGCAATGCCTTATACAGATGATGTAAAAGATACACTGGCTTCCCAGATCGATAATCCTGTCAGGTGGGAAGCACTCATCAGAAATATGATAAAAGACGGGGTTGATACATTTGTTGAAATAGGACCGGGAAAAACTCTTACAGGTCTTATTAAACGTATCAGTTCAGATGTAAGACTGTTTAATGTGTCAGTTCCTGAAGAGCTTGAAAAGTTTACTGCGGAGGTTTGAAAATGTTTAAAGGTCATACAGCCATAGTTACAGGAGGCTCCAGAGGGATAGGAGCGGCATGTGCCAGAAAGCTTGCATCGATGGGTGCGGATATTGCCGTAATCTATGCAGGAAATTCAGAACTTGCCGAAAAGGTATGTAATGATATTATCACTGATTTCGGTGTGAGAGCCAGAGCATACTGCTGCAATGTGGCAGATTTTGCTTCTGCTAAGGAAACAGTGAACCTGATAAAAAATGATCTTGGTAATATAGGTATTCTTGTGAATAATGCAGGTATTACCAGAGACGGGCTCCTTATGATGATGAAGGAGTCTGATTTTGATGATGTTTTAGATACAAATCTTAAGGGCGCTTTTAATATGATCCGCCACTGTGCAGGATTGTTTGTCCGGGGCAAATACGGAAGGATTGTAAATATGAGTTCTGTATCCGGAATGGTGGGCAATCCCGGACAGGCCAATTATTCTGCTTCAAAAGCCGGAATAATCGGACTTACCAAATCTGTTGCAAGGGAACTTGCAGGCAAAGGCATTACCTGCAATGCTGTTGCCCCCGGTTTTATCCGGACCGATATGACAAAAGATATTGTTGAGGGCAATGATGCCATTGCAGAATCCATTCCCCTGAAGCGTGTAGGCACACCGGATGACATCGCAGATGCTGTTGCATTTCTGGCATCAGCTGACTATATTACAGGCGAAGTACTCCGTGTTGACGGCGGTATGGCTATTTAAAATTTCCTTTTACGGAGGATATTAACCAATGAAAGATGAAATGATCCGAAATTATGCAAAACTAATGAAGGAACTTGAGCTTACAGGCATTGAAATTACTGAAAACGGATCAACAATCCGCCTTGAAAGAGGCGGCAATGCAGCTGCTGCAGTTCCTCAGGTGCTTACTGCTGTCCATCAGGATAACCAAATGTCAGATAAAAGCACCTCTGAATATGATGCAATTACTTCCCCAATGGTTGGAGTATTTTATGCTGCCCCTGCCGAGAATGCAGATCCCTTTGTCAAAGTTGGTGATCATGTCAAAAAGGGCGATACAGTATGTATCATAGAAGCCATGAAACTTATGAATGAAGTACCGGCTGAAAGAGACGGCATAATAAAAGAAATATGTGTCAATAATGCGCAGACAGTTGAGTACGGGACAGTATTGTTCCTTATAGGAGACTGACATGAACCAGGAAGAAATTAAAAATATTCTGCCTCACAGAGATAATATGCTTCTTCTCGACAGAGTTGAAAAGGAAGAGGAATTCGCTCACGGTTATTACAGGATACCGGAAGATGCTTTCTTTTTAAAAGGACATTTTCCGGGCAATCCTGTNNNTTCCCGGTGTTATACTCTGTGAAATACTCGCACAGTCAACATGTGTATTGTTAAGTGACCAGATGACAGAGGATAAGACACCGATGTATACAGGTCTTAACAACGTAAGATTCAAGTCACCGGTAAAGCCCGGTGATCTGTTTGAAACAAAATGTAAGATAACAAGAAGCAAATTTCCGTTCTTCTTCGGTGAAGGAGAGGGGTATGTTGATGGCCGCTTATGCATTAAAGCGGAGTTTTCTTTTGCTATTGTAGGAAAATAAATAAGGAACAAGATATGTTTTCAAAAATCCTGATTGCAAATCGCGGTGAGATAGCGGTCCGTATTATCAGAGCCTGTAAGGAAATGGGCATTTCTACAGTTGCTGTATATTCTGAGGCCGATAAGGAATCCCTGTTTGTTCAGCTTGCTGATGAAAGCTATTGTATAGGCAAGGCATCAGCTGCTGACAGTTACCTTAATGAAGAAAGAATAATCAGTGCTGCTAAGGTTTCAGGAGCCCAGGCTATCCATCCGGGATATGGTTTTTTATCTGAAAATGAACATTTTGCCAGATTATGCCAGAGATTCGGTATAGTTTTTATAGGTCCGGATCCGGAATGTATGGAACGTGTAAGTGATAAGGCCCGGATCAAAAAGATCATGGAAGGAACAAACCTTACACCCATTCCGGGAACCGAGGCACTTCCTACTGTGGAGGACGCCGTTGAGGCAGCTTCACAGATACGTTATCCCGTCATGCTCAAAGCCTGCTTCGGCGGCGGGGGCAGGGGTATAAGGCTCATCAGAAACGAAGAAGAATTAAGACGTGATTATCCTCTTGCAGTTGCAGAAAGTGAAGCTGCTTTTGGAGACGGCAGTGTTTACATAGAAAAATACGTATTTCCTGCACGTCATATTGAGATGCAGATCATTGCCGACGAATACGGAAACGTTGTATGTCTCGGTGAACGTGACTGCTCGGTTCAGAGAAGGCATCAGAAGCTTATTGAGGAATCTCCTTCACCCGGAGTTAATAAGGCAAGCCGGGAAAAGCTTATAAATGATGTAACTGAAGCTGTTAAGAAAATGGGATATTCGGGTGTAGGTACGCTGGAGTTCCTCATGGACAGAGAGGGTAATTTCTGGTTCATGGAAATGAATGTGAGACTTCAGGTGGAGCATTGTGTAACAGAATCCCTTACCCGTATAGATATGGTTAAATGGCAGATACGTATTGCTGCCGGAGTTAAGCTCAGTTTTACGCAGGAAGATATTACTCTGACAGGATCATCGATAGAATGCCGTATTAATGCCCTTGCACCCGGAAAACTTCAGAATGTTCATATTCCCGGAGGACCTTTCCTCAGATTTGACGGAGGAGTAATACCTGGTACCATGATAAGCCCTTACTATGATTCACTGATAGGAAAGCTTATTGTATACGCCAGCACCAGAGAAGAGGCAGTAAGGAAAATGCGTTCTGCATTATGTGAGATCATTTTTACGGGAATCAGTACCAATATCCCTGAACAGCTTGATATTATCAGCGATCCATGCTTTTCTTCCGGAAATTATGATCTGACATTTATGGAGGGCAGATAATATGCCGTTTCTTAATTTTTTACGATCGAATAAAAATGAGCTTGAAGCAGGAGGACGGAGTTCTCTTCCGGTTCAGGAAGACGCGAGTGAACCTGAAAAAGTCTGTCCTAACTGCCACAAGTCTATTCCGTTAAGCCGTCTGTGGGCAAATGATAATACATGCTTATGCGGGTACCATTTCAGAATGAGTGCCCTGCAGCGTCTTGCTTTCATAGCTGACAGGGATTCATTTTCAGAAATGTTTTCCGATATTGAAACAAAGGATCCCATAAATTTTCCCGGATATCAGCAGAAGCTTGAAATGACAAGAATATCCAGCAAGGAAGATGAAGCTGTCATCTGCGGTACTGTTTCCATAGGGGGTTACAGGTGCTGTATATTTATCATGGAATCATATTTCATGATGGGAAGCATGGGTACTGCTGTCGGTGAAAGAATAACAAGGATATTCGAATATGCGACAGAGCACAGGATGCCGGTAGTGGGATTTACAGTGTCCGGCGGTGCAAGAATGCAGGAAGGTCTCTTTTCACTTATGCAGATGGCAAAAACAAGCGGGGCAGTGAAACGCCACAGCGATGCAGGCCTCTTTTATCTTACTGTACTCACAGACCCTACAACGGGTGGCGTAACAGCAAGTTTTGCAATGGAAGGAGATATCATACTGGCTGAACCGGGTGCTACAGTTGGATTTGCCGGGGCAAGAGTTATTGAACAGACAACCAAGAAAACTCTGCCTAAGGGTTTCCAGAAATCAGAGTTTCTTCTTGAACATGGTTTTGTTGATGCAATTGCTCCGAGAAATGTCCAGAAGGAAATGATTGCATCTCTTCTTTCAATCCATTCCGGTGAAATTTTACCTGTTGCAGAAGAAAATACCACTGATGAACTGTCTGAACCGGCAGATGAAAGTGAGGAAGTATGAGCAGTACACCGGCATATGAAAAAGTTAAGATAGCCAGAAGCAACAAAAGACCCACATCTCTGGATTATATACAGCATATACTTACTGATTTTATTGAGCTTCACGGTGACAGAAGATTTTCCGATGACGGAGCTATAGTAGGTGGAGTTGCCAGAATTGCAGGACGTCCCATCACGATAATAGGGATTGAAAAGGGCAGAAATACAAAAGAAAGAATGCAGCATTCTTTTGGATCACCTAATCCTGAAGGATACAGAAAAGCCCTCAGGCTTATGAAGCAGGCTGAAAAATTCCGTCGTCCTGTACTCTGTCTTGTAGATACATCCGGAGCGTACTGCGGTATCGGTGCAGAAGAAAGGGGACAGGGTCTTGCCATAGCAGAAAATCTGATGGAAATGATGACTCTCAGGACACCTGTAATTTCCATTGTCATAGGCGAAGGAGGTTCAGGGGGAGCTCTTGCATTAAGTGTTGCAGACAGAGTATGGATGCTTGAGAACTCTATTTACTCAATTATATCTCCGGAAGGCTGTGCCAGCATATTATGGAAGGATGCCAGCAAGGCAGCCAATGCTGCCGAGAACCTGAAGCTTACTGCTCAGGATTCTCTTGAGAACGGACTTATTGAAAAAGTCATTCCCGAAGATGATATCGGTGAGGATTCATTTTATGATAATATCAGAAATCTTGTTCTTGAAACATTTTCGGAACTTGAACAGCTGTCTGAAGAAGAACTTCTTGAGCAGAGGTACAACAGATTTCGCCGTATAGGATCAGATGAAGAATAGTAAACTTGATTTTTGATGATAATACCTGTATGTCATATTGGTCCGATGTATGATTTGTCATGTCGCAAAAGGTCAGTATGACCTGCAGGTATTATCTGATTATAGGAGCTGAAATGGATAACAGCAGATGTATTCACAGAGTTCAGTATTATGAAACAGATCGGATGGCCATTGTCCATCATTCAAATTATATAAGATGGATGGAAGAAGCCAGGCTGGATTTCATGCGTAACAACGGTGCCGACTGTGTGGATATTGAATACAGAGGTGTGCAGATTCCTGTAGTAAGTATTGATTGCAGGTATAAGAATTCTGCCCGTTTCGGTGATGTAGCCGAAACAGAAGTCAGACTTACTTTTTTTAACGGGATAAGGATGTGTTTTTCCTACAGGAGTTTTCTGCAGGGAACGGATATTGTTCTTACGGAAGGAACCAGTGAACACTGCTTTATAGATGAAAACACTCACAGACCGGTGAATCTGAGAAGAAGATTACCGGATGTATGTGATGCCATAAAGAAAATTTTAACAGAAACTGACAATTGATTTTACAGGAGGTTGATTTAATGAGAAGAGTAGCCGTTACCGGTCTGGGAATAGTAAGCCCTCTGGGCAATGATGTTCCGACTTTTTGGGAAAACATAAAAAATGGAGTGTGCGGTATAGCACCCATAACCAAATTTGATACAACAGAATATAAAGTTAAGGTTGCAGGTGAAGTAAGGGATTTTGATCCGAAAAAATACATGGATAAAATGGATGTGCTCCACAGCGACATTTATACACAGTTTGCAGTTGCTGCAGCCGCACAGGCAGTAGAGGAAAGCGGCATTATAGGAACAGTGCCGGAAGATCGTATCGGTGTTTACATCGGAACCGGAATAGGCGGCATTGCCACATTCATGACAGAACATCAGAAGCTTATGGAGAAAGGACCCAGACGTGTTTCACCCTTCTTTATTCCTATGATGATCGCTAATATGGCGTCAGGAATGATAGCGATCCGTTATCAGTGTAAGGGCAACTCCATGCCTACAGTAACAGCATGTGCATCTGCTTCCAATGCAATAGGTGAAGCAATGCGTCTCATAAGACACGGTTATGCTGATGCCATGATAGCAGGCGGAGCCGAGGCTACCGTTAATGCTCTTGCCGCAGCCGGATTCTCCACAATGCAGGCTTTAAGCTTTTCGGAAGATCCCCTTCAGGCTTCCCTTCCGTTTGACAGGAGAAGATCCGGATTTGTAATGGGTGAAGGAGCAGGATGTCTTGTACTCGAAGAGTATGAACACGCTGTTGCAAGAGGTGCCCATATTTACGCTGAATTATGCGGCTACGGAGCTACCTGTGACGCCTACCATATGACATCTCCCCAGCCTGAAGCTGAAGGAGGAGCCAAAGCCATTGAACTTGCATGGAAAGAAACAGGCATGGACACGGATAAGGTGTATTTTAATGCTCACGGTACGGGAACAGCCATGAATGACAGATGTGAAACACTGGCAATAAAGAAAGCTCTTGGAGAAGACCGTGCCCGTAAGATACTTATCAGTTCAACAAAATCCATGACAGGCCATATGCTCGGTGCAGCCGGTGCTGCTGAAGCAGTAGTTTCAGTACTTGCTCTTGAAGAGGGTATAGCACCTCCTACTATCGGATATAAGGAAGCTGATCCGGAATGCGATCTCAATTACGTTCCCAATACAGCTCAGAAAGCTGAATTTGATGTTGCACTTTCTTCTTCTCTGGGATTCGGCGGTCATAATGCATGCCTTGCATTCAGAAAGGTGGAGGCTTAAATGAAGACTAAAATATATATAACCGGTATGGGGGCAGTCACACCTGTAGGCACAGGTGTTCCCGAGTACTGGAATTCACTCTGCGCAGGAAACTGCGGTATAGAAGAAATCACAGGAGTTGATACATCTGATCTTACAGTAAAAAAAGCCGGACAGGTAAAGAATTTCAACCCGAAGGCTCATATGCCAATGAAACTTGTCCAGGACCTGGAACCCTACATGCAGTATGCATATGTTTCAGCTATGGAAGCTGTAGCACAGAGTGGTATCAATACAGAAAGTGACAGGGTAGGTATCGTTATGGGCAGTGCCTTAAGCGGTATAAATGTTGTGGGTGATACCAATATACAGCTTGCTGTTAACGGTAAACAGGCAGGACCGAAGTTCCTTACAAAAGCAATGGGAAACATATGCGCAGCCCAGTTTGCCATTAATTACAGGATCCAGGGACCGTCTCTTACAGTAAGCACCGCATGTTCATCCGGAGGAGATGCAGTGAAGATCGCCTCATTGCTGATACAGTCAGGCGCTGCAGATGCTATGGTTGTCCTGGCTGGTGAAGCAGCCATATGCCAGCCTCTGATCCAGAGCCTTACCAAAACAGGAGCATTGTCCAGAACCGGTGAAAGCAGGCCTTTTGATGCAGACAGAAACGGATTCGTTCTCGGTGAAGGCGGAGGTGCCATTGTTCTTGAATCCGAAGATTCTGTGAAAAGCAGAGGTGCAGTACCGTTGGCAGAACTTCTCGGATGTGCAAATAATACAGATGCATTCAATCCGGTTTCTCCGGATCCGTCAGGGAAAGGTGCAGCTGCATGTATGAAGCTTGCTCTTTCTGAGGCAGGTATTTCTCCTGAAAATGTCGATTATGTCAATGCACATGGCACTGCCACAAAAATGGGAGATATTGCAGAAACAAACGCCATGAAACAGGTATTCGGCGAACATCCTGTTAAAGTAAGCTCAACAAAAGGAATAACAGGCCACATGATGGGTGCAGGAGGAATAACTGAACTGATAGCATGTGTGAAGATCATTGAAACAGGAATCATTCCTCCTAATGTGGGATTTTCAGAACCTGATCCGGACTGTCCCGCAAACGTTTCTGCAGAGAAGCTTGAAGGTCAGGATATAAATATTGCCATGTCCAATGCCCTTGGCTTCGGCGGACAGAATTCATGTGTGATAGTAGGAAAAGTATGATATTTTATTCGTTATAGAGATATTGAGGTAACTGTTAATGAAATATACATATGATGCAACAACATTTAAAAAAGCATTTGAACAGGAATTTACCTGGATAAAGGGATTTATGCGTAATGTTCGCAGATATCCTGATAATAATGCTGTGATAGATCCTGCTGCTGACAGAGTATGGACATACAAAAGTCTCAATGAAGATGTGAACCGTCTTGCCAATGCACTTGTTTCAGGGGGCGTGGGTGAGTCTGACGTTGTATTTTATCAGCTTTATAATACACCTCAGTTTGTTTTGAGCTATATAGCACCCCAGAAGCTGGGAGCCATCAATTCTCCGGGAAACTGCAATCTGTCTGCAGGTGAAACAGCCAGAATGATAGACAGGGACAGACCGAAGGCATATATATATGATTCCGATATCAGAGAAATGGCAGCGAAGGCTGTTGAAATGTGCACATATAAACCTGAAATGATCATATGTGCCGACTGCAGAATGACCAGACCTGAGATTCCTGAGGGACATATATATTTCGATGAATTAATAAGCAGATACGGAACTAATGAACCGGAAACAGATCACATTCCTGATATGTATGCTGAAAATACACGGCTGGGTACATCAGGCACTACAGGAACACCTAAGGGAGTTCCTGTCAATAATGTTAATGAAGTCATGTCTGCTCATGATGTGATCATGCATTTTCCTCTTTCTCCAAGAGATGTGACCATGAACATGACTCCGTGGCATCACAGAGGAGGTCTTCATTCCGGAGGACCTGTTCCCACATTATATGTGGGTGCATGCCTTGTTACGATGAAAATGTTCAGTGCTAAAGCCTGCTTTGACTATGTGGAAAAATACGGAATAACATTCCTTATAGGAGTACCGTCTGCACTTGACAAGCTGGCTGTGCGCCAGGAGAAGCATCCTGCAGATCTTTCGTGTCTTAAGGGCATAGTTACCATGGGCAGTCCGCTTGACAGGGCATCTGCCATCAGATACCAGACACTTCTGACTGAGAATATATTCAACGGATATGGTACCACTGAAACCTTCTGGAACAGTTTTCTGAGACCATATGACCTGCCTGAAATGGCGGGAGCTGCCGGACAGGCATGTACGGATGATGAAGTACGTATTGTTAATATTTATCCTGACAGGAAGGCAGAACCTGATGACCTGGCACCTATGGACGGAACAACACAGGGTGAGATCATCATCAAAACTCTCGGTAAATCGTCATTATGCTATTACGATAATCCGGAACAGACAGCGGAAAAATATTACAGGGGATGGTTCTATACCAAAGATTCCGGTACCTGGGACAGCAAAGGGTTTATATCCGTTGCCGGACGCCGGGATGATATGATCATATGTATGGGTGAAAATATCTATCCGTCTCAGGTAGAAGAAGTTATCCTTCAGCATCCTAAAGTAAGTGACTGTATGGTTACAGGTCTTTCAGATCCCGCCAGAGGGCAGGTTGTGGTAGCATACGTCATTCCGTCAGATCCTTCCCTTACGGTTAAGGAAATCAATAATTTCTGTGTTGCGGGAAATGAGCTGTCCGAATATAAATGTCCGAAGTTTTATGTGTTTACAGACAGCCTTCCTTATAACTCAAACGGAAAAAAACAGCATGTTATTCTTAAGCAGAGAGCTGCGGAAGATAAGGAAAAGGGTCTTCTTCGAAGACCGTGACAGAAATCAGTTCCTGATTTTACGGACACTGCAGAAACAGATATGAAAATACTGTACTGCAGTGTTTTTTCAGGCAGATTATCATGCATATCTGTGAAAATTATGTTAAACATGCTTATATACAATTGTAGTTTACGGATAATTTCTGTAGAATACGCTTTGTAATTTTATTCTTATAGAAAAGAGGATTTATTTGAAATGAAAAAAGTTATCACATTATCTCTTTCTGCAATTCTGGCTGCTTCAATGATATGCAGCGCTGCATATGCAGAACCTGCCGAAGATGCTGCTGAAGCCGAAGTCATCGAAACATTTGAAGAAACTGCCGATGAAGCAATCGGTGATGATTTTGCATCTTCAGGAACACCGACATTATTGAATGCTGACGAAGTTATTATTGATGTACCTGTCAGTGAAAACGGAGATTGCGAGATTGATTATTCGGTTATCGAAGTATCGGCAGCCAATATTGCCGTTTCTGATGATGAAGTTGAAGTCTATATGAACAGCATCACATCAGCAGGTACCACAACTGAGACTGTTACAGAAGGAACCGTGCAGAACGGTGATACTGTAAATATTGATTTTTCCGGGAAACTGGAAGGTGAAGAAGAACCTTTTGACGGCGGTACTGCAGCGGGATATGACATTGTCCTCGGATCAGGTACTTTCATCCCCGGATTTGAAGAACAGGTTGAAGGACATGAAATAGGTGAAACATTTGATATTACAGTAACTTTCCCTGATGAATATACAGAGGAACTTGCCGGAAAAAATGCGGTTTTTACAATAACAATCAATTATGTTACCGTTACAATTGTTCCTGAACTTAATGATGAGTATGTCCAGACATTCTCAGCAGAGAATCTTGACCAGCCTCTGAATTCGGTAGAAGAACTCAGACAGTACACATATGATTATCTGTATAATCAGAGACTTGAAAGTTCTGTTATGGAATCACTTCTGTCAAAGGGAAAAGTAATTTCATACAATAAGGATTCTCTTGAAATCGTCAAAGCATATGTTGTTGAAGATATTAATGCAGCAGCTTCCATGTATGGTGTAGATGCTGACCTTATGGCGATGATGTATGGTTTTGAGACTGCATCGGATTATGTTACTACCCAGACTCTCAGCTATATGGATATAATAACCATACTTGATAAGATTGCAGCTGATAAAGGGATTGAAGTTAAAGATGAAGATATTGATTCAGCTCTTAACAGCTATATGCTTCAGTATGGATATACCGGCACCGTTGAGGAATTCCGTGAGATAGTAGGTGAAGGATTTGTTTTCCTTATTTCAAAGCTTTCTGTTGAGTACATACAGGTTGTTGAAGCTATTAAAGATAATGTGGTTATAGTTGAAGATGCCGATGTTTCGGGAAATGCAGCTGAAGAAACTGTTGAATAAGCAGCTGATGCTGCAGCAGAAGAACCTGCAGAATAACACATTATTCTGAATTTAAGGATTTTACAGGTTTTCGGTCGGAATCACGTATATTTTTACGTGATTCCGATTTTACTTATCTTAAATTCGGGTTTTAATGAAAGAAAATATATGTTAACATAAACTGATATATGTAAATGAAAATGAAAGGAGTCCCGCATGAGAAATTTCTTTGAAAATCTGTCATACAAATTCCAGGGACTGATGAGAGATCGATACGGGGTTGACCAGTTATCAAAAACCCTTAATATTGCTGCGTTAGTCTTTATTATCCTGTCCCTGTTCGGACCTTTGGGATTCTTCAGATATATTGCTTTAGCTGTTTTGATCTGGTCGCTGGTCAGAAGCTTTTCCAAAAACAAAGCTGCCAGGGTGAGAGAACTTGAAGCATATCTCAGAATCACGAAATCCGTAACAGATAAATTTAATCTTGTAAAGAGAATGATCAAAGAAAGAAATACACATCTTTACTGTAAATGTCCGAATTGCAAAGCTATGGTTCGTATATCAAAACCTCCGAAAGGAAAAACCATACGGATAAACTGTCCTAAATGTAAAAATTCATTTGAAAAGAGAACTTGATTTATGATCGATCCATACAAGGTCCTCGGTATACAACAGGGTGCATCCGAGGAAGAAATAAAAAAGGCATACAGACAGAAAGCCAAACTTTACCATCCGGATCTTCATCCGAATGATTCTGCTGCAGCAGCAAAAATGAATGAGGTTAATGAAGCCTATGATATGCTTAAGAATCCTGAAAAATATGAACGTAAACGTGCACAGGAACAGCAGCAGCAGGCATACAGACAGCAGAGCTACAGCCAGGGAAGCAGCTACGGAAATTACGGGTATGACAACCCTTACAACAGAAGGAACTCCAACCAGGAATATTACGGAGGAGGCTTCTATGGCTTTGATTTCGGTGACTTTTTTAACAATTTTGGCGGTTATGGACAGACGGATACGAGACCTCATGTCCAGGCAGGGGATGATCCCAGTCTTGTAAACGCCATTAACAGTGTTAATGCCGGCAGATATGCAGAGGCGGTAAGCATACTGTCTGCCATGCCGTCACCTCTCAGAAATGCAAGGTGGTATTATGTAAGTGCTGTTGCACATAAAGGGAAAGGAGAACCTCTGAGAGCACTTGATCATATTACCCGGGCTTCAGAAGCGGATCCGGGTAATATTGTATACAAGCAGCTTTTGAGACAGTACCAGCATGCTGCACAGGGAGGTTCTGCTGATTCATCCTCAAGAGGAAATTCCGGATTTTCCGTATTAAGATTAGTCGGAATAGGAATACTCATCATGCTCATATTAAGACTTCTGTTCAGCTGCATGATTTTTTATTAAAAGCGGGAGATAAAGTATTCAAATGAGTGAAAAAATACTTTTAATCGATGCATACAGTATTATAAACAGAGCATTTTATGGGATACCTGACCTGACAAATTCCGAAGGTATCCATACGAATGCCGTATACGGCTTTCTGAATATTTTTTTCAGTACATACACAAAAGTCAGACCGGATTATATTCTGGTCGCTTTTGATGTTAAGCAGAAAACTTTCAGACATCTGATGTATGAGCAGTACAAAGGTACGAGAAAGCCAATGCCTGAAGAACTTCAGCAGCAGGTACCTGTGCTGAAGGATATTCTGCATGCAATGAACATCAGAACTGTTGAACTGCCCGGTTACGAAGCCGATGACATTATAGGTACCTATTCGCGTAAAGCTGAATCTGAAGGCATGGATGTGGTAATACTTTCCGGAGACAGGGATCTGCTTCAGCTTGCTACGGAAAAGGTAATGATATCTCTTCCCAAAACAAAGGGAGGAAAGACTGAATATGAGGAATATTTTTCTGAGGATGTTCTGAAAAAATATCAGGTTACCCCCACTGAATTCATAGATCTGAAATCACTTATGGGTGACCAGTCCGATAATATCCCGGGGATACCTGGCATAGGTGAAAAAACTGCCACGGCTATCATTACAAAATACAGTTCACTGGAGTCTGCTCTCGAGCATGCTGATGAGATAAAGCCGAAAAAGGCTTCCGAAAACCTCAGGCTTTTCAGAGATCAGGGTATACTGAGCAAAAAACTTGCAGCTATAAACACCGACAGTCCTGTAGAATGTGATATGCATGAGGGACGGATAGCATCTGAGAGTATTTTCTATAATGATGAATCATATTCCCTTTTCAAGAAATATGAACTGAACAGACTTCTTTCAAGATTTGATGCGAAAAATGCGGAAAACAGAACTGATATAACATATCAGATCAGAACATGTGCAGAACTGCTGTGCGAGGATATCAAACAGAAAGAAGCAGGATTGTACGTTAACGAAAATGCATCACTGGCTGCAATATGTTTCCCTGATAATACGATTACTGTTTATACTGATGATACGTCCGCAGCGGTTTCCTCAGACAGTCAGATGTCTTTTAATTTTTCTGGTATGGCTGCTGCATCGGATATAAAACCTGAAATAATAAAACTTCTGTCATCAGGGAAAAAGATATATGTTTTCGGACTGAAAAAACTTCTTCATATCCTTGATATGAGGGATTTTGAAAGCCGGGATATTTATGATATTGAAGTCATGTCATATCTTCTGAATCCCCTTCAGAATTCCTATACATATGACATTATATCAAAGGATCATCTTGACAGGATAGTTCCTTCAAAGGAAGACCTTATAGGCAGGATGTCACCCGATGAGGCATATAAAATATCTGAAAATGCAGATAAGTGCAGAAAAATTGCAGCCCTGAGTGCTGAAACTGCTTTAAAGTCATTTCCTGTTCTGAAAGAGGCTCTTGAAGATGCCGATATGTGGAATCTGTTCAGGGAAATTGAAATGCCTCTGACGTATTCGCTTTATAATATGGAGCGGGAAGGCGTAAAGGTTGATGCTGCACGGCTTGCGGAGTTTTCCGAATATTTAGGTAAGTCGGCAGAATCTCTGTCAGCTGAAATATTCAAAGAAT
>JABUTA010000410.1 GCA_021443845.1 Parasporobacterium sp.
TGAGTAAATATATTTTTATAAAATGTCGTCATAGGGCCGGATTAATATAATAATATTTATAAAATTGAATAATTTTTGCAAGAGAATGCCATTATCCCTTTGTTATAATGAAACTGTTTTAAGGAACATGAACACACAGGAAACAGGTTTTAGAGGGGTATCACGACTATGAAAATGAACATGTACAAGTGGGTTGAGGAAACTATTGCGGCTCCGAAGAAGAAGGCTATGCCGGTTCTTACATTTCCTTCAATCCAGAAAATGGGCGTAACAGTTAAGGATCTTGTTAACAGTGCTGACCTTCAGGCTGAAGGCATCATCAAGATTGCCGAGCTTACGGATGCAGCTGCTGCAGTAAGCTACATGGATCTTTCCATCGAGGCTGAAGCATTCGGATCCACCATCAATTTCTCTGATGACGAAGTTCCTACAGTTACCGGAAGCATCGTTGATGACGAAGATGCAGCTGATGAGCTGGAGGTTCCGGAAGTTGGTGCAGGACGTACCAGCCTCAACATCGAAGCTATCCGCAAGGCAGCAGAGAAGATCAACGACCGCCCTGTATTTGCAGGAGTTATCGGACCATTCTCACTGGCAGGAAGACTGCTGAACGTATTTGAAACAATGTATTACATTGTTGATGAACCTGACATGGTTCACAAGGTTCTGGAAAAGACCACTGAGTTCCTCATCAATTACTGCAAGGCTTATAAGGAAGCCGGCGCAAACGGTGTTGTTATCGCTGAGCCTCTGGCAGGACTTCTTTCAGCTGATCCGGCGGAAGAATTCTCCGCTCAGTACATGAGAAAGATTGTTGAAGCTGTTCAGGATGAAGAATTCCTGATCGTTTACCACAACTGCGGCAACTCTGCTGTTCACACTGTTGATACCATTAAGAGCAACGGCTGCAAGGTATTCCATTTCGGTAATGCCATCGATATGCGTGATCTTATGCCAAAGATGCCTTCTGATGTTCTGGTTCTCGGCAACATCGATCCTTCAGGTGCATTCCGCAACGGTACTCCGGAAGCTATCTATGAGCAGACCACCAAGCTGATGCAGGATCTCTGCCCGCAGTATCCGAACTTCGTAATTTCTTCAGGCTGCGACATCCCGCCGCTGGCACCATGGGAGAATATCGATTCCTTCTTCAAGGCAGTGGCTGACTATTATAAATAAGATACAGGTTGAATTAATGGCCGCTCAGTTTACTGAGCGGCCTGCTTTTACAGAGAATACCCGCAGCAGTACTTTTTTCTCGAGCCTTCAGGCAGCCTAAGATTGACTTGGAGAAAAAGTG
>JABUTA010000411.1 GCA_021443845.1 Parasporobacterium sp.
GAGGAGAAGGACTACACGAAGTGGATATACCTTGGGGCGAACAATCGCGTATACAGGGAAAGCGATATATTTCCGGACAGTGCCAGAGAAAATCAGGATTATTACAAGGATATATATATTAATGGGGGCATATATTATTCTGCACAGGCGAGCATATGCTCCAACGGAATTTTTCAGGGAGTGATCAGTCTGTATAGGGATCGAGACAAAGTCGACTATTCGGACAAGGAACTGTTTCTCCTGGAACTGTTCCTTACCCATATGGGCACGCGAATCACCTGGGAAATGGACGAGAACAATCATGTAATGAAATCAAAAGCATACATGAAGACGTACGAATATATGGAAAAATATGAGTTCACCAGGCGAGAGGTTGAAATTTTCGGACTTCTTATGGCGGGCGTCGAGGGAGAGGCAATTGCCGAGGCGCTGGCCATATCGGAGAGCACACTGAAGAAACACTGCTCAAGCATCTACAAAAAGCTCGGCGTAAGCAGCAGATGGGAACTGATCAGGTTCAAATAGCGAAACCCGGGCAGCGGCATGCAAACCCGGGCAGCGACCAATACAGACCCGCACAATAGAACCCGGGTACCATAAATGTACCCCTCGAGGATACCGTTTCTCCAAAAGTACAACAAAGACTATATCCTCTGTCAATTTTCAGATAATTATTAAAGTGCTACACTCACGATAGCACTTTGTTTTTTCATCATTATCAAAATAGGAGGTGTAATTATGGAAGGAATTATTTCCTGTATACCAATTGCGGTCCTTATTATCGGACTGCTCGTAACAAAGAGGATGGCGGAAATGATGATTCTGTCATCATTTATCGGTGCGGTACTTGTTTACAAGGGCGGCTTCTTCGGCGGCTGGATTGGAATGATGTATCAGACACTGGGAAACGAATCATATGATTTCCTGCTGTTCATCCTGTTCGGTTTCGGAGCAATGATTAAGCTTTTCGAAATGTCGGGAGCATTCCTCGGATTTACAGACATCGTTTCCAAGATTGCAAAGGGACCTAAGAGTGCAATGGTCGCAACATGGCTCATGGGAATCATTATGTTTGTAGACGACTACCTTAATGTTCTGGCAGTATCTTCATCCATGAAGAATCTGACAGATAAATACAACATTCCTAGAGAACACCTGGCTTACGGCGCAAACTCAATGGGAGCATGCGTATGCGTACTTATCCCGATTACAAGCTGGGCTGCTTTTGCAGTAGGCTGCATGGGCGAACAGGGTCTTGGCTTCGGTGACTATGTACACGCACTGCCATTCATGTT
>JABUTA010000412.1 GCA_021443845.1 Parasporobacterium sp.
TCCATTAAGATATCATACAGTTCAGTCGCTCCCGACGGGTCAACTATTTCATCCGCAAGTCCTTGGCAGATATAAAATGCAGGGATATTCGGATTATCAACAATCTGCGGTCCTGTTCCGAGGTCCGGTTCATTTTTTAATTCTTCGGAATCGCTCGGGAATACACCGTAAACAGGGATTGCAACATCAAGATCACTGTTTATCATATCGATTTCATCAGGAATATAATCGCTGTCATACTCTTCAGCAGGGGTAAGAGCTCCATAGCAGAAACCTACGGCACCCATAAGTGTACCGCCGCCTCCGGACCAGCCGACTGCCGCGATCATATCCTGTCCACCCCAGTTTTCCTGCTCTGCATGATATCTGACAAGCCTTATTGCTCTCTGAAGATCCATGAATGAATTCTTGCCAGAATAAGGTGCGATCCTTCTCTGGAGTATGAACACATTATATCCGAGATCCAGAAAAATCGGGTATGTCTTATAAGCTTCCCCGCTGTTTGAACGGAAATGGAATCCTCCTCCGGAAACAAGGATTATGTTGCCTTTGGCTTCAGCCGGATCATCCTGAAGAAATGTTATTATGAATGGTACGAATCCTTCATAATCAAGCTGACTCTCATTAATGAAATCTTCTGACGTGATCTCCTCTCCGTCAGGCACAGGCATGTTCTCATAATCCCAGAGATACCAAACACGTTCCTCTATGTTCCCTACAGGCTTAAGCAGCGATATTGCATTCATGCAGTTTTCATAATCGGCGCGGGTTCCGGTCTTATGGGTCTTATTAAACGCTTTGTATGATTCCGGTGTGAACAGTTTTTCGAAAGCCTTGATCTTTCTGTAGTTCTTTTCTGCAGTAAGCATGTATTCATCATCAGTCATATCATCCGACTGATTATTCCGGACCATATTGAGCCACCAGTCCGGACTTTGGGAACCACCATTCCGGTGCCGCAGAACCACATGCCAGCAACTTATTCCACGGTGCTCTTGACATGAGCCTCTGTCGTTCATGATTTCCCTGGCAAAACGGCAACCAGGCGTTTTCAGCCCATTTGCCAAGGCAATAAGCCTATCATGAACTACTCATGTAAAGAGCCTTTCGCGGCATAAAGTTACTGGCTCTCAAAGTCCGGAACGATGGCTCCATCTTGACCGGACTGGTGGCTCTGCAGCACCGTAATAATCACAACGTATGTTTGCTTTTCTTGTGAACTTCTCACGAAATTTCAGAAATTGGTAAAATACTTTTTTAAATTCCACATTACACAACTAAATTCCGAAGGTT
>JABUTA010000413.1 GCA_021443845.1 Parasporobacterium sp.
TCAGCCTTTCCGTCAACCAGGCGGTAGTGCTCGCCTTCGATACCGTAGCTGATGAGGTTCTGCACTTTTTCATCCGTATAAAGAAGATTGATGAACTGCATAGCCTTCTCGGGATTCTGAGATGTTGTCGGAATAGTCATTACGTTATTGGTAACGAGTGTAGTCGTGCTGATCTGCTCTGTAAGCTGAACTGCCTTGATCTGATACTTGGATGTACCGAATTTCTCTTCAACGTTTCCGGGATAATCCTTTGCGATGGTTCCGAAATACAGTCCGCTGTCAAGAAGGGATGTAAGCTGCTCTGTACATGTTGCACAGTCAGACTGTATATAGCCCTTGCTGTACCAGTCGTTCATAAGCTTGCAGTAATCCATGTATTCTTCTGTTTCAAAAAGGTCAACGACCTCCGTGCTGTTTACCGGATCCATGAGAACGCCGTACTCATCACTCAGTCCTTCCCAGTCATACTCTCTGAGCTGGGGATCTGTAAAGCTGTTGCAGCAGATCATTGTCAGTTCGGGATGTGCGGCCTGAACCTGCTCGAAGATACCTTCCATATCCTCTAAGGTCTTAACATTGCTGAAATCAAGATTAAGCTCTTCAGCGATGTCCTGACGGTAGATGAAAGCAGAATTCTGTGCGAATGCATTGGTGATCGGGATAGAGTAAAGCTCTCCGTTGATCTTTCCGCAGTTCAGATAATCCTCACCGAGGGCTGCAACGATTCCGTCACCGTACTGTGCCACAAGATCTCCGAGAGGCATGATGGACTCTGAAGCGTACATTGCCGGCATCATCATACTGAAGTTCGGAAGAACGTCGATAACGTCGCCGCTGGCCAGCTTAACATTGATCTGGTCAACATAGTCGCCGAGGTCCAGCCACTCGAATTTAACCGTTGCGTTGATGAGGGGCTCGATATAAGCGTTGATCTCATCCTCCACCTTCTGTGAATCCTCAATGCTTCCGATAATGTGAAGCATGAGTACGTTGAGTTCAACAGACTCCTCTGAAGTCTCAGCCTTTGCCGAAGACTGTGCTGCTGCCTCTGATTTAGCCTCTGATGCAGCCTGAGCTGATTTGGATGCCGATCCGGAATCAGCCTGCTTGTTTCCTGAACATGCAGCAAGGCTTAATGCCATAACTCCTGCCAGTAAAACAGAAATAACCTTTTTCATCACTTTTCCTCCTTTTGTTATTTTCCGTTAACAATATCTGATCATAGTGTATAACCCGTCGGCAATCTGCACTATCAATATTATTACCTCGAGTATACTTATTGTAACATTTACG
>JABUTA010000414.1 GCA_021443845.1 Parasporobacterium sp.
AAGTTGTAAGCGGTGTAGCAAAGAGAGCCGCTTCAGTAGGTATTCCTGTAATAATCGTGGCCGGATGTGCTGATAAATCGGCGAGGGTACCGGAGAATGTCCGTGGATTGTTTGCCGCATCAGAAGAGGGACGGCCCATGGATGAAATAATTAAAACCTGCAGAAAAGACCTTGCTGCAGCAACAGGCAGGGCTGTTGAATTAATTAAAGGGACTAATAGATGAATGAAAAGAAGCGCAATTTAATAGGGCTTGTGACAGGTGGTACAGCTGCCTGTCTGATTATAATGGGAATTATTAACGGTGAGCCTGTAACCGTGCTTCATAAGGCCATTGATATTTGCCTGGAGTGCATTGGGATAGGATAGTAATATGGAGAAAAGAATCCGGAAAAAAAGTCTGGTGAGACACCTGGTGCAGGCAGCATTCTTCGCTTTGACAAACGGGTATGCGGCAGGCTTCTTAACAGGAAAAATATATAGAGGACCAACGAAGGCTGTATGCGTTCCGGGGCTTAACTGTTATTCCTGTCCGGGAGCCCTTATGGCATGTCCCATAGGATCATTGCAGGCTGTTT
This sequence comes from Parasporobacterium sp., assembly GCA_021443845.1. Classification (GTDB taxonomy): domain Bacteria; phylum Bacillota; class Clostridia; order Lachnospirales; family Lachnospiraceae; genus RGIG5612. The sequence goes on from JABUTA010000414.1 coordinate 577, forward strand.
TCCAGGGGAAGGGATTTAATCTTTCCTGCTATGTGTTCGGCCTTATAATGGCCTTCGGAACCATCTGCGGAAGGTTTGTATGCGGATGGCTTTGTCCCTTTGGACTGGTACAAGATCTGCTGCACAAAATACCGTTGTTTAAGAAGAAAAAGGGATTGCCGGGGCATAAGTATCTGAAATACCTGAAATATGCAGTGCTGGCTCTGATGGTTATAGTTCTTCCGCTGGCCGTTAAAAATTTTGCAGGTCTGGGTGATCCCTGGTTCTGCGAGTATATCTGCCCAAGCGGCACATTGTTCGCAGGCATTCCTCTGCTGGCTGCGAATAAAACATTTCTGGGTGCATTAGGGTCGAGATTCATTCTTAAGGCATCAGTACTTGTACTTATTGTAGTCTTGTCAATTAAATATTACAGGCCATTCTGCAAGTATTTATGTCCCCTGGGAGCCTTATACGGATTTTTTAATCCTATTGCATTTTTCAGATATACCATTGATAAGGATTCATGCATTAAGTGCGGATCCTGTACTGAAGCATGCAGAATGGGAATCAACGTGATGGAGAATGTAAACAGCGAGGAATGCATACGGTGCGGTGACTGTAAGGCGGCCTGTCAGAAGGATTGCATTAGTAATAAATTCATGTCTTTAAGATGAATTTGTAGTATAATAAACCCATGAACATTACAAACGATATCATTGGTGCGTATATAGG
>JABUTA010000415.1 GCA_021443845.1 Parasporobacterium sp.
GCGCTCCGGAGGAGCGCCTCTGAAGCCCTAACTGCATTGAGAGGAAATTCAGACCCAGAGAACCAGACACTCAACACAGTCTTGCATAGTACACGGCCCTTTAATATCTCTTAGGTGAAAGAAATGGAAATTGCAATCTCCGTATTTATCGGCGCCTGGGTTATTGCAGGCGTTTGTCTCTGTATCTGGAGACTCAAAAAAGACTATAAGGAGGATGATAAATAATGAACATCTACCTTATAGGCATGATTATTGCCATGGCAATCTTCGTTGTCATTGGTATTCTTGTAAGCAGAAGTAAAAAAGTTAAGACAGCTGAAGAATTTTATGTTGCGGGAAGACAGGCGCCGGCAATCCTTATCGGTGGTTCTCTGATTGCATCTTACTCAAGTACCGGACTTTTCATGGGTGATGCAGCCACTGCATATGAAGGTGGGTTTACCGGAATGCTCCTTTTAGCGGGTATGCAGGTTGTCGGTTATCTTATCGGAGTTGTATTCTTCGGAAGATACTTAAGAAGAAGCAAGGCTCTTACAATTCCTGAATTTTTCGGAAAGAGATTTAATTCTAAGGCCGTAAGAAAATTAGCGGCAATTACAGCGATTGCTACAATGACTGTTTATCTTCTTTCTGTTATGCAGGGTATCGGAACCCTCATGAGCGTTATTACAGAAGTTGACTACAGAATCTGCATTATCGTAGCTATGGTTGTATTTACGTTCATTTCTGTAGCATCAGGCTCCAGGGGCGTACTTATTACAGATACTCTTATGGCTGCTGTATTTACGGTTGCTCTTGTTCTCGGCGTATTATTTATTGCCAAGAATACAGGCGGATGGTTCACATCAGTTGAAGCCGTAGCATCTAATCCGGAGACCACCCAGATACTTTCATGGGGCGGAAAGCCGGGAGCACTTTATAATACCGGATGGGAGAATATTCTCTGGGGTATTAATTACGGTATTGTATGGATGAGCGTATGCGCAGTTGGCCCATGGCAGTCAAGCCGTTACCAGATGGCGAAGAATGAACATACAGCTATTAAGAGTACTTATGCGGCAACTATCGGTGTATTCCTTTTAGAATTCCTTGCATGTATCGGTGCCGTAATGGTAAGGAACGTTGTTCCTAACATGGAAGACACATCCCATGTTCTTATTTACGCAGCTATGAACCTTATGCCTAAGATTGTAGGTGTAATTCTTCTTACAGGTATTCTTGCAGCAGGTATTTCATCAGCAACCACGTTCCAGTCTCTTATCGGAGCATCCGTTGCAAATGATATATTTG
>JABUTA010000416.1 GCA_021443845.1 Parasporobacterium sp.
ACCGGCATCGCACAGAAGGCAGACAGATCCAGCACAAAGTGGTATTACGTGAAGGACGGGGCATATATCAAGGCAACCGGTCTTGCATACAAGGCAGACGGAAGCAGCAGGGTGCAGTATTACGTTGAGAACGGCGCTTTTAAAAAGATAACCGGCACAAAGGTTATCGGTGGCAAGATCTGTAATATCGTTAACGGCGTTCTGTCAGAATAGCATATTAAACATTGACCGCTACTTTTGCAGATAGTATATTAAGACGAAAATGGCGGAAGAGGCCGGGTTCTGCCCTTACAGAAAGGGCTGCTGAAAAATGGGAGGTAATTATGTCATTATTAGAAAATCTGTTCTCAGGGATATTAAAGGGAGAAAACTCCGATGAGACCATAGTGCGTCCCTGCTCAAACTGCCCCAGCAAGTGCACACTGGCACCTGACGCATGTTCGGTATGCAGGCCATACAAGGAACGTATGGCTGATGCAATATATAATGTTGAGCACATGGACGAAATAATTTCAAAATATGAGGTTACCGGGACAACGGATGCTTCGGGCGGAACCATAAAATGTCCTCACTGCGGAGGGAATTCAGCAGATCCGTTCACCTGCGAATACTGCGGATCTGTCCTCCAGGAAGGAAACTCAAAAATCAAGGTTGCTTCAGCGGCTGATATACCCAATCCGATCCTTGACGCCCAGGATATAATTTTTGAAAGGTTCGAAGCAGTAAAAAGCGCCGCAAGGGAGGAACCGGAAGGTCTGCTGGGATCCATATTCGGCGTTCTGTTCGGTGATAATGAAGCTGAAGAGGCTATCCGCATGGGTGCCAAAATGACCGAGGACGAGATCAGGGAAATGGCAGACTATTACCATGTGTCTGTTGCAGACTATTTAACCGGTCTTGATAACGGCAAATATGTTTCATATATCAATAAGGATGCTGAAAGACAGCTCTCAGAATCATCAAAAGGCAGTTTTTCATCGTCACCCATTTCCGGCCTCGGCGGTATGGCAGGGCTTGCAGGCATCATGGGATTGGGATCCTTATTAACAGGAAATACTGCATCTGCCAGAATAAATAATAATTATAATAACCGTGTTGGAATGAACCGCATGCAGGGCATGGACAGAATGCAGCAGGGTATGGTGAGACCTCAGGGGAATAATATCCGTCCTCAGGGCATGCAGCACCAGCAGGGAAACGGGCACATACAGCAGGGAGGATCCCGCCAACAGCAGGGCATGCAGCGTCCTCAGGGAAGTGCACGGCCACAGCAGGGCATGCAGCGTC
>JABUTA010000417.1 GCA_021443845.1 Parasporobacterium sp.
AAGTTGTATATATTCTTGTTAAGTGTAATATAACTAAAACTTCCCACACCATAAAGATGTGACTGAATACGCATTATGGATGGAATGTGCAGATGAGTTCATGCATGCACATCTCGGATGTTCAACAAATGATAGATATTGCAAGTAGCTGTCAGAGTAAATATAATCAAAAGAAAATATCAATTGAGAGGGCTTTATGAAAAAGATTATATCGATCATCGCTACTATGATGACAGTCATTATGCTGGCCGGAACGGCATTTGCAGGGGAGTTTTCTATCGAGGACTTCGACGCCCCTGTGCCCGTACATACGGAGAATCAGAAGGCAGCACTCGGTGATCTTGAAAATTTCAAGACATATTGCGATGGATTCACAGAACTTGGCTGGCCAGAACCTGTTGTGCTGACATGGGAATATGACGGGGATGCTTCTGACGGTTTTAAAGTATTTGTCAGTACAGATGAGGATATGAGCGGAGCAAAGGAATATACAACGACCGATAATTCTGTTGAACTCATCAATCTTATGATCGGAACGAAATATTACTACACAGTTTCTGCAGGCGACGATACCAGTGATGTTCACAGCTTCGAAACCGAAGCGGATGGCCCTAGAAATATGAAGGTGGATTCGATTACCAATGTGAGGGATATCGGCGGATGGCCTCTTGAACAGGGCGGAAGAGTACGCCAGGGAATGGTATTCAGAACAGGAAGACTCAACGGCTGCAGCAGCGGAAAAGAAGAAACAAGGGTTATTCTTTCAGATGAAGGCAGGGAAGTTTTGGTAAATGAATTGGGAATCAAGACAGAACTTGATATCCGCGACGAGGGCGAGAATGAAGATATCACTGAGAGCGTAATTGGAAACGGCGTTAATTATATATTCATTCCATTCGATCTAACCGGAAGTATAGAATATAGTGAAGTAGTTGTCAGCATAATAAAAGTATTCGCAGAAGAAGAAAACTATCCTATCGCATTCCACTGTTCTGTCGGTACAGACCGTACAGGATTTATAACATTTCTCATCAATGGGCTTCTGGGAGTATCAGAACAGGATCTCCAAAAGGATTATCTGTTCTCTGATATGGGAGTTATCAGAGGTCACAGGGATCTGAAACGTTTTAAACAGCACGACATGGACCGTATAGCAGACGAACCTGGAGATACGATCAGTGCAAAGATCAAAAACTACCTTCTCAGAATAGGAGTGACAAAAGAAGAGCTGGATGAGATCGTAAGGATCATGACCGAGTAATATATTGAATCCTTCATATAAACTT
>JABUTA010000418.1 GCA_021443845.1 Parasporobacterium sp.
GGGCCATTTTTAAAATTTCATCCCTGAACCTTCATCTCCGCCCAGGTTCATGCCCATATTTGACTCTATAAGGATGAAAATAGATGAAACCATTTCTGGGTGAAACTATTTCACATGCACATGAGTAAACAGGTGCTCCTGGCAATACTCATGGTTTCCGCTGCATTTCGAACAGTATCTGAACATCAACTCAGGATTGGTTATATTGGTCCTGCCGCATACACAGCATTTATGTACCAGTTCCTCGGAAGTATCGGCACGATATACCGACTTCTTTTCCTGAGGCTTCCCTGAACCGGCTCCGGCTGCCGAACCTCCATGCCCTGCCGTGAAGCTTCTGGTAAAGCCCCCCTGACCTCCGGCTGTATTGGCTGAACGGCCTTCGTTGACCTTTCTCTGGAAATCCCTGTTCCTCTTTCCTGCATCAGCCTGCTTCTTGAGGCGGCTTCCGAAGAAGATGCCGAAGTTGATGAAGGATATAAGTATGGTGACCATCAGACATATGCTCTGCTGCCGCATGAAGGTAACTCCCAGCATGGAGGTTCCGGTGCCTGTGTATATTTCCAGTGCCTGTGCCACCAGATCATCCGGTGCAAATGTCAGGATAAGTCCGCTGATCACCTGAAGTGCCAGGTATATACCGTCAATCCATGCAAGGATCTTCATTTTTACCGGAATTATTCCGAAAAACAGTACTCTGACCTCCGGAAACAGCACCGCAAAGGCCAGAAATGATGTAAGATTCATATAATTTGTACTTACAGTCATGTTGTCTATGCCGGTAATCCAGAAGAATATCATGGTTCCCAATGTGGTAAAGAACCACCCTGACAGAATATACAGGGTATACCTGAAGGAACCCAGATGCTCCTCAAGGGCCCTGCCAATATACAGATAAAACAGGAACATGAAGATCAGCAGAATACTGATAGCCTGAGGCACAGTGCATACCCATGTAAATAAACGCCATACCTGCCCTTTCATTACAAGTGATGGATAAAGACATATGTACTCATACCATTCAGGCTTTACTAACAGGAGGATGTATCCGATAACGTATGCACCCAGAATATAGTAAATAAGATTTTTGATTGCTATTTTTCCGAATTTTTTTTCTAATCTGTCTAACATGGTTAAAATTATAGCACAGCCATATATTATTATCTACATATTATATATAGAAGATTCACCCTGATGTACTTTTTCTGTGCAAGATTCAAATCGCAGTAAAATCATCAGACAAATCCGGCACAAAAATATTATTTTGCCTCAGCAAGCTCAA
>JABUTA010000419.1 GCA_021443845.1 Parasporobacterium sp.
AATCCCATCTGATATGCTCTGCCTGCACAGCACATGTCTGCATTACCCAGCACACCGACCTTTATTCCGGCTTCTACCAGTAAATCAACAATCATAACAGCTTCTTTCTGTAGTCTCTTGTCGTAACTATATTTACAACCCGGAAAGAATATTATGTCTGCCTCATCTGTCATGGCATTCACAACCTTATCTTTTACCGGTTCCAGCCAGTTATTCCTGTCCAGTCTACCTTTTCCCATAAGCATTGTCTTTTCCCTATTCAGAGAATCGATCATTTCTGTCTGAAAACATAATGTTTTTCCATGTTCCACAGCACTGTGCTTAAGTTCGATATTATGGTTCAGTGGCTCCAGATTGTATCTGCAGACTTTGCATGAAACATCGCAAGCACCGCATGCCATGCACGCGTGAATGGCATATGTTGTTTCATCCGAGTAATCAGCACGCCCGTCCAAAATCGACTGTCCCAGCTGAAACCGCCCTCTAGCTGAGTATGTATTGAAATTGTTGAAGCATACACTTGGGCAGTTCTCACCGAATCGCATGCTTTGCACCTTATCAAAAGGAATCCACTTGCAGTTGAGGCAATTACTGCAGCGCTCCTGCATAGGTCTATAATCTTTTAATGCCATTTTACATACCTCCCTTCTCGCTGTCTGATGATGACGGTTTATCTGTCAATGTTAACTTTCCTCTGTTTAGTACATCGTCAGGATCAAAGATTCCTTTCAGTCTCATAAGCACATCATATGAAACAGAGTCTTTGCTTAACTGGAGATTGCTCCATATTCCATAGGGTCTTGAATAGTACGCACCCATATCTGCCATGGCCACACTCGCCTCTCTGTATATTTTTTCTACAACTGCCTTTTCTTTATCTGTGCCATAAGGCAAAGTAAACTCTAAATGAACAGATGTACCACAATTCTGTGGTTGGATATATATTCCCATTTCATTTGCATCGTAATCGTTTTTTTTCACTATGCTATTCATTTCAACTATAAATTCAGGCACTTTGCCAAGCGTTGTCACGAAGAATATATCTGAAAACGAACCTTTAATCATTTCTTTCCAGTATTCTCCTTCACAAGGGGTCGTCATTCTTGCAGCCAATGATTTACCGTCATATTTATGTACACCTTTTTCCATAGTCTGACCTTGGTCACGGATAATATCCATAATACTTGTTTTTTGGGATTCAAACCTTTTCTGCGGCAAAAAGCCTCTGCCCCAGATTCCTACAAACATATTCCATTCTCCTAATGATT
>JABUTA010000041.1:0-18127 GCA_021443845.1 Parasporobacterium sp.
ATGTGCAGGCTGCAATTGCCGGTGCCACCTGACTGTCCACATTGGGGATTACCAGGCTGTCGATAATGCAGCTGTCTGCTGCAGCCTTGCCTGCCTCTACCGATGCCTTTACTGCAGCCACCTCACCGGCGACCACTATATAGTACTTTCCGGCGCACACACATCCGGCGCTTACCAGCTCCACCTCAGAAGCTTTCAGCATGGCATCGCAGGCCTTAAATCCCAGAGGAATACTCATTATTTCATTCATTCCTATGGCGCCCATAGCATCACCCCTCTATCTTTATGAATGTATCTGTTACTGATGTAACTGTCCCCGAAACAGATGCATGTATGTTTGCTCCCATTCCTTCCGGAACTGCTATCAGATCACCTTTTACAACTTTGCTGCCCACTGTTACCGTCGGTTTTGAAGGCCCTCCTATATGCATTTTAAGGGGTATCACCACTGACGTGCTGTCTATGTACCCTCCCATGGGAGCGTCTTTGTCAAATTTTGCAAGATCAAGCCTTGATATCAGCCTTTCTGTGGGGACACGCCTGGTTCCCAGATCCTTGTCAGCCGGATATTTTACCTGTTTTACAGGCCTTATGCCCCTCTGCTGAAGGGCTGCCTTGGCTCTTAGCATGGCCTTTCCCGGACGGAGGCCGAAATTGCACGCATAGTAGGTACATAATCCGCAGTCACAGCAGGAAAACACACCGTTCACGTCTCCCAGCAGCAGGTCATTGCAAGATGCCATGGCACGCATTGCCTTGTGGGGCTGTACGTTTAGACCCATTGCATTTCTGGGGCACATCTGTGTGCAGAAGCTGCACTGGCTGCAGACTGCCTTTGCCAGCTTTATATCCCACTCAGTAAGCACCTTTTCTGCCAGCAGCTTATGTCCCTTCGGTATTGCCAGAAGCCCTCCTGTGGTCTTTGTAACCGGTTCGGAAAGATCATCTGTTATCCGCCCCATCAGTGGTCCGCCTACTATATATGTGCAGTCCCCTATTGGACCCCCTGCTGCCTGAAGAAGTGCTGACAGCGGCGTCCCTATGGGACAGGTGATTGTTACAGGTTTGGAAACACTTCCACCTACCGTAACTGTCTTATCTGTTACAGGATGTCCTTCCAGGGCATCTGCAATATTCAGTACAGTACTCACATTGCTTACAACACATCCCACATCAAGAGGTATGCCTCCTGTAGGCACTGTCCTGCCGGTAATACTGTACACCAGGTTCTGTTCATCACCCGCGGGATAAAATGATTCCGAAAGGTATATCTCAATATCGCTGCCTGATTCTCTATCAGATACTGCCACAGCCTCCCTGAGCGCTGCTGCGGCCTTTTCATAATGGCCTTTTAATGCGATTACTGCTCTTTCCGCTCCCAGATGCTCTTTTAATATCTTTACAGTATCCACTATCCGGGGTGCGTTATCTTCCATTGCAATACGGTCCACCCGCAGCAGCGGCTCACATTCTATGCCGTTCACTATGAAAATCTCCGCATGGCAGGCAAGCTTTCTGTCCGTGGGGAATCCGGCACCTCCGGCGCCCACCACACCGGCATTTCTTATCTTTTCTATAATGTTCATGGAAGTCACCTGTTCATCTTTTCAAACCATTCCCGGATTGTCCCGGATGCTCAAGAATTCCCCGGCCCTGCCGTGTAAGCTGTGCACATCTGCAGGCTCATTGGGCGAGCCGTCGTAATTCAGGGACGACAGAGGCGCCTGTGCGGGTGACGGATTCGGACCACAAGTCCGTAATCCGTCAGGATATCTGAGCAGAAAACTCATCAGGAGTTTTCTGCGAATATGTCCGACCCGCAGACAGGCAGGCTATGACGTCCCATGAATTACAGGTGCAGCCCACCGAGTCTGCAGATGTGCGCAGCATCCACGGCAGCCCGGTAAATATTATATAATTCGGAATCCGTCCTCCAGAACGCATCTGCGGGCACGGGTAAATGTCCTTGCGGAAGTAAGGCCTTCACCGGTAGGAGTGGCAATGGTAAGAGTGGCATAGCCCTCACCGTTAAATCCTACACCGGCGGTAGACGGACCGTTCTTGATGAAAATAGTGGTGTTCAGAGCTTTTGCAGCCCTGGTCATGTTCAGGTAATTGGTGGAATGCATGAGGGCTGAGTGCCAGCATCCTCTCTCAGCTTCAACTGCTCTTCTGATGGCCTGATCCACACATTCACATCTCACACAGCCCAGAACAGGCATAAGCATTTCCACTGTCACAAAAGGATGATTCTTCGGAACTTCCGCAATTACCAGTCTCGGTTTTCCTGAGTAGGATACTCCGGAACGGTCCATGATATATGTGGCATCACGGCCAACGAAATCCCTGTTGATAACATATTTCCCGTCTTTATTTATCAGAACGGTATTTACGATCTTATCAATATCACTGCCTCTGACAAGCCATGCGCCGTTCTTCTGCATCTCAGACATCAGCTGATCAAAAACTGCATTTACACAGAAGCATTCCTTCTCGGCAACACACAGTACATTATTGTCAAATGAAGCCCCGTCAACAATGTCTTTGGCAGCTTTCGGGATAACTGCAGTCTCGTCAACTATTACAGGAGGATTGCCGGGACCTGCGGCAATGACCTTCTTGCCGGTCTTCATGGCAACACCGACTACCGCTTCACCACCTGTTACACTTAGGAGTTTTATCTTCGGATGGTTCATGATCACGTCGCTGGTTTTAAGGTCAGGCTTTGTCGGACAGCAGATAAGGCCCATGGGACCTCCTGCTCTGACAATAGCCTCATTAAGGATTCTCATGGCCTCCTGGGAGCATTTTGCGGCTGCAGGATGAGGATTGAATACTACAGCATTTCCGGCTGCTATCATACTGATAGAATTATTTACAACAGTGCCCGGAGGATTGGTAGAAGGTGTGATGGACCCTATTACGCCGAAGGGAGCCTGTTCCACCAGGGTCATACCGTGATCTCCGGTGTATACCTTCGGCACTATATCCTCAGTACCCGGAGTCTTGTCTGCCACAAGAAGAATCTTGGCGATCTTATCCGGCACATTCCCGTAGCCGGTTTCTTCATGAGCCATCCGTGCAAGCTTCTCCGCATTGTCCCTTGCAGCCCGGCGCATAGCCTGAATGAGCTTTTCCCGATGTTCCATGGTAAGGGCAACCAGCTCCTGCTGAGCTTTAAGTGCCGCTTCTACGCAGTCATTGGCATCATCAAACATCCATCCGCTTCCGCCTGCAGTACCTGTACAGCTGCTTGAGGAGCCTTTTTCCTCACGGATGTTAAGGGAATTAATCGTAATATTTACAATCTGTTCGATCTGTTCTCTGGAAAGCATTATTCATCCACCTTCTCACTGTAATTTTCTTTGCTGAAAATCCTCTTGTTCCTTAAATCAATATAATCAATAATAGCTATAATCGCCGTGTCAGAGGGCTTGTTATCCGTGAGCTGAGTCTGTCTTGAAGAGGATCCGGACACTATCATGACGATTTCGCCTTCCCCTGCCCCCACAGCATCAAATGCCACAAGCACACTTCCTTTTTCCTCAAATGTTTCTATATCTATCGGTTTTACCAGAAGCATTTTCAGCCCTGTGAGTTTTTCAGATTTGGTGGTACTTACTACTGTTCCCACGACCTTAGCTATCTGCATACTGTGCCCTCCTGTACTCTCACAACTCTTATGCCTGTCTCTTCTATCCGCTCTTTTGCAGAAGGAGTGATAATGGCGTCCGCTGTGCAGTATATTTCCTTTCTGTCATCCCTGAACGCTGTGTTCAGATCCCCTGCCGTTACCAGCTCCAGTACTTCCCGTCCGGATTCCGGTACTGCTCTGACAGATACGTTATTATCGTCACTTCTGACAATATCTATTCCGAATGCCAGTGCCCTGTCGTATGCCGCCGGAGTAACCAGAGCCCTTCGGGTGCAGTATACGGATGACTCACCTTTCTCGATGGCATCATTTATGTCCCGTTCTGTCACCAGCTCCAGAAGTTCATCTGCCGGTTTTTTCCGGCTTCCGATAACTGTATGGGCATTTCCGGTCGTCATTATGCTGTCATTTCCCGATGCAATTCCCTTGATCCTTCTTATGACTCTTTCTGCCACTCTGACAGGGTCAAAGGTCCTTTCATCATCATCGGAACACCTATCCTGTCCCGGAATGAGAATCTCCACCAGATCTTTGTTTTTCAGACCGCAGGCATTTGCCTCATCTGTATCAGCATGAAATTCCAGTTCATGTCCTTTTCCGACTCTGCATATGACATTTTCCAGAATGCAGGAACGCTGCCCTCCGAAACGTACCGACACTGACATACCGTCATGAAGTCCGAATACTCTTGCCTGCTCACTGCTCAGGTGAAGATGCCTTGCCGCAGCAATACAGCCTGACCTGACTTCTGTCTTTCCGGCAGGACCTTCAATCACTATGCCCGGCGTTCCCTCAAGATCTCCTGAGAGCCTTACGGGTATATTTTTCATGCCGATGTTCAGTGCATCTGTAATGCCCAGTTCTATCTGAGTACTGCTTCTGGCAGGTCCTATTACTCTCACATTATGAAGTTCGCCCTTTGGTCCTTTTAATGTGACCTGTTCCTCAGCCGCATACTGTCCCGGCTGTACCAGTTCCCGGAGGGGATGAAGCTTGTATCCGGGGCCGAAAAGTATCTGAACATCTCTTTCGGACAGATGTACATGCTTTACGGACACTCCCACAGGAGCGTACCGGAACCCTTCGGCTGCCAGCTCGGTCAGAACAAGTCTCAGGATACCGTCCTTGTCAACTGCCAAGGCGCTTCACCTACCTTCCTCTCTCCGCCAATACCATTTTTACAATGTTTATTACTTCTTCAACGTCTTTTCTGTCCTGAAGGCTCATGGAATATGTTCCGGCAATTTTTTTGTCTTTTCCGCAGGCTCCGGTACACGCCGCACCGCAGCTGCCGCTGCAGGTGGATGATGCTGCATCCTTACAGTCACTGCAATGAGGACGTCCTCCGGTGGTTATGCCGCTGTTGGTCCTTCGTTCAATAAGCCTGTCTACCTGTGCACATGTCAGTTCATTAGCCTGTCCTATGATACCTGCGGTGTACATGCTGACAGTGGCATAGTATTCTACAGATTCCATTCTCATCCATGCTTCCATCACATCGTTTCCCCAGGTAAGTGCTCCATGGTTTGCCAGAAGACAGCCGTTATGGGTACATACAAAAGGTGCAATGGAATCAGGTACCTCCTGGGTGCCCGGCATGGCATAGGGAGCTATGGGAATCTCGCCGATGCCCATTACAGCCTCTGTGAGGATAGCCCGGTTCAGGGGTATTCCTGCTATGGCAAAGGATGTTGCAACAGGGGGATGTGCATGGACAACTGCTTTGACCCCAGGATTTTCCTTATATACCCTGAGATGCATTTTCATTTCGCTTGATGGTTTGAATGTCCCTCTGAGGACATTCCCCTCAAGATCCATAAGGACCAGCATTTCGTCTGTCATATATCCCTTGGATACTCCTGTTGGAGTACACCATACAGTATTATCGCTTACCTTGCAGCTTATGTTGCCGTCATTGGAAGCAACGAAATTCTTGGCATACATTCTTCTTCCGACTTCGAGTATGCCTGCCTTTGCTTCATGATCTGAAGGGAAACCGTCATTAAATACATAACTCATAATATCCACCTGATTTAACCTTTTCATGGAGGTTATTTTTATATGATAGGCTTTTGCCTTATATTGCTTTTTAAAAAATGTTGTGTTACGCTGAAAATATCTTAAATATGCTCCGGGAAAGGAATCCTCTCATGTTAGCTATAGCAAGAAAAAAAATAATCCTTCAGCAGTTAAGAGAACATAAAAGCGTTCAGATAACCGAACTTGCCGAAATGCTCCAGGTAACAAAGGAAACCATCCGACGGGATCTTCAGGCAATGGAACAGGATGGTCATCTCATCCGTACCCACGGCGGCGCATTTGTACTTGAAGGGGTGGAAACCAGCCTTGATGCCTCCACCAGGCAGGCTCTGCGTACAGCCGAAAAGGAGATCATTGCCGAAAAATGCAGCAGCATCATCCAGAACGGCGACTACGTTTTCCTGGATGACTCCACAACTGCTTTTTTCATTGCCAAAAAGCTCGTTACCAGAAAAATAACTGTCATAACCAATTCCCTGGATATCATTGATTTCCTGGCGCCCTCATCTGTAACGGGTGTTTTCGCAGTAGGCGGGGAATATGACCATCAGGACCACAGTTTTAAAGGAAGCAGTGCAGCCCGGAGCCTTGAACAATATCACTTTGATAAGTGCTTCATTTCCTGCCGCAGCGTATCAATGGATGCAGGCATGACCGACTCAAAGGATGACGATGCCATCATTCATCACATTGCACTGACTCACGCCCATGAAAAATATCTGGCTATTGATAATACCAAGCTTAACAGATCCTCATTCTCATCTGTTGCACCGGTTTCCATCCTTGACGGAATCATCATGGACCGTCCTTTTCCCATGGACTGGACAGACTTCCTTGACAAGAACAGCGTAAAATATTATTGATTCAGAGTGCTTTTCCGCCCGGAAGCCGGCGGTATACCGTTAAAACATGATAAGCATGCAAAGAGCCGCAGCTCTCTGCATGCTTTTTTATTTACTGCTTATCAACGAATTTTTCCACGGGTCTGATGCCCATCTTCTCAAATGCCTCTTTGAAAGGAGGATATGCTATGCCTTTTTCCGTAATGATACCTGTAACCAGTGAATTGTCTGTTACATCAAATGCAGGATTAACAACGCCGACGCCCTCAGGAGCCATGCGTTCTTTATACCACATTTCCGTTACTTCCTCAGGCTTTCTCTGCTCAATGCGGATCTCATCCCCGGTCTCCATGGTCATGTCTATGGTAGATGAGGGAGCGCATACATAGAAAGGAATTCCGTAATATTTTGCTATGATAGCCACACCTGAGGTTCCTATCTTGTTGGCAAAGTCACCGTTTGCCGTAACCCGGTCGCATCCCACAAATATGATATCTATCTTGCCGGACTTCATGGTATAGGATGCCATGTTGTCACACTGAACATAGGTATCAATACCTGCAGCCTGCATTTCATAGGAGCTGAGTCTTGCGCCCTGAAGCAGGGGTCTGGTCTCGTCACAGTATACATGAAGATCCTCTTTCGGATTCCAGCCCTTTTCAATTGCTATGTACATGGGAGCAAGAGCAGTACCGTATTTAGCCGTAGCCAGAGTTCCGGCGTTGCAGTGGGTCATTATGCCGGCACCTTTACCGATCTTCTCAAGAAGCTCGAACCCATACGTACCGATATTCCTGCTGATCTGAATGTCTTCGTTATAGATGGCATCTGCCTCCTCCATAAGGCGCAGCTTCATTTCAGCTACGGTTTTCTGTTCTTTTTCGGCCATCAGAACCCCGTGCATCCTGTTAAGAGCCCAGCTGAGATTAACTGCAGTAGGACGGGAGGAATTAATGTATTCCATTATCTTCGTGCACTCTGCAACGAATATATCCATGTTATCTGTTTCCAGCTGATCGGCCAGGATATAATATCCGTATGCGCCGGCACAGCCTATGGCAGGTGCACCTCTTACCCGCAGTGAATATATGGCTTCCCAGATATCCTCTGCCTTATCCATGGTAATATATTTTGTCTCGTTAGGAAGCAGGGTCTGATCCAGAAGTATAAGTTCTTTTTTATTTTCCGCCAGGCGGACAGTATCAAGATTAAGAGCGTTTTCCATATCGTTACTCCTTTTATTTACCATCAACTGTTTCGACAGCCTTCTTCAGTGTACCCAGGAAGCAGTTGCCGCATTTCTTGTCAGCCCGGTTGATAATAAAGTCGATAGCTGCCGTAATACATATTTTTTCCGCACGGGCACGTTTTTCCTCATCAGCTATGGTTGTAAGGTCCTTTACATTAGCCATGCCCACTGTACGGCGGATCATCTCCAGGCCTGTAACTGCTGCAGTATCTGCCAGAATGGTATCCATGTAATATTCTTTATATCCGGGAGTTTTGCACATGGTATCTGTAACATGCTCATCAAAATAAGCTGCCAGTTTTGCCATGGTCATGTTTACAACATCTTTGACAACGGATTCGCACCATTCACAGAATTCTTTTTCACCGTACACATCCCCGTTGCACCATGCAAATATCATGTTGGCAATAACATTGCCTATATCATATCCCATCGGGCCGTAGAAACAGAATTCCGGGTCAAATACCTTGGTAGTCTCTTCGTTGATGAAGATGGAGCCTGTATGAAGATCCCCGTGGATAAGAGACTGTGCATTTGTCATGAAGTCCATCTTAAGTTTGGCAACTTCAAGCTTAAGAGGTTCATTTTCGTAGAGCTTTTCTTTTACAAACTCCGCAACAGGAGCAAATACGTTATTCCTGCCCATCTCGTCATTGAATGGCTCTGTATAAACCAGTCTCTCTGAAATATCACAGAGCTGGGGATTTATAAAGCTTTTCTGAAGGGCCTTTTTCTCCTGATGATCCATTACCGCATCTGTTGTTCCCATAAGCACCTGCGCCATGAATGTCGATATCTGGTCAGCAAACTTTGGATAGATCTTATGCTGCAGCATGGCGGTACGCATGATAAGGTGATCGGAAAGATCTTCCATACAGCATGTGCTCATGACCGTGTCATAGCAGTAAATTTCAGGAACAAATCCCGGTGCCAGTTTACCCTGAAGGATAAGAATTTCAGACTCCACACGGTTGCGGTCTGTATCTATCTTCATCTCTTCTGAAATACGAAGGGAAACTCCCGCCTGTTTAACGATTACGCTGTGTCCCTTTGCATCCTGAACTTTGAATACATAATTCAGATTGCCGTCACCTATTTCCCTGCATGTCATGGTATCGGCATCCCAGTCTTTCTGAGGAACCTTCACTTTGGCGTATTCAATAACGTCGGCTTCTTTCATAAGAAAATAAGAATTAAAATCTGGCATAGCTTTGCCCTCCTTCTATAAAGTAATCTTAAAAAAAAGTATATTTAATGTCAATACGAAAACGGACATTTTTCAACATTACTCCAATAAATACAACATTGAATCAGTAAAAGACGGGCCACTGATGTGACCCGTCTTTTCTTATTCGACGGATAATAACCTTCGTTTAATCTTCTTTGCTTGTTGCATATGCTGCTACAAGTGCGAGACAGAGAACTGCACCCTTAACTGCCGGAAGTATGTAATATACAACACCGCACATGGTCATACCGTTTTCAAGAACGGTAATCAGTAATGCACCTATAGTTGTACCGATGGCATTGTATTTTTCACGTCCGCCAATGGAACGTCCTATGAACACGGCAGCTAACGAGCTCATAAGATAACTGTCAGATCCGTTGATCTGGGCCGCAGAGTTTCGTGAACATACTACGATACCGCCTACAGCTATAAATAATGCTGCGAACATGCCGGCCATGAAACGCATCTTTTTAACGTTGATACCTGACAGTTTTGCGGCGGTCTTGTTACCTCCCATAGCATACAGATATCGTCCGTATTTCGTCCTCTCAAGAAGCAGATAACATATAACCACGCAGATGATCATGATAATTATGATCCACGGAGATTTACCGATGTCACGGGCATCAACCGTGCCGCCGCTTCCGTTTTCATAAATCCAGCCTGAACGTGCAGGAGATGTTACTCCTCCGTTAAGACCCACAGCCCATGAAGCAGGTGTCATACCTGCAGAAATAGCAGAACCGCCTGTATATGCAAGACCTAAGCCCTGATGTACGAATTGCAGCGCACAGGTCGCCAGCATATCAGGAACCTTACATACAAGGATAAGGAACATTGTGATAAGGTACATAACCATTGCGAATACAACAGTAAGTACGATACAAAGCCACAGAGGCATTGCGAACCACAGGAAGAAAGAAGCAAATACATATGCACAGAATGTACCTAATGTACCTGCAGCCATATCAAATCCGTCCGGAGCCATGGAAACAGTTGCTGCGAGAGCGAAGATAGTTACTGTTGACATGGAACGAAGAATATTGATCGCATTAGTCCATGAGAAGAATGCTGCTCCCTTCATCACTGCGAAGAAAATGATGGAAAGTATGAGAACCGCTACGGCAGCCCAGTTTACTATAAACTTTCCTGCACTGATTTTTTTTGTGGAATCCATTTTAAATCCTCCAATTCAGTTTCGTTTAATAATGTACAAACCTTCAACAGGTTTTACTGAAATGCTGCCTGAACCTCACCGGTTGAGTAACGCATGATTTCTGTTTCGTTTGTATCCTT
The DNA here is from genome assembly GCA_021443845.1 of Parasporobacterium sp. Taxonomy (GTDB): domain Bacteria; phylum Bacillota; class Clostridia; order Lachnospirales; family Lachnospiraceae; genus RGIG5612. The sequence goes on from JABUTA010000041.1 coordinate 10,311, forward strand.
GGTCACGAGCTCTGCCGTGATCCTTCCGTCAAACATTACATACATACGGTCTGTAATGGACAGAAGCTCTGAGTTTTCACAGGTGGCATATATTACGCAGTTGCCTTCTTTTGCAATCTGATTGATCAACCGGAAGATTTCCTGCTTTGCACCTACGTCAACACCCTTTGTAGGCTCGTCAAATATATAGATATCACTGTCTGCAGCCAGCCATTTTCCTACCGCAACCTTCTGCTGGTTGCCGCCTGACAGGAACGCTACCTTCTGTCTGATTGAAGGTGTCTTTATCTGAAGCTCATCAACATATTTCTTGGCATTTTTCGCTGTGAGTACTCCGTTTACAAATGTCAGATGGCAATACTTGTCCAATGATGCCGCCGCCATGTTGAATGTAACTGTTTCCGCAACAAGAACTCCCTCTTTACGGCGTTCTTCAGGAACCAGTGCCATACGGTTCTTAACTGCATCGGAAGGATTCTTTATCTTAAGTTCCTTACCGTTCATGATTATCCTGCCGGAGGATTTCCTGAAGGCTCCGAAAAGCGTCTTGCAGAGTTCGGTCTTTCCGCCGCCTACAAGCCCCGCAAGACCGACTATCTCGCCCTTGCGCACATGCATGTTGATGTTCTTGACCTTTCCCTCTTTTTCAGTAAGGTCAATAACCTCAAATGCCTTCTCGCCGATCTCACATATTTCTTTCGGGAAGTTCTCCTCTATGGATCTTCCCAGCATTTTATCTACGATTTCCTTTGATGTGGTACTTGCTGTGATAGGTGTGGTATCAACAATCATTCCGTTTCTCATAACGGTGTAACTGTCACATATACGTATAACTTCGTGAATACGGTGTGTAATAAAGATGATTGCCATATTCTTGGTTTCACGAAGATGATTTACAACACGGAATAATTCTTCTGTTTCTGTATCTGACAGTGGCGCTGTCGGTTCATCCAGAATCAGGAAATTGCATTCATTCTGAATAGCACGTGCTATAAGGACCATCTGCTTCTGAGCAAGAGAAAGCTTGCCGCAGATCTGTCTTACATCTATATTTACATTAAGCTGTTTAAGAACTTCACGGGCGCTCTTCCTGAGCTTCGCATAGTTCATGAACAGCTTGCCCTTCATGTTCATGACCGTGTCATTGAACATAACATTTTCCGCTACTGTGAGGTTTGGTACCAGCGCCATATCGACTTCCTGATACACGATCTGAATACCCAGCTTCTTGGCATCCATAGGATGTCTCAGTTCAACCTTCTGACCGTTGTATAAAACCTCACCTGTGTAGCCGGGATTTGATCCGGCAAGAACCTTCATAAGTGTGGATTTGCCGGCACCATTGGCACCCATCAGGGCATGGATAACACCGGTGCTAACTTCAAAGTTAACATCTGTGAGAGCTTTTACACCAGGAAATTCAATTGAAACATTTCTTGTTCCAAGCGTTATCTTTTCCATTAAAACTTCCCCCCTGGTCCGTAATTCCTTCAGGACCCATTCACATAATCCGAAAACAATCGTATTATACTGTGAGTTGATTCTTAAGAAGAGGGGCGTCAAAGTAAAACTCTGACGCCCCTTGAAATTTACTTTGCTAAATCAAGTTTATTCTGTTCAATTATTATTGATAAATAGGATTAAATGATTAGCGTCCAAGGATAGCGATCATCCAGTCTGTTGTAGGCATCCAGTCTGTATCTGAGTAAGAAGGATCTGCTACCTTGTAAAGGTTTTCGATAGTGATAGGCTCACCGATGTCCTGTGTTACCTGTTCCTGAGTAACGATGGTTGAAGGAATTTCCATCCATGCACCGATTTCCGGATAGTAGCATGATGCTGCTTCGATAGCTGCATAATCACCTGCTAATTCGCAAGCAAGTACTCTGCAGGCGAATTCGCCGTTAGATGTCCAGTTTGTTGTTGCGCAAGCCTTCCAAGGTGAGTTAGGCTCCTGCATGAACTGAATGTCTTCGTTGCAGATATCAACTGAAACCATAGGGATGTTTCTTCCGTTCTCCTGAAGTGACTGATATACGCCCTGTGCATAAGCATCGTAGCAGCACCAGATACCGTCGATCTGATCGTCTGTGTACTTAGCNNNGTAGCTGTTGTAACGTCACGCATAGAAGCTGTAGCCATCTGATCGTTTGAAGGAGCGATTCTTTCTACAGTAACGATCTTGCCTTCGTCAACATATGGCTGGTAACCAACCTGACGTCTGTCGAACGGGCTGTTGTAGCCTGCACCCTGCTGAACCTGAAGGATGTTGAGAGGTTCGCCTGCTGCTACTTTTTCTGCGTTCTCAGGAAGAGCCATAAGAGCTTCAACGAGGCCTGCTGCGAAGCCTGCATCCTGCTGGAAGAACTGTGTTACACCATCGATCTTGGCAACTTCGCCGTTAGCATCCTTGAAAGGTGTGTCAAATGTTACGATCTTGAGGTCAGGATACTGAGCAAGGATATCTGAAAGATACTGCCAAGCATATTCCTGTCCGCCGTGTGATACCATAAGTCCGTCATAGCCTGATGCTGCGCACTGTGCGATGGTGTCCTGCCATGTTTCTGCACTCTCTGAGCAGAAGAATGTGTCTGCTGTCATGCCGAGAGCTTCAGCTGTTGCTGTGAAAGAGTCTGACCACATCTGGAAGATAGTAGCCGGAGTCATGAGCATGATGTAAGCAATCTTCTTGCCTGCAACAGGAGACTCAACTGTCTCTTCTGCACTTGCAACTGATGCACCGAGAATACCCAGTGTCAGAACGGCTGCCAAAAGCACTGCTAATAATTTTTTAAACTTCATAAAACAACCTCCTCATAGTAAATAATTGCTAAACACGAATGTTTACTCTGCTGAAATTCTAACACAATTACCATAAGTGTAAAGATGTTTTTGCTTTTTTGTCTGTTTTTATGGTATTTGTTGGATTTTGTTGTGCTAGTTGTATATCAAGTATTAACAAGTTATTATACTTATCCGAAAATCAGCGTTTTGCATGTAATTTCATACAATTTTTGATAAACTATTGCTTATAATTTGCGGGAATATTTATCACCGGGAGGCTCTTATGAGGCAGGACCATCACATAACAGATCTTCACATGCACACTCTTCACTCTGACGGTACATACAGTACTTCAGAGGTTCTCAAAATGCTGGAGAACAAGAATGTGGATTTATTCTCTTTCACCGACCATGACAGCGTGGGCTGCTATTATGATCTGGCGGAAGGCAGAGCCTTTCTCTACCCCGGCGTCACTCTTATCCCCGGGGTTGAGCTCAGCTGCCGGGTGGACGGTATGATGAGGGATATGCTGGGATACGGAATATCTGTTCCTTACATTGATGCTTACCTGAAAGACAGATACAGCAGGGAAAACCGTATAAAGAAACAGACACAGGTTCTGGACAGGTTTAAGGAAATATGTCGTATGAAAGGACTTGTATTTGACGAAACCATTAAGGTTGAAGAGGGTAAAAAGGCTGAAGGCTACACTGTGATGTACATGGAGCTGAACCGTCATCCGGAAAATATCGTAAAATATCCTTTTGTTGAAGACTGTACACGGTTGTTCTGGGACTTTTTTTCCAACCGGAGCAGTGACTTTTTCGTTGATGAAACCTTTGACCTGCCTGAATTTGATGAGGCTGTTGATGTCATTCATAAAGCGGGAGGTCTGGCATTCATCGCACATCCTTTTGTGTACGGATTATCTGATGAAGAGACTGAAACCCTGGTGCGGCTGGCGGTGGATGCAGGCGTCGACGGGCTGGAGCTGAAGCATCAGTCCAACAAGGACGGGCATGTTGAAAAGCTTCTTAAAATGGCAGAGAAATATCACCTTTATACCAGCGGAGGGACTGATTTTCACGGCCTTAATAAGCCCGGGATTGAACTGGTCACAGGATATGGGAATATGCTGGTGGATTATTCCGAAGTGGAACCATGGATCAATACTGTAAAGCATTTTGAAGGAGCGGATATTATATTATAGTTTCCCCGCTTCTGCTGTCTCACCACAGATTTCGGTAATATCTGAATATTCGGATGCTGTAACCCGGCGGCGGAACAGTCCGCATATATTAAACAATCAGCCTGAAGCACTTAACGAAGACGGCATGCAGATGGCCCTCCCTGAACACTGTCTGAGGGTGCTTTCATCAATGAGCATTTCAGAGAAAGCACCCGAGTTGTGAAGGGAGGGCCTAAAAAAATCTGCATGCAGTCTGAGTTTAGTACTTCAGAGCGTTTAATATATGCGGACTGTTCCGCCGCCGGACTGCAATAACCGATATGTTAATATTATTTGATTCGAACAGCCTGCTCCCTCGCCTCACGTTAGCATACTTGAAGATTCGGGAAACATTGTTATTTATACAGTTCCAGTTCCACATGATTTCAGACAAAAACACCGGCTGCAAAACCATCGTAGATGATGCTTCTGCAGTCGGTGCAAATGTATATTTTTACATTTAACACAGTGCTTAATTTTGCACTGTGTTCCGGTGTGCGGCTATGATATTATGATCAATCCTTCTGTGCCAGCACGTCCTTGTAGAATGTATCCATTCCTTCCTTGGTAGGGAATGTGGCCACGTACATCTGATTGCCCATAGCGCCTGCCAGAGCATCCGGGATTCTTTCAACCATGCGCATATTGCTGCCGTACTTTTTCATGATGTCTTCATGGCTCATAACAAAGTTCTTGCCGTCACGAAGTCCTGCAAAGGCACAGAACTGGTCTTCACCTGAAGGAACAGTAGACTTGTCAAACGCGATCATATCAGCCCAGATCTTGTAAACATTGGTGCTGTGACCGAAGTTGATCATATCAGGTGTGAAGCCGCCGCATGGACGCATGTTAACTTCAAGAGCAACCACATCACCCTTCCTGCCCATGCCTTCATGGTCCTCGAGGAGACGGAAGAATTCAAAATGAACAAAACGGCTCTTTACGCCGAAGCTCTTTACAGTGGCACGTCCTGCAGCACGGGTATCATCCGGAAGATCCTTTACAATATAGTATATGGAATTGTCATTGTTATTTACCACATCCATGATCGAGTTAGGGGTAACATTACCCGTTTCGAACATCGGATTGCCCTCTGAGTCAATAATGGCATCATATGAATTAACTTCAGCATTGATGAACTCTTCCATGATGTACTGTACATCGGCCTCCTTTTCGGCAAGGAATGCCTTAAGGTCTTCATCACTGCTTATCTTATAGGTGTGAGAAGCACCTACACCGTTGTCAGGTTTTACGATTACGGGATATCCGACCTTTGCAATGAAATCCTTACATCCCTTTTCATTCTTGACAATATAATATCTTGCTACAGGGATGCCGGCCGCCTCGTAGTACTTCTTCATTTTTGATTTATATTTGATCCTGTCCATGTCCTTTGTATGGAAACCTGAATTTATATTAAAATCAGTACGAAGCTTTGCATCCTTCTCCAGCCAGTATTCATTGTTGGATTCCAGCCAGTCGATACGTCCGTATTTGAAGATGAAGAATGCCACTGCACGGTATACAGCATCTTCATTTTCCAGGCTGTCAACCTTGTAGTACTCATTCAGGCTGTCCTTAAGTTCCTGCTTAAGTTCGTCATAAGGCTGATCTCCGATACCGAGAACGTTCATACCGTTGTTCTTCAGCTCACGGCAGAACTGCCAGTAGTTAGTTGGAAAGTTTGGGGAAATAAAAATAACATTTTTCATAATTCTGTCTTCCTTCCGGTTTTCTCTTTTCCTTGTTTTCTATTGTTTTTGCTGTTTTATAATATCATTTATCTCCGAGAATATAAGGCACGAAATATACCACCTGCTTGTACCACCAGTCCCAGTCATGAGCGCAGTCAAAGCCCCAGAAATCTACCCATGCATGGATACCCTTCTGTTTGAAGATCCAGTCCAGTTCATTGGTGGTATCAGGAATTTCCCATGGACCCTGGCCTACGCATATAACGATTTTGCTTCTGTTATACATTTCGATATAAGGATGATCCTCAGGCATGTTGCGCATGTAATGTACCGGTGAATTCTGATATATAAGATCATTCATGTATCCGGAGAAGCCGTAATCAGCCGTATATATGCCGGATAATGCCAGACATCCATCAAATATGTCAGGCCTTCTCAGGAACAGGTTTACTGCATGGGAAGCCCCCAGGCTGCAGCCGAAGGGAATGATCATCTGCTCATATCCGCCGTTTCTTTCCTTTGCATATTCAAAAATAAACGGGGCGGCTTCATCTGTAATATAATGTACCCACTGCTCATGAAGCCAGATCCTGTGGTCTGCATTCCCGTCCTTATCTGACCAGGTTTCCTTATCGATAGTATCAATGGCAAATACCATTATCCTGCCGGATTCTATCCAGGGTCCCCATACATCTGTCATTTTGAAATTCTCAAAATCAAAAAAGCGTCCGTCCTGGCAGGGTATGAACAGCACAGGCTTTCCTGCATGTCCGTAAACCTTCATCTCCATATCTCTCTCCAGACATGGGCTGTAATCTTTAAAATATTGTGTTTCCATGGGAATTATTCTCCTTCATCGAATGATTCTTCGTTTTCATTATAGTCATAGCCGTCTTCATTTTCATCCCGGAAATCATATATATCATACATGTCATACATAAGTGTTTCCATCATGAAGGGCAGCTGTTTTTCCCAGCTGGATTCGGAATGAATGCCATGAGGCACGGTCCTGCAGGTCATGAATATGTTCTTTTTCATGAGTATGTCTGCAGTCTCGGTAAATATCTGCCTCATGCCGGGATGATTGTGCATTTCCTCTGATCCGTAATCCATGTACAGGATAGTATCATCCTGAAGTGATGCACACTTTATGAGAGTCTTTATCCTGTCCGGATTGGTCCATAATGATGGGGACAATGCCGCCGCCCGGGAAAATACATTATTATATGCCATAAGGGCATACAGGCTCATAAGTCCTCCCATGGAGCTGCCGGCTATAAATGTATGTTCTCTGTCAGGTATGGTCCTGAAGCTTTCGTCTATATCCCTTTTAAACTCACGGGCCAGCCAGTCCATGTATTTTTTACCTTTGCCTTTGATGTCTCCGTACCCGTGTCCGGAAAAATCATAGGGTGAATATTCCTTCAGTCTCCCGTTATCAGGAGATGTGTTGCATTCAACTGCTGCTACTATTATTTCAGTTTCCGTAAAATCCAGATAATCAAGCATCCCCCAGGATTTTCCGAAGGAAGCCTCTTCATCAACAAAAACATTCTGTCCGTCAAACATGTAGAGCACCGGATATCTTCTGCCTGGTTCCTCATCATATGATAAGGGAAGATATACATAGGTATTTCTCACACGTCTTCCGGTAAGCCTCGGAATGGTGATCTTCTGTTTTAATAACATTATTTAACCTCGTGGTCTGTCCATAGTAAAATAAAATTATACGATAAAAACCCGGGCAGGACAAGAAAAAACGCCAGACAACAGACGCCCTAAATCAGACATTCACGTCCATCAATAGTGTTTTCAATCCCGTTGTTCATAGTTGAAGGGATTGCTTCTGTAGTCTTACGATTGCTTTCAAGATCAATATCCTCCTGTTGTAATTCAAATATAGCCTTCTGTGCTTCAATTTCGGCACGCAGTTCTTCTTCCGTCGGCAGATACAGCTTGTACTTGCTGGCGAAAAGCTGCTCATTCCCATGAAGAACAGAATACCTTGCAATATCTTCATCCGTTTCTGCACAAAGCACAATGCCCAAAGTCGGATTATCGCCTTCGCTTCGTTTCAGCTCATCGTACATGCGGATATACATATCCATCTG
>JABUTA010000041.1:18221-20579 GCA_021443845.1 Parasporobacterium sp.
TAATCTTCCTGTTCTGTTCGGATATGCTGCTGTCTGGCCACAAAGGCATAGCCCTTGCCAAGCTCCATCAGAAACTTCTGCATATTGCTGATCAGGCAGCTTTCCAGCTTCGATTCTGTGATATCCTGATTAGAGGACAGTCCGAGGAACTCCGCTATGATCGGATTCTTCAAAAACTCCAGTTTATCCGCCTGATATGCTGCTGTTTTATCCTGCATTTCCTTTATCACCGGGTCCTTGACCTGTGACTGAAGCAGACGATAATAATACTGTGTATCCACATTACGTTTCAGGGTACGAACACTCCAGGTCTGTGTATACGCTTCCTGTTCATACCATTCCCTTACGTTTGGATCAGCAACCCTCATAAGAATCCGATAATGAGACCACGATAAGCAGATGGCAGATTGTCGATTCACTGTGTCGACAATCTCCGGATAAGTTTTATAAAAGTTCAGACAGTGATAAAGGTTGCTGCGGTCATATCCCTTTCCATATCATATAATCAGTCATTTGCAATACCAAACAGGAAAGACACGATTGGTTCAAAATTAGTCTGATTCATTTACTCTTCCTCCGTAAGCTCCATAATATCGGTAATGTCACATTTCAGGGCTTCGCAGATTTTTGCGAGAACCTCTGTGCTGACATGTTCGTTCTTTCCAAGCTTTGCCAGCGCCGATGTAGTGATTCCGGCCTTCTTTCGCATGGCGGTCTTTGTCAAGTCTAGGTCTATCAGTAATTTCCATAATTTTTTATAGGATACAGCCATGTACTCTTCCTCCAGTCTGAATCAAATATCTATTTTTCTGATTTTATATTCAACATACCACTTTAACCCTAAAAAGTAAACAAACCAGTAAACGCACTGTAAGAATTTAGCGAACATTTCTCTTGACATCTGCACAATATGGGTCTATATTAATGTTAGAAAATAGCGAACATATTAACATTTTGTTTTCTATCTTACGGAGGAAGGAACTATGACAGGAGAATTCGGCAGATTTATTGAAGTAAAAAGAAAAGCTCTCGGCATGACACTTCGTGGCCTTGCTGCAGAACTTAATATTGCACCCGCATTTATGAGTGACATTGAAAAAGGACACCGCTACCCACCTCAGAGAGAGAAGCTTTACGAAATGGCTGCTATTCTGAAGCTTAACGAAGAAGACACAAACACCATGTTCGACCTGGCTGCAGGAGAAAGAGAGAACGGCATCGCGCCAGATCTTCCGGAGTACATCATGGGAAGCCCAAAAGCCCGTACTGCTCTGCGTATGGCACGCGATAAAGGAACCTCTGAAACAGTCTGGCAGAAGGTCATCGACATGCTAGAGCAGGAGGAAACTGATTGATTCACTATAACTATTCACCACATCAGTTAGAAGAAAAGGCTTTGGAGCTGCTGAAGCAATTTGATTCGGAACGTCTGACAAAAACAAAACCCCTCGACGTGTATGCGGTCATCGAAAAATGCCTCGATGTCCCTTATGACTGGAAATATCTTACGCCGAATCAATCCATCCTGGGAATGACAGCCTTCAAGGCCGGTACTCTTTGGGTATGGCCGGAATCATATTACGAAGAAGGTATGCTGCCGACAAAAATATATGTTAAAGAGGGCACCATTCTGATTGACGGTTCTCTAACCGAGCTGCCTGAACGAGGTGCGGAAAATTTTACAGTCATGCATGAGGTGTTCCATCAAGTGCTTCATACACGCTGTTTCAGACACAGCAACCCAGATTACACGCATTGTACTACCAGAGATGCTCTGAAGAACGGCAAACGCCAATCAATGACACCTCTGGAAATCTGCGAGTATCAGGCAAACACCTGTGCTGCGGCGTTCCTAATGCCCAAACCGCTTCTTATTGAAAAGGTGAATCGTTATGCCGGCGGCAGACTGCATCTGAAATCTTACGCAGATTATCTGCTTGTTAAGAATCTGGCAGAAGAATTCAGTGTATCTCCCACCGCTATGAAATTCCGCCTGCTTAACCTTGGGCTTGCGGACCAGTAACACAATCATAAAGTTGCTTGCAGATGAGCTGCTCTGACATGCTGAACTGCAGAACTGACGCTTTACCGGGAATCCCGGAGAAAGGAAGGTTCTGTAGATGTTCAGAACAGATTTATTATCAAGCAGAGACAAGATTTCTACTATTTCCATTTTCAGTACGAACCCTTGTAAAGGGGGTGCTTACTGATGGGAAGTGGAATAAGCGGACTTTACAGCGGTGCCATTACTAAAGGTCTTTTTGCAGGCAGTATCGACTATATGACACCAGGTGATCCCTTTAGTGAGGGCATCAGGAAACGAAAAGATATTGATACAAATGGTTTTTACGATTTGAT
>JABUTA010000041.1:21091-28901 GCA_021443845.1 Parasporobacterium sp.
CACTACTAACCGGGAACTGGACATAACTCCTGTTCCCTAATATAAAACTCGAACGTTAGAAATTCGCGAACATTATAACATGCAGAAGGTAGGTGACGCAATGGGCAATGAACGAGTGTATCGTTGCAACCTGCAATGCCCGATTCGGAAGCATTGCTTTATCATCAAATTAAAGGGACCGGTTACTACTCCTATAGTTGTCCTTCATAAATGCAAAGCGACAAAAAAGGATGTAGAAATCACTATTGGTGATTCCCGTCCGCCATAAACGCAGCCCTAAACCAAATACTGTTGCTTGCAAATAAGCCGCTTAAGACGTGCTACATTGCAGAACTGAGACTGACCTGATATCCGTCTCATTCTGTGCATGTCTTAGGCGGCTCTTTTTTTAGGAAGGAGCTCTGAATATGAGCAAAGTGATTTACAACAATACAAATAAAATTTTAACAGAGGTGATATAATGACTAATAATAAAAATAAAAGAAAAGCGACCATCGACGATGGAATGAATCCCGAAATGGTCAAAGGCGCAGATTTCGATGGATATCTGGGAATTCCGCTGATCCGTAAGCCCAACAAAATAATTATACCTTCCGATATCATTCCCTTTACAAAACGTATCCGGGTAAATGATTCACATGCTGCTATCGGCTTCTATGAAATGGATACTGAATTTGCTGAGGTACTTATTTCACCGGAAGATTACATTGATGAATTCTGCCGGCAGCCATTTGTAACACCCGAAAGCATAAAACCACTTCTCTCTCCGGATTGCTCTCTTTATAGAGATGCCCCACTTGCTGTTCAAATCACTAATGTTTACAGAAATCGTACTATCGGCTATTACTACCAAAGTCGTGGGGCATATGTAATTCCACAAATCCGCTGGGGTAACGCTCTGACTTATACAACGCAGGTGCTTCCGGAGCGTCTCGCCTTTCTCGGTGTCGAAAAGCACAGTATCTACGCTATCGGAACCTACGGTTGTTTCAAAACTCGCGATGACAAATACCACTTTGAGGCCGGTCTCGCTGCAATGATGGAAACCCTTGAACCTGAAGTCATTTTGGTTTATGGTTCTATGAACGAGAAGGTCTTTGCACCATATCTGAAATCTGCAAAATTTGTTCAGTATCCTGACTGGATCACCCGAATGCATGGAGGTGATCAGTAATGGGCAGTGGAAACAAAGGATTGTACAGTGGTGCATATACCGGCAGCGCACCCGGTAGTGTGTATTATATGAAATCAACCGATGATTTCAGACGTTTCATCCAAAACCGCCCTGATAAAGATGTTAATGGGTTTGTTGATGTTATTGCACACGGAACCACTAGCAGTATAGAGATACAATCTGGCGGTAAGGCCATTACCATAAATCATCGAGATGCAGCCCGTTTATTCCGAAACAATCCGGAAATGAAAGGAAAGTCTGTCAGATTGCTTTCATGTGATACCGGAGCCAGCTCACAGAGTTTCGCGCAAAATCTTGCAAATAAGTTAAATGTCGTTGTTGAGGCTCCGACAAAGCTTGTCTGGGCGAATCCAAACGGTTCATACTTTGTAGCAAGTGGAAAAATAGTGAATGGTCGACTTCGTCCAAATATGAATGATCGAGGTCAGTTTAGAAAATATTATCCTGGAGGTAAAAAGAAATGAACGAAATAATCATTTGTGAAAAATGTGGAGAACAGATGATATGCATAAATCAAGAACGCACTGCTGGAATGGCCTGTCCTAAATGCGGCTGGGGTTGGGTTACATCCCATTTTGATAAGATTGACACGGACCGGACAGATTACTCCATCTTTCTGAAACCAGGCAATCCTACCGTTATCGTCAACATCAAATTGATTGCTTCTTTATGTTCCGTAAACTTTATTGAGGCAAAAAACATCCTGCAGGCGAATGTGGATACTTGTATTTATACAGCCACCAACGAATCTTCAGCTGATTATTCCAAAGCCGGAAAAGTTAAGCACATTGCGTCTATACTTAAAGCAGCAAAGTTAGATTTCTATATTATGCCGGATTTCCCATATAAACTTGAGGATTAACTGTGGCTGATATAATAACTGTTATCGACGGGCTGTTTTTTGAACAAATAATTCTATATTTCAATACAAAACCGAGAGGAGTCACTGCCCTTCTCGGTTTAATGTCTTTTTTAAAATATGAACGGACCTTGATCTCAAGGTGTTTCCTCAGTATTTACAAATGTTTGTGCGATATTTATCCGACTGTATCAGAACCATGCATCCAACACTTCCTGAAGTGTTGGGATTGCCGCTGATGCGCCTTTCTTTCTGACTGCAAGAGAGGATGCCCTGCTGGCCAGATCAAGAGCCTCCTTATATGTTCTTCCGGCAGCACTCAATGCAGTGAAAAATCCCGAGAATGTATCTCCTGCGCCGGTTGTGTCAACAGCTTCACATTTATATGCTGCCTGACGCACAAACTCCCCGTCCACCAGCATGATGGAGCCATCTGATCCCAGTGTCAGGATGGTACGGCAGTGAGGATATCTTGCCTTCATCTCCATAAGGATTTCCTCGGGGTCATTCTTTCCTGTTATCTGGAAGCCTTCAGTTTCATTGATGAAAAGATCATCAACAAATTCCCATACTCCTGATGAAAGCAGCTTGTCCGTCATAGGCGAAGGATTGAATACTACTCTGAGGCCTTTTGCATGGCAGCACTGCATAGCATAATCCACATTGCTGATTTCGTTCTGGAATACAGCAAAGTCACCGGGTTCAAAATGTTCGACCACATCATGGATATAATCCTTGTCAACCAGTCCGTTGGTTCCTTCGTAAACTATGATGCAGTTCTGTCCGCTTCCCTCTTCTATCTGGATAATTGCATGTCCGCTCTTGGTAACCGGGTCGATCTTCAGCAGGCTTGTGTTTACGCCTGCACTGTCCAGCATTTCCTTAAGCATCATTCCGTCAGTACCTATGATACCTGCATGCCATACCTCGGCTCCGGCCTTTCTGAGCGCAACCGACTGGTTAAGCCCCTTACCGCCGCAGTTAACCCCCAGTTCAAGGGCTGAAATCGTCTCACCTGGTGCAACAATGTGGGCCAGCCTATAAGAATAATCCAGATTAAGTGACCCAAATGATAAAATCTTCATAATACTCTTCTCCCTCTTATGTTAAATGTGGTTTTTGACGATTCTTTCCCGGATGTTCTTCTGCAGCATCCCCATAATGCCTGAACACCTGGTTATCCTATTATACATTTGAAGGCATGTCCTGCGCAATGCCGGATTACCGGAAATACATCACCCTCAAATGATATCATTTTATCCTGACAGGTATACCTGCAACGATTCTTGTAACAGAATCTGCTTCTGCAGCCAAAGTGCACATTATTCTTCCGGCATCTTCCCTGTATGTACGTTCCTCCTGCTCTGCAGGTATTATTCCGCAGCCCAGTTCATCGGAAATAATAATCAGATTCTGAGACATACCATAGCAATACTCCCGCAGAATCTCCATGAGTTTCAGAGTTCTTTCCCGGTTTCCCAGATTCTTTAATATCAGATGCAGATGGTTGACAACTATCGTGCATGCATCACCTGCTTCATATTCTCCCGGAAGAGATCTGAAGGCTTCCTCAAAAGCCGACACACTGCTGTCTGTTACGTCATTTTCATCCAGGACACAGACCTTTTCCCCTTCAGAACACATATTATTCAGTACATAACCCAGTTTACCCTGGGAAAAACCGCCAATAACTATCTGCATATCATATCTCCCGCTGCTGTTAATATCATCATTACCACCTCACATAGGGTCACAAAATATCCCGCTGTATCTCCGGTTATACCGCCGAATTTTCTGTATGACATGATCCTGTAAAACAGAAAACTCAGGAACGCACCTGCTGCCGTCATGAGTCCCGGGACAGGGCTGATAATTATCATGAGCACTGTCGCTGCCGGGATGATAAAGCATAATGCCAGAGTATTGACGATTCTGTCGGAATTGGATGCCGTATAAAACAGAGAGCCTTTTTTCGTTGCTGATCTGAAGTGAAGTACTCCCATGGCGCTGAGTGCCCTGGAAAGGACAAAGCCCAGACCCAGCACCTGCATGCTGCTGACGGATCTTATTTCGGACATGGCAGCCACCGCCAGTCCTGCTGCTGCCAGAAGCCTTATAACAGCAAATGCACCTACATTGGAATCCTTTAATATCTCCAGTCTCTTCTCCCGGTCCTTATAGGAGTAGATGGCATCTGAGGTATCCATAAACCCGTCTACATGAAAGCCTCCGGTGATAAATACCGGAATAAGTGCGGCGATAATGGCCCTGGCCAGATCCCCGACACCGATTTTCACGGCAATGCTGAACCATATGCATTCAAAGAATCCTATTACCAGCCCTACACAGGGAAAGAATGATATAACATGTTTCATATCTTCTTTCGTCCATTCAAACTGGGGCATGGGAATCTTGGAGTATGTTGAAAAGGCAATTGCCAGTGCTCTTAATACTTTCATATCATTTACCCTTGCTGAAATAACTGCAGAGATGCCTTGATTTATCACTTTAATCTGATGGGTATCCCTGCGACCACTTCGTATACCGAGTCTGCCCTTGAAGCCGCAAAAGTGTTCACAGTTCCAAGGTATTCCATATATTTCATGACTGCATTGTCATATTGAATACCGTCTTCAAAAACGTTATCTGTCACCAGGATCACATTTCCCGCGCTCTCAAACAGTATTCCCAGACCTTCGGTGATTCTGCGGATCAGCCCGTTTTCTCCGTCTTCGCTGTCAAACATTTCGTTTGCCACCAGATTGGGAATGCATTCAAGAAGGAAGGTACATGATGAAATGTCTGCTGCCGATGACATTGCTTTCTCTATGGATGTATGGCATTCTATCGTCTTAAAACCTTTCCCCTCACGCATCTTACGGTGGCGCCGGATCTTTCTGAGGCCCTCCTCATCATAGGCTTTCATGGTGGCGATATAATATCTGCTGTCGGGCGCTGAACTGCCGATCACCATACTCTCCGCATATTCTGATTTTCCGCAGGAGCTGCCCCCGTACACCAGTGTAATCATCGGTAACTTTCTGTTCCTTTCACTTCTTCTGTTTATTCACGCTTCCGTGCCAGACTCATGCCGCAAAGAAGTTTGAAAACTTACTGCCGGTCATACCTTTCATACTGTTCCACACCAATATTATCAAAGGAACTGCTTTCATTATACACTGCCAGGGACATATCCAGAAGCGGGAACAGCATTACTGCTCCTGTTCCTTCCCCCAGAGCCAGCTCCGCATGTATGATTTCACGCAGCCCCAGTTCCCTCAGTATATGCTTCATGGCAGGCTCCTTGCCTCTGTGGGACGCCAGCATGTATCTGCTGCAGCCCGGACATATCCTTTCCGCACACAGTGCTGCCACTGCACTGATCAGTCCGTCTATGACCACAGGAACATGATGCAATGCACCGCCGATAAAAACTCCGCACAGTCCGGCTATGTCAAGGCCCCCAACGCAGCAAAGGATTTCAAACGGATCATCATGGCTGCTGTATATCTCAAGGGCCTTTTTTATGACCTCAGTTTTTCTTCTGAGGCCTTCATCATCAAGGCCTGCGCCTCTTCCTGTGATCTCCTCGGGATCCACCTTAAGCAGTGCTGCGGCCAGTGCGGTGCTGGTGGTAGTGTTGCCTATTCCCATCTCACCGGTGGCCAGCATCTTATAGCCATGGTCTTTGCAGTCCTTTACCATATCCATGCCGGTCTCGATGGCTTTCAGTGCTTCCTCTTCCGTCATGGCCGGAGTTTTGAGAAAATCTGCTGTGCCCTTAACCACCTTACGGTTTAAGACTCCGGGGATATTTTCATCAAAATTGATTCCTATGTCAACAGGAATAGTATCGATACCTCCTGCCTGACACATCCTGCAGACTGAGCTCTCTTCCCTGCCCATATTATAAGCCACTGCCAGAGTTACTTCCTGCCCTGACTGGCTGACGCCCTCATCTACTATTCCGTTGTCACTGCACATGATGATGAGGGCTCTCGGGCTTNCAGGATGCTCTGTGCCCTGCACGGCGCCTATGCTGCAGATGATACTCTCCATCAGTCCCAGACCGTCCAGAGGCTTGGCAACCTTGTTCCAGTTGTCCTTGATTTTGCTGTATATTTTATTGTCCGGTTCTTCTGCTTTAACAGAATACAGATCTTCTCTGGTCATTTTTATCACCGATTTATTTAATCTTTTGAGACATCATATTATATTTTAAACTTGCCGTAAAACATAAGTGACCAAAACAGGATGCCGGGCATTCTGCCTGAGGTTTACAGATTCAATATCCTGTATATATAATCCATGTCCAGACCTTTTCTCACCGCATCTGCCAGTATATCATACTGCTTTTCTTTATATTCTGAAACATCAAATATTCCCAGCAGACTGAAGTCCTTGCCGTTTTTCTCACATAATGCTCTGAGTATGGCGTCTGCTATGCCCTCTCCGTCAAATACCCCGTGAATATAACTGCCGTAAATATTATTGCTGCCGTAAACAGAAGGCAGTATCCCGTTGTCATATGCATGATTTGCCGGCACAACGAGACTTCTTCCCATATGTATCTCATAGCCTGTATATTCCATACCGTTGAGGCATGAAAGTATTCCATTAACATCGGTAAACATTCCTGAAGTCTGTGTCTGTACCTTATCGCCCAGAAAAACAGTATCCATTTCCAGAAGACCCATTCCCTGAATCTCCGTCAGTTCCGCTGCCTCGGTATGCACCGGGTCTGATATAAGGTGCCCCAGCATCTGATATCCGCCGCAGATTCCGAAAATAATTATGCCCCTGTCTGCAGCCTTCAGCACTGCCGCTTCCATACCTGACTGTCTGAGCCACATCATATCAGCTATGGTGCTCTTTGTTCCCGGGATTATTATCATGTCCGGTTCGTTCATTTCTTTCGGACTGCTGACATATCTTAGGGATACATTCTCATATTTTTCAAAGGGCGAAAAGTCGGTAAAATTGGAAATCCTCGGAAGTTTTATCACAGCTATATCCACAAGCTTTGCCGCGGTACTTCTTCCGAAGCGTTCTGTAAGGCTGTCCTCATCATCAATATCAGCGTAAATATATGGCACCACCCCTGCCACAGGAATGCCGCACAGCTGTTCAATCTCCTTAAGTCCGGGCTCGAGTATCTTAACATCTCCTCTGAACTTATTGATCACCATGCCCTTGATCCTGGCCCTTTCATGAGCTGCCATCAGGGACACTGTCCCATATAGCTGGGCAAATACTCCGCCCCTGTCGATATCTCCCACCATAAGCACCGGAGCATCCACCATCTCTGCAAGGCCCATATTAACTATGTCTTCCTGTCTCAGGTTAATCTCTGCAGGGCTCCCGGCGCCTTCTATTACTATGATATCATATTCATCGGCAAGGCTGTTGTAAGCCTTCATGATATCGGGCACGAATTCCTTCTTCCTGGCATAGTATTCCATGGCCTTCATATTGCCGTAAACCTCTCCGTTCACTATCACCTGACTGCCCACGTCAGTTGTAGGTTTGAGGAGAATGGGATTCATCCTTACGTCAGGTTCTATACCGGCAGCCTCAGCCTGAACCACCTGCGCCCGACCCATCTCCTTACCCTCTGCAGTGATATAAGAATTAAGAGCCATATTCTGGCTCTTAAAAGGCGCTGCCCTGTATCCGTCCTGTCTGAAAATACGGCACAGCCCTGCACACAGAAGACTTTTTCCTGCATTGGACATGGTGCCCTGTATCATAATATT
>JABUTA010000420.1 GCA_021443845.1 Parasporobacterium sp.
AAGATTATTTAATATAAAGAGAGAATTAAAATGGGCAAGAACATAGGAAAAAAGATTCTGATCGCACCAATTAAATTCTATAGAAAGTATATTTCCGGGTTTAAGAGATACAGTCATTGTAAATACATCCCTACCTGCTCTCAGTATGCCATTGAAGCTATTGAGAAGTATGGCCCGCTTAAAGGGCTGGGACTTGCAATCTACAGAATTCTGAGATGCAATCCATTCTCCAAGGGTGGCTACGACCCGGTGCCATAAAGGAGGACACATAAGTGTTATTAAATTTTTTAATCGCAGGCTGTGCGGGCGGAAGTAATGCCGCAGCAGCCACAGGCGGATGCTATGATTGGCCTGGAATCAAGCAGATTATCATAGCATTCAGCTGGGTAATGGAATTTCTTTACGATAAGATCGGAATTGCCAATATCGGTCTGGTAATTATCATCTTCACTCTTATTGTAAAGTTTGTTTTATTACCTCTTACAATCAAGCAGCAGAAGTTTTCCAAGCTGTCATCCATCATGCAGCCGGAAATCAAAGCTATCCAGGCTAAGTACAAGGGAAGAAATGACCAGTACTCCATGCAGGCAATGCAGGCAGAGACTAAGGCTGTTTACGCTAAGTACGGTGTATCACAGGCCGGCGGATGTCTTCAGACATTCATCCAGATGCCTATCATCATTGCTCTTTACGGTGCTATCAGACAGCTCCCTACAGTGCTTGAGGCATTGAAAACACCTCTGGTAAATATCGGAACTGTTCTTAACAGTGCGGCAGCTGCGGACCCGGCAATAAAAACAAGCTTAACCGCAATCAGTTCGGGCATTCTTTCAACAGATGTTAATACGCAGGTTACAACTCTTTATACCCTTCCTACAAAATCATGGGAGGCAATGTCTGCTCTGTTTACACCGGGATCTCCGGCTTATACAACACTTTCCGAGAATTTTACTCAGATGAAGGAAGTAAACTCATTCTGCGGATTTGACTTAAGCCAGACGCCATGGAATATTATGCTTGGCGGCGGATTAGGTATCTTTATTGTACTTATTCCATTGCTTGCAGGATTTGCCCAGTGGTTATCATTTAAGCTTACCCAGGCAGCAGGAGCCTCAGGAGATCAGGGCGATGCATTAGGCGGTGCTTCTAAGACAATGGGTCTTATAATGCCGTTATTTTCAGTATTTTTCTGCTTCACTCTTAACTCAGGACTTGGTTTGTACTGGTGTGCAAGTTCCATTTTCCAGGTTGTTCTGCAGATTCTTCTT
>JABUTA010000421.1 GCA_021443845.1 Parasporobacterium sp.
AGGGGAGTTGCCCAGTGCATGGGGATAACCATGACACACAACTTTCTCCGTCCGTACTTCGCACAGAATCTGTCGGAATTCTGGAACAGGTGGCATATTTCACTGAGTCACTGGTGCAGAGACTATATATTCTATCCGGTGGCAATGTCGAAGGTGTTCGGAAAGGCAGGCAAAAGCCTCAGAAGCCTTCTTGGTGACAGGGTCGGCAAGCTGTTTCCGGTAATAATCGCTCAGTTCTGTACGTTCCTTACAATCGGACTGTGGCACGGAGCGGAGTTCAAGTACATAGCATACGGTTTATACAACGGAATAATCATCGTTTCCGGGCTGCTTTTAGAACCTGTACTCGACAGGGCGATAGAGGTACTGCATATCAATAGGGAAAGCAGTGCGTGGAAAGGCTTCAGAATCGTAAGAACCTTCTTTATCGTTCTTATCGGAAGAATATTCCCGAAGGCGGTTTCATTCGGGGCAGCAGTGAGCATGTTCTTATCGATGTTCAGGCTCAATACCGGCACACCGTTTGGAGAAACGATGATGTCTTTCGGCCTTACTCCAACGGATTATGCAATTCTGGCAGCAGGATGCATCGTGTGGTTTCTGATCAGTATGTATGAGGAAAAATCTGCACAGAGAGAGGGCAATCAGGGCGAGGAAGCATTTAGAACCATGCTGGAAGGAAAGCCCGTTATACTGAGATGGCTCGTTCTTCTGGCAGGCTTTGCGGCAGTGCTCTCGCTTGGAGTTTACGGGCCGGGATATGACGTAGCAGCATTTATCTACAGGGGATTCTAAGATGAATATACTCATTGAATTTGTAAAAGAGAATATAGAACACAGAAGCCAGCTATGGAATCTGGCGCTGTTTCATCAGAAAAAGGTGTACAGAGGCTCGGACATGGGCCTCGTATGGGCTTTTGCAAAACCCTTAATGTACATTGTAGTATTTTATGTTGCAATCTCCATCGGTTTCAGAGGCTCGAAGGCAATAGACGGCCTTATCTGTCCGTACTTTGTCTGGCTCGCAATCGGCATGATTGCATTTTTCTATATGCGGGATATGATTCTGAACGGTGCGTCATGCTTCAGGAGGTACGACAAGCTGGTGACATCGACACGGTATCCTATCGGAACGCTTCCTACCAGCATATGTGTTTCATACCTGTTTATTCATCTGGGCATGCTGGCAATCGGAATCATAGTATGCATTGTGTTCGGGGTTTTTCCGAGTATATATTGGTTGCAGGTTCCGTTCTACATGCTGCT
>JABUTA010000422.1 GCA_021443845.1 Parasporobacterium sp.
CCTTTACCTGTAACCGTGACTGTCGCCGTCCCGGCATTGGTATTGTTTTTGTAGGAAAGCGTATAATCCGTGGACGGATCCAGAACCGTACTCTGGGATTTAACGACGACCTTCGGCTTAATGGCTGAACCGGTGTAGGTAAACACAGATGCAGACAGGGTAACATCTGTATCTGTAATACTGATTTTTTTCGTGATCAGCTGAACTGTCTTGTCAAATGTCATACTGCTGTTTTTACCGTCAAAATAGTAGTATGTTCCTTCATCGACTCCTATCACATTTTTCAGGAGATCGATCAGATACGGGCAGTCGCTGATATCCAGCATACCAAGGCTGTTTCCTTTGCAATACAGTTCCTGCAATGCGGGACAGCCATTCACATTCAGTTCCGTCAGGCTGCCGCAGTCTGAACAGACCAGATAATATAATTTCGGACAGCTACCCGCATTCAGTACGGTGAGAGAAGTATTATTCACGCAATACAAGTTTTTCAATGCCGGCAAGCCGCTTACATCCAGCTTACGCAGATTATTACTGTCACAAGTCAGACTCTGCAATGCCGTACAGGTTCTTACATCCAATACGCTCAGCGGGTTGTATCTGCAGTTCAAGTCCGTTAAAGCCGTACAGTTTCTCACATTCAGCTTTGTCAGCCGGTTATCGCTGCAATACAGTTTTGTTAACCCCGGACAGACACTCGCGTCCAGTTCCGTCAGCTGGTTTTCATAGCAGCTGAAAAATGTTAATCCCGGGCAGGCACTTACATCCAGTTTCGTCAGTTTGTTTTCATAACAGCTTAAATAGGTCAATCCCCGCAAGGCACTCACGTTCAGCTCTGTCAGGAAGTTCCTGTTGCACTCTAAATGTGTTAACCCCTGTACGACATTCAGATTCAGACTGTCCAGAAGGTTTTCACTGCAATCCAGATAGGTTAATCCCCGCAGGGCACTCAGGTCCAGACTGTCCAGAAGGTTTTCTCTACAATCCAAACGGGTCAATCCCCGCAAGGCGCTCAGATCCAGTTCTGTCAAACTGTTATGACCACAGTTCAGGTCGGTTAATGAAGTGAAAAAACCGATTCCTGCCAAAGACTTGATTTCTTTCTTGTAAACATCTATGCTCTTTACGGCACGTATCTCTCCGTCACTGAGGAACCCGTTCCCGTCTGTATCACAGTTTTCGCGGACATAAGCAAGAAATTTTGCATCCGGGAAATTTGTCGCATCAACAGCGATCCCGCTCAGATCCTGCTTATCCGGTTCGT
>JABUTA010000423.1 GCA_021443845.1 Parasporobacterium sp.
TCCTGGAGAGACTGCAGAAGGCAACCGGACTAGATAATTTCATCAGAGATATCTGGCCGGATATCAAAACAGAACAGGATCTTCGCGATAAGCTTATAGAGATACTACATGATCAATTCGACGATCTTATGCATACATGCACAACTGCGTGGCTTGTTGATGCAGATGAAGCCCTGGCGATTGATGACCGCATTACGAAGCCGGCGCAGGATTTCATTACAAGCTGGTCCCAGGATCTTGCTGATATCATGCACCTGACAACAAACACTCAGATTGAGAACATCCTGTTACGAAGCCAGTCACAGGCTCTCAGCATAGAAGAAACAGCCAGGAAAATATCGGACAGCGCAATCAGGAGTCCTGGATCAAGGGCAAGACGTGTTGCTATCACAGAAGTGCTAAGGGTTGAATCGTATTCTCAGCTGGAAGCAATGAGACAGAATCCTGCCGTTGATGAAAAAGAATGGCACCATACAGGATTACACAAAAATAAGCCAAGACCAAACCATCAGGCAATAAGCGGCCAGAGGAAAAAGGTTGACGAGCCGTTTGATCTTATTGGAGCTGATGGAGGGAGATATTCTCCAATGAGTCCGAGGGATACAAGCCTTCCGGCCGGAGAAAGCATCAATTGCCACTGCATTATGAAATCAATAAGGAATTCATCTGTCACAGGAATGACTGCAGATGAGCGCAGGGAGCTCAGAAGGCAGTATATGGATGAAGTTGATGCAGAATGGGATGCGGAACACATGGCATCTGAAAGTGATGGGGTCTTTAAAAACGACTGGAGCAAAACAACTGCAAGAATGGTCACAAAGGAAGAAAAGAATGAAATTATATCATACGCTGCAGATAAGGGCGTCAGAATCGTTGATCTTAGCAAGTTTGATGGCGATCCTGGTCTTATTAAATCTCAGATAGATACAATTTCTGTGCTTAGAGAAACCTATACAAATATACCTCCAAGAGGGATAACAGTTACAGTCAAACTGTTAGAGGACCAAGATTTTGCTGAATTACAGAATAATACTATTGTATTTAATTCTCTTGCATTAAGAGACAAAGCTATTACAGAAAAAAACTTACTTAACGGAAATAAATTTGCGTCCTCAAAATTTGAAAGTATATCAGTTCATGAATTTGGTCACATGATATCAAGAAAAACAGGAAACCTTAGAGTAAAATATTAATTGGCAAAAACAAAGGGAAGGGGTCAAAACCCCTTCCCAATCATACAGATAACCTATATAGTATTGAGTT
>JABUTA010000424.1 GCA_021443845.1 Parasporobacterium sp.
ATTTGCTATTGCTTCAGCCTGTTTGGAAAGTATTAACGGTTTGTCCGGATTAGCATACTCAGTCTTATATATGTGGTATGCTTCTGCCCAGCACTGGATGATGTGCGCCCTGACTTCATCCGGATCAGCTGCATCAAGTGGTTGTTCCCTGTTAATTGCCACAGCCTGAACCGGCATATATCTTCTGTTGCCGGTTGAGTCAACTAAGAAGTGTCTGTCATTGGTAGTTCCACAGAATACGCATTGACGCTGATGCTTTCCGGAATATTTGTCATAAGGTGAACGGAATATGTCTGTCTGGCTTGTTATGAATGCTTTTATATGTTCAATATCCTTGGCTGACTTAAATGCAGACAGCTCAGCAAGTTCAATCATTTTCATTCCGCGTAGTATTTCCATTGCGTCTTTACCGTCCAGAGTTACCATATTGTCGCAGAACCACTCATCATTAACTGCAAGCTTCCTGAAGAAAAGTGATTTGCCCACGCCCTGATCACCGACAACTATCAGACAATAGTCAAACTTTCTCCCTGGATGGAATGTTCTTGCAATTGCAGCGACCATATATAACTTAATCGCTTCCTGAGTATATTGGTTCTCTTCTACGCCTAAATACTTATGGAGCAGATGTTTAACGCGTTCGGTACCGTCCCATGCAGGAAGACCATTCAGCCAATTCTCAAATTCATCAAATTCAAGTCGACCAGATACAGTCCGGAGCGCATTACTGAACTTCTGCTCATTATATATTCCATATCTGCGCTCAATGTATGACTTTAGTTCCGCTTCATCATAATCGGTCATTTCCTGGTAGCAACTGCTCTGGTTAACCCAAGGCAATGGCTCCTCACCTTCTCCGAATATAAGAATATTGGAAAGCGCCAATCTTGATTTACGAATCTTGCCGGAAAGCCTCGGATCCTTTTCTAATATATCCTCAAAATTAGCTGTTAATGCCTCAACCTTACCGTTTTTATTTCGTTTCAGCCTAAATCCCTTTGGAAAACTCAGCGCAGATCCATATATATTGGAAATTTCCTTTTCCTCAAGTGGTGGGCTGAATCTCTTTGCGTTCTCCTGCAGCGCATTGTTCCACATATCTTCATCAGAAACGCCAAGTTCCTGCATTGAGGAAAGAAACTTGAACATAGTGTCATTTCTATGTCCTTCAGTTACTTGTCCGTCTGGCCATTCAAACTTGGTATATTCTGTTGTGGTTTTACCCGATGCAAGTTTAATTGGTTGTTTTACGCCTTG
>JABUTA010000425.1 GCA_021443845.1 Parasporobacterium sp.
GATGTTGAAGCTTTTTTAGATTCTATAAGGGAAATTGCTTTTCCAAGGGCGTCGGAAGCCTCCTGATATTTTTCTTCTGCAGTATAAATCTGGGCAAGAAGAGAAAGGGAGGTAAAGTCTTCAGGGTCAAGCTTTAATGCAGCCTGAAGATCGGGAATGGCTTTATCGTTCTGTCCTAACCGGCTGTAAACAAGGCCACGCTGGCAATATTCGGCAGCGGTAACTTTATAGTTATCAATCACATAAGTGATGTGTTCCAGAGCTTTGTTATAGTCTCCGGCAGAGTAGGCATTATAGAAGGCATTCAGTTTTTCCTGAAGTACAGGATCGATATCTTCGGCGGGCTGTGAAGCTTCTAAAGATTCGGCAGAGGTATCCGAGGCGGCACCGGCTTCGGCAGATTCGGCAGCCTTGTTATTATTTATAACCACTACCGTAGTAATGGCAGCGGCAGCAATATTGAATACTAATACGATGCATAAAATAATAGCAAGAAGTCTTTTTCTATTCTTAAAATATGCGGTAAAACGGTTTTTAGGTTCCATGAATTTATACCCTGAATACAATTTGAATGTGCCCACAATTTTATCATGGGGCAAATTAAATGGCAATTTGTATGTTATAGATGTTGCCATTTACGGGATATAGGAGTAAAGTTAGTATGAATAATGGGCTTAATAGTGGGAGTGGTATGCTTTCCGCTATCAGGATGGTTAGGATTAATATATGTCGTCAGGTAAGGTAAAAGAAAAACTTAATAGAATAAAGGGTCTGCTGGCAGTTCTGTTTATTGTAACGGGACTTGTTGTTTTAGCGCCTGTTTCTACATTTGCCGAAGAAATAGAAGAGACGACTGCCGCAGAAACACAGCAGCAGATTATTGAAGAGACAGATTCCGATAAGGAGTCTGTTTCCGATATGCAGTTACCTGATAACCGGGAGGATGTCCCTCAGGTAACAGAAGAGCAGAATCCTGACGAGCAGACGGAAGAAATTCAGACGTCTTATGAAGAGGTGACGCAAGAGCAGGCTTCTGAAGAACCCGTAACCGACGACGAGACAGATGATGATACAACCGAGCTGCTCGCTAATAATAATGTAAGCTCAGACGAGACGAATATCAGTATCAGTGCTAAGAATATTATCATTGATATGGATGCTTCAGGAAAACTTATAGTAAGTGCTGAAGATAATGACGGCAATACAACTGTTACTACCTATAACAATACTTCGGCTATTACCAAGACCAATCTT
>JABUTA010000426.1 GCA_021443845.1 Parasporobacterium sp.
ATCCATAGCATTGCTGGCGGCAGAAAACGGATTTAAAGAACTGGTGGTTCCAATGGCAAATGTAAAAGAAGGTTCCCTGGCTTCCGGTATAAATGTCAGAGGAGCGGCTGACCTGTCGTCACTGATTCATGAACTGAATACAGGAGCATCTATAGAACAGGAGCACCTGCCTATAGGAGAAATGCTCGAAAATGCATACATTAACAATACTTTGGATTTTAAGGATGTATGCGGTCAGGAAAAAGCCAAAAGGGCAACCATGATTGCGGTTGCGGGATTTCACAACCTGCTTTATATAGGACCTCCGGGGTCGGGAATAACCATGATGGCATGCAGGATTCCTTCTATTTTAAATTGCATGACGGAAGAGGAGTGTCTGGAACTTACTAAAATATACAGCGTAATGGGGATGCTTGATGAGGATTCATTGATGCTTAACAGGCCTTTCAGGGCACCCCATCAGAGCATAACTTCCCATGCACTTGTCGGGGGAGGAATGATTCCTAAACCGGGAGAGATAACCCTGGCACATAAAGGAGTTCTGTTTCTTGACGAAATTGCAGAGTACAAAAGAGATGTTATAGAAGATTTAAGGCTTCCCGTGCAGGATAAAAAAATAACCATAAACCGCATGTCGGGACAGGTTATTCTGCCTGCGGATTTTATGCTGGTACTGGCGGCGAATCCCTGCAAATGCGGATATTATCCCGACAGAAAGCATTGCCGCTGTACGGAAGCGGATGTTGAAAAATACCTGGGAAAGATTAAAGGACCTATTCTTGACAGGGTTGACATATGCGTAGGAACAAGTAAACCCGGGCTTGACGATCTGAAAAACAGATACGGCGGCATATCTTCTGCCGATATGCGTTCTTTTATAGCCGGTGCAAGAAGCATACAGATGAACAGGTTTAAAAATCTGGATATAGATTTCAATTCCCAGATGAACAGGAAGCAGATAGAAGAATTCTGCAAGTTAGAACCTCGCGGTGCTGATTCCCTTAATAAGGCTTATGAAAAGCTGAATCTGACCGCAAGGGGATATTACATGATACTCAAGGTATCAAGAACCATAGCAGACCTGGAAGGTTCCGAACTTATTTTAAGAAACCATGTTCTGGAGGCTATAGGTTACAGAAATATGTATATAAACAACTAAGGAGAAAATATGGATATAAAGAAAAATGATGAGTACTGGTTCTGGCTTACTAATCTGGAGTGTATGACACTTCAGAAAATTAAAAGATTGTTT
>JABUTA010000427.1 GCA_021443845.1 Parasporobacterium sp.
TGCAGACAGAAACATCCTTGTAGACCAGTCTATCGAGCAGGACTTCGCACCTCTTGACAATACCATTCACAAAGTAAACTTTGCAAGGGATGATAAAAATACAATAAATGCCTATGAGGTGTACTTCGCTCTTTACCAGCAGATGGTCGGCAATGATGACGAGGAGCACTATAAAGAATGGTTCTCTCCGGACTTCTTTGACCTGATCATCGTTGACGAGTGCCACAGAGGTTCTGCCAAGGCAGACAGCCAGTGGAGACAGGTTCTCGAGTATTTCAGTGGTGCTTCACAGATTGGTATGACGGCAACCCCGAGAGAAACGTCGTATGTATCAAATATTGATTACTTCGGTGACCCTCTCTACACATACAGCCTCAAGGAAGGTATTGAGGACGGATTCCTTGCGCCTTTCAAGGTTATCAACATAACAACCAATATTGGTGACGGGTGGAGGCCGTATGCCGGACAGCTGGATGTGAACGGACTCCCTATTGAGGACAGAATCTACAACAACAGCGACTATGACTACAACATCATTATCCAGGACAGAATCAACCAGGTTGCTAAAGAGATAAGCGACTATCTCAAGAGCACCGACAGAATGCAGAAGACCATCGTGTTTTGTGCAAATGAAGACCATGCAGAAAGAATGCGTATTGCTCTTGTAAATGAAAACTCCGATATGACTGTAAATAATCCGGACTATGTAGTTCGTATTACAGGTAGTGACGAATACGGCAAGAGCAAACTTGACTATTTCATTTCTGTTTCTTCTGAATATCCGGTTATTGCAACTACATCAGAACTACTATCAACCGGAGCAGACTGCAAAATGACGAAGCTTATCGTATTAGATAAGACAATATCATCAATGACATCCTTCAAACAGATAATCGGTCGTGGAACAAGACTCAGAGAAAAAGAAGGTAAAATGAGTTTTACGGTAATGGATTTCAGAAATGTTACTCGCCTTTTCACTGATCCTGATTGGGATGGCCCGATAACACAGGACCCGAACTGGCCACCTAAACCAGGTGATGAACCTGCCAATCCTCCTGCTCCATCAACAGTGCCTGAGCCAGGACAGGTAAATATCAAGCCTTTTGTTGATAAAAACGGATGCAGAGTTGAAGTAATCAATAAGCTGGTTTCTGTTTATGATGCTTCAGGCAAACTTCTCAGACAGGAAAACATAATCGATTATACGAAGAGCAACATCCTGGGCGAGTACGCAAACCTTCAGAACTTCAT
>JABUTA010000428.1 GCA_021443845.1 Parasporobacterium sp.
TACTCACCAGCTTTCTGGAAAACCATTTGTCAAATGTTGAGGCTCCCAAGAGTATGGTCATAATGGAATTTCACTCTCTGATTTACCTTCTAACTGGAACATGAGTTGCCATGAGAAAAATAGCAGTATTAGGAATGAGACTGGCAAGGAGTGGCAGTGTTCTATACAAGGGGCAGGGCAGGAGATTTTGCAGTTTCTCCCCATGATAACAAGATGCAGCCTTCACAGGAGGAGATGTTGAAAGCCAGCCTGTCAGATCCCACTATGAATAAGATAGCACACTGTAGATGGCCAGGAGAACTGCACTGTAACGTGAGGAATAGGCAAAATATCAGCATTGTGAATCAGACAGTTCTCAAGAAATATTGGCAGATGGGGAAGCAGTACTCTGGCCAAATGAATCTCTGGGAAGCCTGAAGGTGTGTTTACTGCCTCTACTACTTTGCACTCAAGTGTCAGCGGAAACTCCTCGATAATCGGTGCGTCCACGTTTTCACTCTTCAGTGCATGCATGCCTGTTCTTTCGAATTTTCTGATGTCATCAGAAGCACTGACCATACCAAAGAAGTCAGCTTCTGCCATGTGATCAATATCAGCGACACTTATTGTGAAAGCCTTACGGTTCTTAATATTTTCCGATGTCTTATGGCCTTCAAAAATATTGAGTGCTACCATGTTGTCTGAGCATATGCCGCCCCATGCCATATTCATAACATCAACTGTGCCGTTCTCATCATATGTTGCAATCATCAGAACCGGCATCGGGAACAAATACGGCTTTACACCTAAACTCTTCTTCATAACAAGTACCTCCTGTTTTAAATTATAGTGCTAATATGACTATCTTGCGTGAATTGCACTTCCGTTCACAGCCGAAAGGAACATTTCACCGACAGCCTCATTTACAGACGGATGAGGATGTACTACATCAAGCATTTTATCTACAGTAATATTGTTGGCCATTGCAGCAGAAAGTTCTCCAATCTGCTCTGTGACATGCAGCCCATACAGATGCGCTCCCACAATCTGTCTGTTTTCTTTATAAACTATAACCTTAAACAATCCGCCTTTTCCACCCTCAATTGAGGTTTTCCCGTTTGCAACCATCGGGAATCGGCCGACTGCAATGTTTTCACCAAACTTTTCGGCAGCCTGTTCTTCTGTATAACCTATGCTTGCTATTTCAGGATTAACATAAATGCATGCCGGAATTTTGTCGTAATCTATCTGCTCCTTCTCATCCGAACAGA
>JABUTA010000429.1 GCA_021443845.1 Parasporobacterium sp.
GGTTCAGCCATGAGAGTGTCTCCGGTAGCTTTTTATTCGGATGACCTTAAGGAAGTACTTCAGCTCGCCGAGGCGTCTGCCGATATCACTCATAATCATCCTGAAGGAATTAAGGGCGCAGTAGCTATTGCACACTGCATCTGGATGGCCAACAACAACTTCTCAAAGGAAGATATCAGACAGGAAGTTACCGAGAACTACTACAAACTTGACTTCTCTATTGATGATATCAGAGAAGAATACGGATTCGAACCTACGTGTCAGAAGTCCGTTCCTCAGGCTATAGAATGCTTCCTTGAAGGGGACAGCTATGAGGATGTAATAAGGACATGTATCTCCCTCGGCGGGGACTCTGACACCATAGCATGCATGGCTGGCGGAATCGCGGAAGCATTCTATGGAGTTCCGGAAGATATAGCCCAGAAAGCCTTTGACATTCTTGAAGAAGGCGGCATATACGACGAGATGGATTAATCTGATCAGTACAATATCCAAAATAACCGCTTAAGAGTTATTTCTTAAGCGGTTATTTATTATCGTTTTGTACAGTATTACTTTTCACCACGGGTTTTCATATATGTCACCATGGAACCAATTACGTTTTCGGCAGTCTTGCTGTTCATATTGATGACTACTATCGATTCCTTACTTGACATCTCTGCAATTCTGGAAGCAGGGGTCGATACAAGCTTATCCTGATACTTTGTCTTATCTTCAGTATATAAGTCGAAGCTTTCTTTTAGGTCATTCGCAAACTTGGTAGGACTGTCATGATAACTCTCGTTCTGAGTGTATAGCGTCTTATGCTTAAATCCATTAAGGGTAGCAAGAGTATTCTCAGAATCTATCAGTTCCTTAAGAATCTCTGCCGATGAACTGTAACCTGATGTTTCAACCAGAATCCTATTCTTCTTTAAGTTAACTGACCTGAGATAAGTGTAAGTCTTGTCGTCGCTGTCATCCGTTGCATTCTGTGAAGTGTATGATCCGTTGAACAAAGTATAAAGGAAACTGACTAGGTTCTGACTTTCGTCAACCGACATAACTTCCTTAGGAGGCTTCACAGCAACATACTGGAGAGGAATTATTTTATCTTCTTCCTCAACATCCTCATACTTCTTGTTGAATGATGCCAACAGCTTGTCAACATGATTTCTGAACTTGTTGTCCTTATCTTTCTCTATAGTAATCGTCAGTGTTACATTAGAAGGTAGTATACCGTTTGCCATCTTTGTTTTAAACATCTGAA
>JABUTA010000042.1 GCA_021443845.1 Parasporobacterium sp.
CAGAAATCCACGTCTATATCAGGCATGGATACACGCTCGGGATTAAGGAATCTTTCAAATATAAGACTGTATTTTACGGGATCTATATCCGTGATCTCAAGGCAGTAGGATACTATGCTTCCTGCGGCACTGCCTCTGCCGGGGCCTACCATTATATCATTGGATTTGGCGTAATTGATGAAATCCCATACAATGAGGAAGTAATCAACATAGCCCATGTTCCGGATGGTATCCAGTTCGAAATGCAGTCTTTCCTCGTGCTCTTCATAATCCGGATATCGCTTTCTAAGGCCTTCTTCACAGAGCTTTTCCAGGTATTCATAGGACGTGAACCCGTCAGGAACATAGAATCTGGGAAGCTTCTGTACACCGAACTCTATGTCCACATTGCACCTGCGGGCTATCTCCTCGGTGTTGCGGATGGCATCCGGAGCATAGGAAAACAATGAAGCCATTTCCTCCGGTGACTTCATGTAATACTGACCCCCCTCATAACGCATCCTGTCCTGATCATTCAGCTTTTTGCCGGTCTGAATGCACAGCAGGATGTCATGGGCCTCCGCGTCTGTGTCAAATACATAATGGATATCGTTTGTACATATAAGAGGAATATCCAGCTCCTCGCTCATTCTGATAAGCTGGGTATTGACATTTCTCTGCTCCGGTATCCCGTGGTCCTGGAGTTCCAGAAAGAAATTCCCTCTTCCGAAAATATTATTAAGCCTTACTGCTTCTTCACAGGCCTGTTCGTACTGACCTTTCATAAGGGTTCTGGACACTATCCCGGCAAGACATGCCGATGATGCAATGATACCCTCGTGATATTTTTCCAGTATCTCATAGTCAACTCTGGGCTTGTAATAGAAGCCCTCGGTAAAACCTATGGATACTATCTTCATCAGGTTGCTGTAGCCCTGATTATTTTCCGCTAAAAGAACAAGGTGACAATATCTGTCATCACCCTTGTTAACTTCCCTGTCAAATCTGGATCCGCTCGTAACATATATCTCGCATCCTATGACAGGCTTTATTCCCTGTGCCCTGGCTTCTTTGTAAAAATCAATAACGCCGTACATGGCGCCATGGTCTGTGATTGCCAGACTGTCCATGCCGAGATTCTTCGCCTGGGATATCATTTCCCGGATCTTTCCGGAACCGTCCAGGAGGCTGAACTCAGTATGGACATGAAGATGTGTGAAAGGCATTACTGCTCCTTATTTTCCTGACAGATATGCTTCAAGTCCGGCGGCAGCTTTATCTTCATCTGCACCGTCTGTCTCAACAGTAAGTTCTTCTCCCTTTGCCAGACCAAGGCTCATCATACCCATGATGCTCTTGGCATTTACTCTTCTGCCCTTGTACTCAATATTTACAGAACAGTTATACTGACCTGCTATCTGTACGAACATTGCCACCTGTCTTGCTTCCAGTCCATTCGGAAGACCTACCGTGATTTTCTTCTCGATCATTTACGCTACCCCCGCAATTGTTAAAGTTCCTTCTCCTGCTGCAGCCTTATTTTATCTGCTATCTGGCTGAGCTTCCTGAATCTGTGATTGACTCCGGATTTGCCCAGCGGCGGCACCATCAGATCCCCCAATTCCGATAATGCTGCCTCCGGATACTGCAGCCTGATCTCGCAGATGTGTCTCAGATTTTCATCCAGCGAATCCAGTCCTGCCGTATCACGTATCAGTTCTATATCCCTGAGCTGCCGGCCGGATGCTGCAACCGCCTTGCTGATATTGGCCATGTCACAGTTAACCCTTCGGTTTACCGACTCGTTATGCTCCTTCAGGATCCTGACATTTTCAAAATCCATCAGTGTCTGATGGGCACCGATAATATTAAGCATATCCACTATGGCGTCTCCGTCACGCAGATACAGCACATATTTATCCCGGCGCTCTGTTATCCTGGCGTATATTTCAAATTCTTCCAGAAGAATCTGCAGTTCTTCAGCCTGCCACAGCTGATTGGCTATGATCTCCAGATGGTAACTCTTGGCCGGGTCTGTCAGAAGTCCGGTGGCCATAAAGGCACCTCTTAAGAATGCACGCCTGGATTCTGTGTCCTTATAAATGTCCTTAGGATCTTTTTTCAGATCTATTCCTTCTTTGATATTATACGTCTTTCGCATGTGTGACAAGCTGTTTTTCCCGGAAACCACTGGTTCCTCGTAAATATATCTGCCGGTTTCCCTGTCCAGCCTCACACACTGACTGTTGAATATCAATATGGCAGTAAGCTCCGCTTTTCTGCACTTTTCCGACCTGGTAAACATATTCACCAGCTCGTCCCGCACCCTGACGGTCCAGGATATCACAGTATCTTCACTTCGCATTCCAGAAGAACCCCCTGCTTCTCAAGTACTGTGGTTTTAACATATTCTATGAGTTCAAGTATTTCCGATGCAGTGGCATTGTCCCTGTTGATCACAAAGCCTGCATGCTTTTCGGATACCTGTGCTCCACCGTGTCTGTAACCCTTCAGCCCCGAATCAGATATCAGCTTTCCTGCGAAATATCCCTCCGGGCGTTTGAAGGTAGACCCGCAGCTGGGATATTCCAGAGGCTGTTTTTCTTCTCTTCTGGCTGTAAGGTCATCCACCCGTGCCTGAATGGCTGCGGGATCATCCTTCTTCAGATTCAGCACCGTCTCAAGTACTGTATATCCTCCTGAACTCACCAGGGAATGTCTGTAGCTCAGGTCCATCTCCTCATTGGAACGTACTATCACATTGCCCTGTTCATCAAGCAGCTTTACTTCCCTGATGATATGCTTCATCTCTCCGTCATAGGCCCCGGCATTCATGGCAGTGGCTCCCCCTATGGAGCCGGGTATGCCTGACGCAAATTCGAATCCGGCCAGTCCTTCATTTATCATCGCGTCGGAGAAATCCCTGTTGGAGGTTCCTGCTTTTACAGATACCACTGCAGTTTCATCATCTGCGGAAATAATCTCATATCCGCTGTAATTATCTGCCAGACAGATAACTGCTCCGTCATAACCTTCGTCGCGGAATATCACATTGGAGCCTTTTCCTATAATGTAATATGGTATACCTTCCTGCTGAAGATTCACCAGCACTGCAGCTATCCCCTCCTGATCTTCAGGAGTAAAGAACCATGCTGCCGGGCCTCCTACTTCCATGGAAGTATGGTGTTTCATCGGTTCGTTTTTTCTGATATTTCCCTCACCGATTACTTTCTCTATTGCCTCAAGGGCTTTATCTGAAATATTTATCATATCCTGTATCCGTATTTTCCAAGGCCAGTGTGCTGTCTTATTATTCTGCGTCATCACCCGTATTTTTCGAGAGTATCTTCCGGCGCACACGGTCAACCATTTCCTGGGCTGCATTGTAGCCCATTTTCTTCTGCCTGTTATTAACAGCAGCTGTCTCTATAACTATTGCGAGATTTCTTCCGGGACGTACCGGAACATTATGGGTCACTATCTGAACCCCCATGATCTCCTCGTATTTCTCATCCAGGCCCAGTCTGTCATAGCTGGTCTGTCCGTTCCAGGGTTCGAGATGGACTATCATGTCTATTCGCTGCTGTTCCTTAACACATTCCACTCCGTAGAGGGATTTGATATCCACAACGCCTATACCTCTCAGCTCTACAAAGTGCCTTGTGAGTTCCGGAGATGCTCCCAGCAGATAAAAGTCGTTCTGTTTGGTTATCTCCACCAGGTCGTCCGCTACAAGACGGTGTCCTCTCTTGATAAGTTCAATGGCCGTCTCGCTCTTTCCTATGCCTGTGTCACCGGTTATGAGTATTCCTTCGCCGAATACGTCTACCAGTACCCCGTGGGTGGTTTCCATGGGAGCCATCTGTTCACTGAGCCAGTTAACACAGTTAACTATTACCTTACCTGTCTCATCCTTGGACAGAAGGAGCGGAATGTTGTATTTTCTGGCTGCCTTAAGGGTTTCCGGATAAGGACTGAGGCCTCTGGAAACTATCATTGCCGGAAATCCCAGGGCAAATAGCTTATCCATGCGTTCTTCCCTTAATTCATTACTCAGCATTCTCGAATATTCATATTCTGCCATGCCTGCTATCTGGACACGGTTGGCATCAAAGTATTCATAAAAACCTGCCAGCTGAAATCCCGGCCTGTTGATGGACTTCTGGGTAATGATATGCTGGCTGAGATCCATTTCCGGAATGGCACTTTCCATACCCATGAAATCTGCCAGGCTCTTAACGGTTACTGTCTTGAAATTCTCTTTATCGGAATCGCATGCAAAACTTATCTGCCGTGCCATTGATCTGCCCTCCTGTCCGGTCCGGAATGTTACAGGCTGAAATAATCTATAATATTCTGTGCCGCCTTTGTGTTCATCTCAGGAACATCGCAAAGTTCCTGAAGGGTTGCTGCCTTAATGTTATCCAGGGATCTGAATCTGCGGATGAGTGCCGTTCTTCGCTTCGGCCCTATTCCCTCTATATCATCCAGTACGGAATGGAGCTGTCCTTTGCTGTGGAGCTTTCTGTGAAACTCAATGGCAAATCTGTGGGTCTCATCCTGTATCCTGGTGACCAGTTTGAAGCTTTCGGAGGTTCTGGGCATTATGTATTCTTCATCCCGGAACATTATCCCTCTGGTCCTGTGACGGTCGTCCTTGACCATTCCGCAGACATGAAGGCCTGCCAGATTCTTCCTTCCCTCTTCTATCAGTTCATCTATTACCTCAAGTACGGCATTTACCTGTCCCTTGCCTCCGTCTATCATAAGAAGATCAGGCAATACATCGAAGGACCCATCCCCGGTGTGGGTCAGTCTTCTTCTCAGTACCTCTGCCATGCTGGCGTAATCATCAGGACCTTCAACCGTCTTTATCTTAAACTTTCTGTAATCGCTTTTCTTAGGTCTGCCGTCCACATATACCACCATGGACCCGACGCTTTCCGCTCCTGAGGTATTGGATATATCGAAGGATTCCATCCTGGCTGCATAGGGTATACCCAGCATATCCGACAATTCCCTTACAGCTCCTCTGGTCTGGACCTCGTCAGTCCGGATCCGTTCCTCATTCTGCTCAATGATCTTCCAGTCCTTGCGTTTTGACAGCTCATCCCTGATGCGTTTTGCAGAAAACAGAAGTTCCTTCCATTCCCCTGCCCGCTCATATTCCATGCGGGATGATGCCTCTTCCATTTCCTTCCTAAGGTAGAGGATCAGATCACTGGAATTGCCATCCAGATACTTTCGCACCTGTACTATCTTCTCTGCATAATCCTCCTGTGAGATCCTGTTTTCACAGGGAGCATCACATCTGTTTATATGATAGTTCAGGCATGCTCTCTTTTTCCCTGCGTCCTCCGGCAGCTTCATGCTGCAGCTCTTCAGGTGGTATACCGCATTCAGAAGGTCTATTATCTCATTTACCGCCGCCTCATGGGGATAAGGTCCGTAATATTTATGCCGGTCCTTATATACATTACGTACCTTCATCAGTCTGGGATACGCATCTCCGGTGGTAAGCTTTATGTAGGGATAAGTCTTGCCGTCCTTAAGCAGTGTATTGTACCGGGGCATGTATTTCTTGATAAGCCTGTTTTCCAGCAGGAGAGCATCATTCTCTGTGGGAGTCATGATGTACTCAAAATATGCTATATGTGATACCATCATCCGGATCTTTACAGAACGGTCCCTGCCGGTCTGAAAATACTGACTGACCCGGTTTTTCAGGTTCTTGGCCTTACCTATATATATTATTTCCCCCTCTGCATTGTGATGCAGATACACTCCGGGAGCAGAGGGAAGATTTCTCAGTTCTTCCTGAATATCAAATGTTCCTGCTGCCATAGCCCGGGGTTCAGCTCCTTCCTGCAGTCGGTTTTAATGCTACCAGCCGACGATTTCCTCGGCTCTTACCAGGCATACTACATTTCTGAGGGAATAATCCTTCCAGGTAACACAGGTTGACAGCACCACTACGTTATCATCTGCCGTCAGTTCCCTGAAGTCAGTCTCATATTCTCCGTCGGCCCTCAGCTGATCGAAAAATGCCTTTCTGTCGGCAGGCTCCATTTCATCCACATCATACGTATATACATACCCTTCCGCATCTGCGACAAATGCGGAAAAAACATGATACCTGTAGTGTTTGTATCCGACAAAAATATCAAATGTCGGATGTGCTCTGTAGTACTCTTCATTTACATATTCTGGTATGGTGCCGAACATTGTAATATTGTACATGTTATGTCCGTAAATGATGGAGTATTTGCCCTCAAGTCCTTTTGGGAACCTGCAGTCTACGAACAGGGTTCCGGCCACATTATACTCACCGTTCATCAGGTTTCTGAGATATTTGTCATTGTCCTCAGCCTGAACTATCGGATAGGACATTACACCTTCCTGAAAGATATACCCTACAGAATCCGAACAGTAGTCTACCAATGCATCAAAGTCCCATTCGAAATCCGACTCCTCTATAAGCACGTCAAGTCCTTTTTTCTGATCCTGATTCTTATCCTTATCCTTTTTGAACATCTGGTTTATCGCCGCATAAGCATCATCTGCTGCCTTATAGGAGTTGCTGATGGATATCAGTTTGAACGCACATACAATAAGAACGCATACCGCAGCCAGGATGATGGTTACAAGCACATATGTGGGTATTCCCTTTCTGCGCTTCACGGGTCTTTCCGAGCTTCTTTTCATTTACTTAATTCCTTCCAGTGTATCTTACAATAATACTTACCGTCTATTGCAGGATAATTTTTTCCGGTCTGGGCTTCATTGTAGCATTTATATTCCTGATCATACGCACATCTGGGATGTGTGCTCTGATACTGTTCCCCGGATTCTATCTGAATCTTAACGAAGGATACCATGAATATGATGAGCCATGCTGTTGCTATAGCCAGCCCTGCCGCGCCTCTGGTGATATGTCTTCCCCTGCGTCTTACGTGCACCCGTTCCAGATCCAGTCTGTCGTCCAGTCCCGTCCTGTCAAGAATATAGCAGATCAGTTTGCTGATGTAGTATCCTGCTATGCCTGCCACAAGTCCTATTACGAGGCTTGCCAGAACGTCCGACGGATAGTGGACCATAAGGTATATTCTTGAGCAGCCTGTCAGGAAGGCAACCACAGGGAATATCCAGCATATGCCTTTCTTTCTTCCGCTGAAATGAACGGCACACAGAACTATTGCGATTTCAGTGGCAGCACAGGTATGTCCTGACGGGAAGCAGAAATCCGATTCAGCCGCTGCCCCTGCTCCTATATACCATTTCAGGAAATCTCCCACATTCTGGAGGGCATTGTATGGCCGTATCCTCATAACCATCGGTTTGAGGATGATATTTGTGATAAGAGTTCCTATCACAATGGCAAACACGAGTGCCAGCCCCACTTTTCTGGTGCGTTTGAATAATACAAGCACCAGCGCCAGCACCAGGAACAGTACAGCATAGATAGTTGCACCCATCGAGGTGAACAGTCTGGCAATAAATGTTCCTATATCACTCTGGATTCCTCCGAAAAATTTAAATATTGCCATATCAAAGCCTGCAAAATTGGTGTTAAGCCAGTCCGCAATGGCTGTAGAGGCAAGAATTATACCCATAGTCTTTCTCCCTTTATTTCTTTGTATACGTGAATGATTTATCTGACTCGGTTGACCGGGTCATGGTAAGCTCTGTTTCAGATGCCATATAACTGTACCTGTCCTTACCGTATTTCTCGTCATCGTATGTGATGACCAGTTCCCCGTCAGCTGCAGTATATGTAAACGTAATATCCCAGAATATATCTCTGCCGGTTCCGTCTTCATTGAATACATACCCTGAGTCGAAATCAGGCTCTGTCCATGTTCCCGCAACTGCAGGGTCGTTTACAACAGGTGCTGTTGTTTCTTCTTCCTTCTGAGCTCCGCAGCCTGTCATAACAGCAGCAGCAAGTACAACGCAGAGAATCAGGGTCAAGATCTTTTTCATGTTTATGCCTCCGTGTCCCGCTTTCGGTGCGGGTTGATTTATAATTCGTTCTGTCTGATTTTACCGACAAAAACAGATTGTATTATTATAGTATAGTACATGTCAAATAACAACCTGATACATGTGAAGATTGTATGTATGCGCTTTGATGCTTTGATGCGTCTGTGCTTTTAAGCACTCATGCTTTGGAACGTTTGTGCTTTACTGCAGGTGTTTGCTTTTTATTTTTCCCGCGAATATAA
Organism: Parasporobacterium sp.; assembly: GCA_021443845.1. Taxonomy (GTDB): domain Bacteria; phylum Bacillota; class Clostridia; order Lachnospirales; family Lachnospiraceae; genus RGIG5612. Next base: position 8,205 of record JABUTA010000042.1, read on the forward strand.
TGCTTTCAGAGGGATATTCTCCCGCCTGACCGTGCCGGATAAACGGGGGCAGATTTTTATATCAGATTCATTTAAAAGGGGATAGTAAGAATTATGTCAGCTATTTCAAAAGAAACTCAGCGGCTTTTAGGGAGCGGTTCCACGCTGAGGGCCATGTTTGAAGAAGGAAAGAAAATGGTAAAAATATACGGGGCTGATGATGTGTTTGACTTCAGTCTCGGCAACCCCAGCGTTCCCGCTCCGGAAAGCATAAGAAATGCCATGGAAGATGCACTTGAGAACACAGAATCCATGAAGCTTCACGGATATATGTCCAATGCAGGTTTCGAGGAATCCCGTCAGGCGGTATGCGATGATCTGAAAAAACGTTACGGTGCTTCATATGCTCCGAAAAATATTTTCATGACAACAGGTGCTGCAAATGCCGTGGTTCTGGCTCTTAAGGTCATGCTGGACCCAGGGGATGAAGTACTGGTCCTGGCTCCTTTTTTCCTGGAGTACAGAAATTATGTAGGCTCATTCTGCGGAAAGACAGTAGTTGTTCCTGCCAATCCTCCCACGTTCATGCCTGACACAGACCAGATAGCCGCAGCCATTACACCCCGTACAAAGGCAGTCATCATAAACAATCCAAACAATCCTTCCGGAGTTGTCTACGGCGAGGAAACCGTACGAAGGCTTGCCGCCGTTCTGGAAGCTAAGCAAAAGGAGTTCAAAACCACCATTTATCTTATTTCGGATGAGCCTTACAGAGAAATAGTATATGACGGTGTACAGGTGCCTTTCATCCCGAAATATTACTCCAATACACTGATCGCATATTCCTACAGCAAGTCAATGTCCATACCGGGAGAGCGGATAGGCTATCTGGTAATGCCGGATGAAATAGATGAATCCGACAGCTTCATAGCCGGGGCAGCAGTCAGCATGCGTGCCATCGGATCCGTAAATGCGCCTTCGCTCCAGCAGCTGGCAATCATCAGAGCCATGGCTCAGCTGTGTGACTTTGAAGAGTACGGCAGAAACAGAAAAAGACTCCTGGAGATAATGGACAAAGCAGGTTTCGAATATGTATACCCGCAGGGCACTTTTTACCTGTTCATGAAGACCCCCGAAGAGGACGACCGTGCATTTGTTGCCAGAGCCAAGGATGATCATCATCTGCTGCTGTCGGCAGGCTCCGCCTTTGAATGTCCCGGTTACGTACGTATCGCATACTGCGTTCCCTATGACAGGATAGACAGATCCGAATCCCGTTTCATTGCGCTGGCCCATGCATACGGGCTGAACTGAGTCCTGCTCACCCATATATGATAAAAACGGCTGTACAGCCGTTTCTGAATAGCAGTGGCTGCCCGAAAGGGCAGCCACTTAATATTATCGGTATAAATCCTACCAGCAGATAAGTCCGCCTGTGATTTCCTTGCTTGGATGCGGGAATACATATTTATCATATGCTTCCGGAATCTCTTTGTAATCGAAGGTATGGCTGATAAGAGGAGTGATGTTAAGACGTCCGTACTTAACGTAGTTAAGGTACACCTTGATATCCTCATCTGCAGTCCACATATCTTTGTTCTTATATGGATTAAGCTGGGTGCCCATTACCGGCGGCCAGGTTCCTGTGATAAGAAGGTCTGCTCTCTTCAGCTTGTATGGACGTGAATTTACATATGTTCCGATGAAGCTTACACCCTTCTGCATGATATCGTTGTCGATAGGCGGCATTGCTTCTCCGTGTACCTGGCTGATCATAATGATACGACCGCGTTCTGCAATGAGTCTTGCTGCCTGCATAAGAGCTTCTCTGTTGCCTGTAGCTTCGAAAATTACAGGAACCTTATTTTCAAGTCCCAGCTCTGCAAGAAGCTTTTCAAGTCCTTCCGGATCAGTCTTGGTATTAACTGTATAGTCGATACCCATTTCTCTTGATGCTGCCAGCTTCTCCTCATGATGTCCTGTAAGGATAACAGGGCATGCACCTGCAATCTTGGCCAGCTGTGCTGTAACAGCACCTACAAAGCCTTCGCCCATGATGATAGCCGGCTCGCCCATCTGAAGTCCTGACTGTCTGAGGCAGTACATACCTGTATGTGCCAGGTTCCAGAAAGCTGCCTGCTTCATATCGACACCTTCAGGGCACAGTGTGCAGTTGAGTTCTGATGTGATGATGTACTGAGCATGCTCGATGGTAGATACTACGTGATCACCAACCTTGAATTCTGTTACGCCTTCGCCTACTTCGATGATCTCACCTGCCATTGAATAGCCGATGCATGTGGGCAGCGGAACGATAGCTTCATGTAAAAGTCCGCATTCTGTTCCCGGGCTTAATGTGCTGTACATAGCCTTAACCAGTACTTCACCGGGACCCGGATGGCCGATTTCTTTTTCTTTAAGAACAACCTTACCCGGCTGTGCTTCTGAATAAATAGTTTTCATTACATATCTCCTTAAAATGTGTATGCCTCTAAGGCTCCAATTATTACCTTTTCTTCCGGACATGCCCGTTAAAGCAGTCCTGACTTCAGTTTTACACTATTCCGTATAAAAAGACAATGATTCAGACGTAAAATATTCATGACTATTCACCGACAGCAACACTGCAAAGCATCCCGGTGTCGCATCAACATCATTACTCTGCCTCTGTGTTCTCCACTATAACCACATTGCCCTCAATCGCCTTCATGGCATTGTTGAATTTGAATTCCAGATTTCTGAATGTCCATAAGCCTGCTTTACCTGCTGCCTCCTTATAGGTTTCAGGAGTATATGTATCGCCGTATCCGCTCAGCCTGATGTAAGCATTCATGGCATCATCCATTTCCTCAAGAGTATATGTCATACCCAGGTCTGTCATTATCTTATTGGTGATCATGGCAATATTCATATATGAGATGGCCTCTGCCTGTTCATATGCTTCTACAGAATCATATCCGTACATTTTCGCATAGGTCTCCTCATCATATCCGTAGGATACAGCATAGACAGAAAGATTTTTTGCTGAGTAACTGATCAGCATACTGGCTGCTGAAGCATTGTAGCCTGTAATGGTAGTCTTGCTTCCAAGAACATTCAGCATTGCTGTATGAAGTACATACTCTTCAAGATATGACCTGCAGTATGTTCTGAACTCATCTGTGGTTTCATATTTCTCCGGAAGGTGCTTTTCGGAAAATTCCCTGACCCATTCATCCGTAAGTTCCGGAGTGTCAGCAACGATCTTCGATACGATAGTTGTTTTAAATACTGCCTTCTGTCCGATAAGGTCAGGATTTGCAGAGTAGTCTTCCGGAAATGTAACAGCCACGTCAACAGTGCTGCCTATTTCCTTACCTGTCAGCTGTTCTTCAAAATTGCCTATCAGGGCTCCTGAACCAAGCTGAAGTGACACACCTTCATCGGTGCCCCCTTCAAAAGGCTCCTCTGAACCTTCCAGATATCCCACATAATTAATGGTAATAATGTCTCCGTTTTCTGTGGTGCCCTCTGTCACTGCTTCATATACTGTCTGGCTCTGAAGAATAGAGCTGATGTATGAATCGATGTCCGACTCCTGTACAGTCACCTTATCGGCTTCTATCTCTATTGACGAATAATCATCAATGGTGATATAGCTCAGATCCTCAGGCTGAAAGCCGTAAAGAATTGAGGAAAC
>JABUTA010000430.1 GCA_021443845.1 Parasporobacterium sp.
ATAAAAAATGTATCGAAATAGTCAATGCAGTCATCACCGCCCATATCCTGAGCATCTTCCGGACGTTCGATAGTAATATCGTCATAAGTTACAGGTTCGCCGTTTACAAGTATTTCTACCTTAGAGCTCTTTGTGCTGCCTGACATATACAAAGTTCTGAAACGGGCACTTATTCTCATGCTCAGAGCAGCCCCTTCTTCCGCCTGATCTGAAGTGAATTCAAAATCAAGATATGCTCCCTTATAGTCGATTCCCGCAACAAAAGCTCCTCCGGATGCTTTATCATTATAATGAATCAAAGCTTCACCATTGGCTGATCCGGAAAGTGCTACGCCTTTTTTCAGACCTGCTTCGGTTACGGTATCATAGATATCATCAATATCAGGTGTAAGTCCCGTAAGCTGAGTCTTTTCTGCCTCAAAAATGTATTTTTTTGTCCACTTGGCATACACAGAAATGTCTTCAGAATACTTGGCCATTCTATCGTATTCTGTTCCGTCTTCCAGATACCAGCCTCCCAGAACATACTCTTCTCTTTCAGGTTCTGTAATCTTACTTACATTCTTTCCATAAGTAAAATTCTGCTCTAAATAGATATCCCCTGAGTCATTTTTTGTTCCATTCTGATCATAATCATAATTCCAATAGAATGTAACTGTTCCCTCGCCATCGGCTGTTTCTGCAGACACAATTCCTGCGTTCAAAAGAAGCATGCACATCCCCATGGCTGCTGCTGCCACTATTTTTTTTCTGATTCTTCCTGATTTTATATTCATGTCTTTATCCTCCGATTCGATAATGGGGGCAAACACACCTGATACATTAATTTTCATTTCAGGTGTGCTTTGCCCCTTTATCATCTGTATCCGTTATAATTCAGAATGATTTACTTCCATAGAAACCTCAAGCAGGCAGTTCTTGCTTACTCCGAAACAACCATAGTGAACTCAACCTCTACTTTGTTGTCCTGATCTGCTGATTCGCCTCCTGAACTGCCGCCGGCACTTTCACCGAAACTCTCACCGGAACTTTCGCCATCACTGTCACCCGAATCCTCAGTTTCAGAGCTTTCATTAGACGCAGCCAGTTCCACAGTAAATGTGTATGTTCCCGGTTCCTGCGGAACGCCTTCGATCGTGCCTTCGTCATCCATCATGATGCCTGCCGGAAGCTCTCCTGCCGTTAATGTGTAGATCAGAGTATCATATGCATCTTTTGTAAATACAGAAGATGTAAGCTGTGCTGCAAA
>JABUTA010000431.1 GCA_021443845.1 Parasporobacterium sp.
TCAATACAGTTATGATCTAAAATAGTCCACCAATATTCTAATTTATTAAACCATCTATCACCTTTTTTAGGAGCCACTGGTGTATCACGTCCAAGAGTCTTAGGTGGTAAATTTAATATAGCTTTATAAAGATCTGATAGATTTTTTATATTTTTAAGGCAAGATATATGATTTTCAACAAAAACAGGAGCTATGGCATTGTCATCTAAACTCCCGTGAAGCATCGCATATGTCCATAAGAGTAGAATCGGTCTTAATCTCTTTCCCCCTTGAAAAGGATACGCCTTTACAGCTTGTCGTAATTCTTCAGGATAAACTGATTCAGGGAAGCCGTATTCTCGAGAATCAGGAATTCCGGTTTCCCCTCCTCAAAGGGAATGTCGATTCCCAGTATGGCATTCACAAGTTTCACAAGATAACAATCCTTTCATCAGAATGCAGCACATCCTGTTTCATATTCCCCACCAGAAAATCCATATTCTGGAACTGCTTTTCCGTAATCCGCAGGACAATCACAGACCCGGATTCCGGGCAGTTCTTTTTTAGGGAATTGACCACGCTTGCAGCTACAGTATCATTGGGTGCCAGTTTGCAGTACACGCTTTCCTGAAGCATCATAAAGCCGGACTTCACCAGATACTTTCGATATTTGGCGGCCGTCCTTCTTTCATCCGTGGTACCTACCGGCAGATCAAACATCACAAAGATTCTCATATATCGGTAACTCATGCTCCTGCCTTATAAAACCGCATACATTGGATATCATCGTTTTCCAGAGCATCAAAAACCCCTTTGGCATAAATTTTTATGCTATTTCCCAGTACTTCTTTTTTTTGATTGATTTCAACCTCTTTCCCCAACAGGGAAAGCATCTGATGTTTTTCTTCCGTACTGAACTTTTCCGGTTGGACAGCATAAACCAGATTATCCACCAGAGGACGGTAAGGTTCCATCAGGTCAGAGGCCAGATTGAACGGATTGAACATATTTTCATGGAACAGACCCAGCTGGGTCAGATACCCGTTGGCCGTAATTTCCCTGGTAAAACAGGATAGCAGAATACTGTATCCATAGTTCAATGCTGCATTGATGGGGTTATCTTCACTGCGCACAAAATCTGTTCCGAACATGGCATTGAAATACACTTTGGCTGCATGCCCTTCTCGATTGGTGGCATCCCCAGGCTGCAGCTGGTCCATGTAACTCTGCAGCAGGCTGGCTTCTTCCTTCCCCTCTTTTTCCA
>JABUTA010000432.1 GCA_021443845.1 Parasporobacterium sp.
GCGCCGATATACAGTATGACAGAAATTACGCCTGCCGCTGCTGCATAAGGAAGCGTTGTCATCATGAGGTCGACCGGCTTAACCTGGCAGCCCTGCGAGCAAAGGATTACTCCGTCGCCGTAGAGACATGTGTTGCTTCCCAAGGCCGATCCGCTGAATACTGCCGCACCTACGAGAAGCGGATCTGCTCCCACTGCCGTTGCAAGCGGGATAACTATCGGAATAATGATTGCCGCAAGATCCCAGAAGCATCCTGTTGCATATGCATAGATACCGCATACGATAAATGTCGATGCAGGTAAGAATGCGCCCTTCATGATAGGCGATGCGATTTCTATTACAAAATCTGCAAGGCCCAGGTCTGTATTTACAGTCTGTACTGCAAAGGCAAGTACTGTCAGTACAAATACAAAACCCATATTCATCATTCCCTGGAAGCCTGCTTCGAGGATTTCAAAGAATGTCATTTTTCTCTGTACAAGGTACATGATAATTGCTACTACGCAGCCTGCAGCCGAACCCATAAGAACATCGATACCTGCGGCGATAGTAACGATAATCATAACAATCATCGGAATCAGGAAGTTGAAAGGCAGATGCTTTTCGTCGCCTTCTTCCATTTCCAGTGCTGCCTGAGCTTCTTCCTTGATGTTTGCTTCTGTTCCTTCAGGGAAAACATCGCCTGTCTCTTCGACACGCTTCCATGCCTTTTTAAGGCTTCCTACCTTAGGAATAACTCCCAGAATCTGAAGCAGACATATTGCCAGAATAACATAGGCGTAGAAAGCATACGGAAGTCCTGCAATGTATGCGCCCATGCCCGATCCGTTAACTGTTACGTTCTGGTCTTCCAGAAGCTTTCCGTAATAAACAGCCCATGATGACATAGGAATCAGCAGGCATACAGGCGCTGCCACGGTGTTAACAACGAAGGCCAGCTGAAGACGCGGAACACCCAGTCTGTCTGTCATGCCTTTCATTGTTGTTCCAACTGTTAAATTGTTCAGATAATCTTCGAGGAAAATTATCCATCCGAGAATGTAGGTTCCAACCAGTGCCTGCTTAGGCGTTTTGATAAATTTTCTCGCCCAGAAACCAAAATCCACAACTGCGTTCGATTTTTCGAACAATGCGATCAGAAGTCCGAAAACCGCAATGATGAAAATGAGCCACTGTGCGCTTTCGTTTCCGATGCCCGCATAGAGGTAGTTGAGCACAGTCCAAGGC
>JABUTA010000433.1 GCA_021443845.1 Parasporobacterium sp.
GAAGGTAAATTTTTTGAAATAAATCATGCTCTGGAACTTACATTTGACAAGATTGTCATGAATTGCGATGGTAATCCGCCTCCGAAAGGCATAACAAGGTCAGATGAGCTGCTGACTGTAGAAAAAGGTGGAGATAGTAGAGAGACTGTTGAAGGTGTAAAAATCAATTTCGGAAAAACAGTTAGCGCAACAGGGGAGTATCCAATAATAAAAAGCAATTATTCGCGCTTGATTTATAACCTGGGGAATGCGGAAGTAAATATGAACAGCGGAACGATTACGGACTGTGGCTATGCTTCTACCGCCATTTTATATATGTTTGATGGAAAGTTTACAATGAACGGGGGCAGTATAAAAGACAACAACGCCGATCTTATTGAGGTTCGTGAGAATGGTGAAGTTAACATATTCGGCGGCATCATAAAAGACAACAACATGGAAGGCTGTATGATAGTGAACGAAGGCGGAACCTTCAACATGACCGGTGGCAGTATAACAGGAAACAGCATACCAGGCTACATCGAAGATGCAGAGGGACAGATGCGTACGAATCTTTCTTATATAATATCCAATAGCGGAACCTTCAACATGACTGGTGGTAGCATTAGTAACAATTCAGCAGGGGCAGTAATTAACAGCGGACAGTTTAATATGTCCGGCGGAGAAATAAAAACAAATGCAAACCCGCATGCTGATGGCGACACCTGGATGCCATATGAGGCCGGCGGAGTATACAACCTAAATGACGGTGGAGCCGGAGGAAAAGGATCGGTAGAAGGAACCGTAAGCATATCAGGTAACGCTGTTATCAAAGACAACACAAAGGGTACAGGAGAAAACAAGAAAACGTCAAACCTGAATGTAGTATATACCGACGGAGGGGGTAGTGCCTACGTCTACAAATTCAACGTTGCAGGTGAAATGGGTCCGAATGCCTATGTAGGCGTTGACACAATAAACAACGAGTCGGGGGACGTGTTCGCAGTAACAGGAGCTTCATCCGGAATTGCAAAGGCTGAAGCATTTAAGAACGACAACAACCCGAAACTCACAGGCAAGAATGGTGAAACAGACGGCGAACTGGTATGGGGTGAGGCTGCGCCTGATCCGGAACCGCCTGCACCGACACCTGCTGTTGAAACAGACAAAACCATACCGGCAAAGGTGAAAACCGGAAACAGACAGGTAACCATAAGCTGGAACAAGGTTGACGGAGCAGCATA
>JABUTA010000434.1 GCA_021443845.1 Parasporobacterium sp.
GTGTTGCTGTAATTTCCTGTCCTTCGTATGGATTATCTAAAGCTATCTGAAAAATACCAGAACCTTCTGGTATCTGACTAACCTTAGTATGATACCCTGCAAGGATACCCTTCACAGATTGTGTACCAATAGGCTGTGTATAGCTTGTCAAATGACCACGGTCATCAAAAGAAAATCCTTCATATGTTTCAGCTTGTGGAAGTGTTTTTACATGCGTAAGCTTAAATGGATTTGTCTGTGAACCATCTCCTGCTACAGTAATACTTGAATTTGTAGACTGTAGATAAATACTTGATTTGCCACCAGCGGCATTAATAATATAAGGGCTGGCTGATGTACCCATACCTGTGACTGTAGTTCCAGTGCCGCCTTGAATATAGACAAGGACAAGAGGCTTGCCGGTAGAATCTAAAGTATACAGGTTACCGGGAACAGGAGAAGGCTCAGGTGCATCAGAATTATAGCAAGGTGCGGGTGTATTAGCGCAAACAGTTTGTGGGGCTCTATCAGATAATGCTTTCTTAGCTGAGATTATGCAGCCGTCAGCAATAACAATCTGGTCATATACACCATCGGGGGGTGGAGTACCTTCCGAGTATTCTATACAGCCGTCAATAAATGATACATGCCCACCAAATGGAATACAAAATTCAACATCTGGGCATTCTTTTACAGGTTCTGGGCAAGGATTGATGCTCATATAACTGCTCCAAAATTCATTCTGATAGAACCACGCTGCTTATGTGTTGCCATATCAACAGCTCTCTGTTTTAATTCCTGTTTATATCTATACTCTAGGGCATCTCCAAGCTGTACATTTGACCACTCCCGTCCTGTTATCGAGAGGATAGCAGCTTTAGCCCCAAGAGAAAGTAAAGAAAGGAAGTCATCATAAAGAATTGAAGGTAATTCACAGGCATCACGAGAAGGCATTACTGCCATATATATGAGATACCCACCACACGGGTCACTGCAATTATTGATATGAAGAACACTGTCCTGTTCATCATACCATGCTTCCTCTTGGGAACAGCACCGAGTATCAGCGGGCATTACAAAAGTTCTGTGGACAGTATTATGAAAACACGAACAATCGGTAAAATGGTGAATATGCAGAATACTGCAAATATCAAGGCCGTCTGGAGACTGCACTTTATATTTTGAAACACCATTCCTACCCTCTATCAGCTCTGTTCTTCTTACAAGCTTCCCCTTACTGCACA
>JABUTA010000435.1 GCA_021443845.1 Parasporobacterium sp.
ATTGAATATAATTATAATAAGGTTCAAATGCACCCTCTCCCTTTTTTGTTCCGCAGAATCTGCAGTATTGATCCCCCTCCTCGAAAAACTCATGGCAGTTTCCGCACTGCGTTTCCCTGTCCGGCATGATCTTCTTTCTTTCCCCAGAGCTTTCTCCGAAAGCTCCACCGGCATCTGCTCTGGACCTGCTGTTGAAATATTCCATTTCCATCTCCTACTATTATATAAATAAAGGGTTGCTATCACATTCACTGCTGTTTTGCAGGCACTTTTCACTTCCTTATGCAAAACAGAGGTTTATTATTATCATAATCCCACGTATGCGCTGAATCGCCCCGGCAGAACAGTCTTTCAGGACACTTTCTGCATTCTTCACTCATCAGGCTTCTTTCTTTTCTGAACGGTTCAAACCTGTTGAACCATACTTCCGAAAAACGATCATCTCTGATATTGCCCTGCACAAGCTCCGGCCGCCTCTCTATATCCAGGCATGAATATATGTCTCCGTTCTTCAGTATACTTGCGACACAGATTCCCGCGCCGCACAGAAAATAATTATCCCGCACTTCGTGCTCATGCTCAAACGACAGATAATGTGAGCATCCGAAGCATACATCCATATCCGGACCTGCCGAGAACCTCTTTTCCCTTATATAATTAAGAAGACCCCTGAATTCCTCTGCTGACAGCGTAAGGTCTTCATGCTCCTGCGCCCTTCCGATAGGCTCAATGTTGATCACTCTCCAGGACTCCACCTTAAGAGACTTCATCAATCCGTACAGCTCCTCAAGCTCATTGTAATTCTTCTTATGTATTACGGTCGTAACCTGTACGGATATACCTTCGTAATGCAGATTCTGTATTGCATCGACCGTTTTGTCAAAGCTCCCCCGGGTATTCCTGAACCATTCGTGGGATGCTTTCAGCCCATCGAGACTTACAGTTATGGAACCTAGGCCTGCCTTCTTCAGAGCAAGGGCATTTGCACGGGTTATCAGACTCCCGTTCGTCGTCATCCCCCAGGAAAATCCAAGCCTGTTAATGTATTCTGCAATACGGAAAAAATCCGGATGCAGCATGGGCTCTCCTCCGGTGAGGCAGATCATCAGACTGTTATGGTCGAAATCCTCCGCCACCGTATCAAGAGCGTGGAACAGAAGCTGAGTATCTATCATCTCACTGCAGGAAGGCTCGCACCTGCTGCCGCAATGAATACAGGA
>JABUTA010000436.1 GCA_021443845.1 Parasporobacterium sp.
TAACAGCGGCATCACTTGCACTTGCATCAGCGATGACAGTCACATCGCTTGCAGGGATGAAGCAGGGAGATACCGGTGAGGAAGTAAAAAAGCTTCAGGAGGCATTAATAGAGCAGGGATACGAACTAGGCACACCTGACGGGGAGTACGGCCCCATGACCGAGAAGGCGGTATCTGATTTCAGGGCGGCACAGGGTCTTGCATCAGAGGGCGGTGCAGACGATGAGATGCTTGGAATCTTAAACTCCTATAAGGAAGAACTTGACCTTATACTGGCAGAGGCATACGAGACCACATACAGCTCATACATGTCAGTGCTCATTGCATACGCAAGGGGCGAGATAGATAAGTCAGAAGTTACAGCTTATGTGAAGGCAAATAAGATAAACTGCTTCATTCCGCAATCACTGGTACAGCAGGTCATCGTGAAGCTTGATGGGATGGCCGGAGAAAAGGAAGGGCTTGTCGAGGTCGATATCGAGAACCTTCCTGAAGGCGTGAAAAAGGATGACCTCGTATATGATGAGGAAAACGGAAACTATTACGTTCCTTCGGAGAAACTGCCGGAGAACAGTACAGCTAAGCCGACAGAACCGTCCACCGAGAAGGCAACTGAAAAGGCAACTGAGAAGGCTACAGAGAAGGAGACACAGAAGCAGACCGAGCCACAGACACAGCCTGCAACCCAGCCGACACAGCCCGCTACGCAGCCGGCAACTCAGCCGCAGACACAGCCCGCCACACAGCCGGCAACACAGCATGTGCATTCATGGGTAAGCCCCACATGCACAACGGCAGGATACTGCTCATCATGCGGTGCACAGGGAAGCAGTGCGACAGGGCATAAATGGAAAGCTGCCACCTGCACCACAGCAGGGTACTGCACGAACTGCGGTGCATCAGGGGATCCGGCATACGGGCACAGCTTCGGGACAAACAGCCCGACCTGCTATAACTGCGGGGCTGCCAATCCAAATTATGTGGAGGAGCATGTGCATACGCTGACGGATGTGGGCTACGGATGGAAGACCTATTTCCTTCCGCCGATGATCGTATGCAATACCTGCGGCAGTATGTATAGCAGTACAGCTGAGTTCATGAGCTATGACGCACACGGCAGCTACCATGTGGATGACTACATAATAGACGATGAGGAATGCCTGGGTGAGTACTATCCGGGAATGGCATGCGACTGGGTAC
>JABUTA010000437.1 GCA_021443845.1 Parasporobacterium sp.
ACGTAAAAATAACCTCAAGCAAAGGATTTGTGAAACTGTCATCTGACATGCAGAAGGTACTGGACAATAATAATAATCCGGTTACAGAAACTGTAAAACTCAGATTACACGAGGGAGACACTGCAGCGCCTGCAGTATTTAACCTGTTTACACCTGCTGTATATACTGAAAACGGAAATATCACTGTTACTGCTGAGAAAGATGACATAATTATTTCCGGAGATATCATTACTGATGGCGGTAAGATTGATCTTATCGCTCAGAGTGATGTAACTATGACCGAAGGCGCCGGAAGCACTGATGCTGCCAGAAACTGGTTCACTGTAAGTGCTGCAGGAGGTAAGGTAACTGCCACAGCCACAACAGGATCTATAGATTTCAGTAAGACCAGGGGTATCAGAACAAAACATGTATCCAGCAGCCTTGATGACTATTACGATATAGACATGACTGCAGGCCATAATATTTATGTTATTGCGGTGGATGCATGCGGACATATGCATGAAAGATATAATGATGATTCCGACATAGATCTGAATGACGAAAATAAGTACAAGGCAAAATTAAACGCCACTGTAGGAGCAAATGGTAAAGTTTATGTTCTGACTATTCACGCAAACCTTGATACTACAACAGGCGAAGGCTCAATAGTATATATACCTCTCGTTCAGAATACAGCAATAACAGAAACCAATACCGGCGCAGGCGTTACCTGGCACATAGGTGAACTGATTTCAAATAATTCCGGTGTTGTGATTGATCTTAAAGCTGAAAATATTATCATCGACAAACTGGAAGTGGCAGGTGATAACAAGCTCGAGCTTACAGGTGTAGTACACATTGATGTTAAAGAAGCCAGTGTTTCTTATGGTTCAACACTGATACTGGATCCCGTAACAAGCAACACCGATCAGGAAAGCAGAGTTTACATTAAAAAACTTACATCTGCAGATGGCGCCGGTACATCAAAAATCTATTTAGGAACTGATGAAAACGGAACAGCCAGGACTGATGTGGTATTTATCAGTGACTCAGATATTAAAGATGCAGACCTGGTAGTTAATGCCAAAAAGGAAATATCTGTAGAGAATACATCCATAGAAGGCTGCACAGTTAAACTGGGAAGCGCCGACACTAAGGATATAGCAATTCATAAACTGAGCCTTACACAGTGTACAACTGCCATTACCGGCGAA
>JABUTA010000438.1 GCA_021443845.1 Parasporobacterium sp.
CGGGTGCCGTAAAGATAATATATGCCGTCATGGGGCATAATATATGGATCTCTTATATTAATCTCGTTTAATTTCATTAATTTATCCTTTTTACAGGTTCTCACCATTTGCCTCAATAACCGACTTATACCACCAAGCGCTTTCCTTAATGGTTCTTTCCTGTGTCCGGTAATCTACATAGATCAAGCCAAAGCGCGGGTCATAGCCTTTCGTCCACTCGAAGTTATCCATAATGCTCCAGTATGTATATCCGATAACAGGAACTCCTTCTTCGGTAACTTTCTTAAGTTCCAGAAGATATCTGTGCATATAGTCAGCTCTCTGAGGATCGTGGACCTTGCCGTCCATCATTACCCAGTCAATTCCGGCAAATCCGTTCTCAGTAATCAGAACAGGAAGCCCATAACGTTCATATAAGAATTTAGATGACCAGTAAAGCGCAGTTGGAGTAATATTCCAGTCAACGGTTGTTCGTACGCTTCCCTGATATGCATAATTATCATATCCTAAAGGGTCAACCGGGTAATCTATTGTTCCCTGATAGCAGTTATATCCATAAAAGTCCAGAGGCTGAGATACCAGTTTCCACTCTTCATCTGTCAGGGTGTACATATCGTCTCCAAATACTTCTTCTGCTTCTTCAGGATATCTTCCCAGAAAAATAGGATCTGCCCACCATACATTGGACATAATGAAGTCTCCCTTAATAGACATCGAGCGGGCCTTCGCTGCCTCTATTGCTTCAGGAGAATCATTTGCCGGAATATAACAGTCACCTGTAGGAGCAAGTCCAACCTTCGCACCCGGGCAGTTCTTTCTGAGAACCGAAACTGCCTTTCCGTGAGAAAGAAGGATATTTTTGGTCATGTCTATAAGTTCTTTATCGGAAAGTCTTAAGAACGGAGCATGGATTCCTAGCCTGTGTCCCATTCCCATAAACATCTGAAGCTCGTTAAATGTCATCCACAGACCTACTCTGTCGCCTAAAGCTTTAGATATTACGTCGGCATATTCTTCGAACCAGTCAGAGCTTTCTTCATGTGCCCAGCCGCCTTTATTAAAGAGGGCTGTAGGCATATCCCAGTGATAAAGGGTTGCCATAGGAACGATTCCGGCAGCCTTAAGCTCGTCGCATAAATCCTGATAAAACCTGATTCCCGCAGGATTTACCTTTCCGGTTCCTTCAGGAAGCAC
>JABUTA010000439.1 GCA_021443845.1 Parasporobacterium sp.
ATTTATCTCCTGATATTAAATTCGTGAAGAACGTTTTTTCCTGCGGGGGCGACGAACGATACTGTCCAGCTCATTAGCGCCGGAAAGAAGTTCTTTCAGCGAGACAATTTTTTCCCTGACAGGTATAAGGGATTTTGCCCCCGGACATTGTTCAAAGTCTGATTTGTACAGGTCGTATAAAACAAGCGTATGTTTTACATCCTGTGACAGATAATTATGTTTATTCTGGATGTTACCTTGTTCGATATTTTTGATAACATCTGCTGAACGATGAATTAAATCTGTGTAGATTCGGGTGTTTTTAAGGGGATTTATTTTTATATATTCAGAAGCAAGCTGAATAAGATTGCATCGTAAGATAAGGACTTCACGAGTGGCAATATCAAGCTCGCTGACATCATCATTATCCTGCATGGGTATCTCCGGTAAAGATTTTCTGGACTGAAGTCCGCGCCGTAGCGATATATCCGGCCCACATAATGATGTGTCGGATATGCAGACTCCAGTTCAGAATCCCCTTGTCAGGGGATATTTAGTTAATGAGTACAATAGCCTCTTCTGGAATTGAGGAAGGAACGGGAACGCCCATATCATTCCCCTGATTATCGACAATCTTCTTATTTTTTACTCTTCCTAACATTGCTGAATGTTTTGTTTGCTGCTGCAAAGCAGACATCAGACCTTCTGTATCGGCAGACCAGATATAAACTCGCTTACCGTAAATAATATGATGAATATCATAAACGGGTGTTATACCGATTTGCTCAGATGTTAACGTTCCTCCTGAATTACGTTTGTCTGGATATTTATAAAGATAGTCATTGATAACATTTGCGAAATGGACAAATTCAATTGCTTCCTGTTTTGCAGGAAGCAACTTCATTCGCTGTATGGTTTGGTTATTGTTATCTGTCAGATAGTAACTGCCTATTGACAGGAATATCAGGAGCAAGCTGAAGAACCAACCCATAGCGATTACTCCTGTTGTGTGTCTTTAATTGTGATTACGCATTGTGCAATATTCCTGAATGCGTATAACGGTTTATCTGCTGAAAGATAAAGCATCAGCGTATCTTTTAATGCAGATTCAAAGTTTCCCCGGAAAATAAGAGGAGCATCTATTCTGTAGTTCACAGGAGTATCCCATACAAGATTCCAGGTTGAATTACCACACGGCGAACTTGACGCCCA
>JABUTA010000043.1 GCA_021443845.1 Parasporobacterium sp.
CAGAGGATATATCAGCCCTTGCACAGATCAATATAGCTGCTGTTGAAAAGCTTCTGGACAGGATAAGCTTCTTCTGCAGCGAACCGAAAAGCTTCGAAGAACTCCTTCATGACCTGTTCACTGATTACGGCATGACAATGTCCATACAGCAGTATGCCCTTATAGGCAGCACCGTGAGGTCATGTCTGTCGGGACTGCTCACAAAAGGCCAGATAAAATACATTTGCGAGGACGGATACGTAAAATGGCAGAAGCTGTAAAGATACTTGTATTATCAGATTCCCATGGCCGCAAGAGCATTCTTTCAGATATAATTGCAGAGCATGCTGATGTGAATGAGATAGTGTTTCTGGGAGACGGGGAAAGAGATTTTGAAGCAGCCCTGGCAGAATGCAATATAGCCCCTTACGGAAACAATACATCTGTAAATGTCACCCAGGTAAAGGGCAACTGTGATCTGTTCAGCAGGGAAGCAGTGACCCTGGTAAGGGAGTTTGGGGGTGTAAGGTTTCTGATCACCCACGGTTATGATCAGCATGTAAAGAGAGGACTTGATGAGCTTGCCGCTCATGCAGGTGCAATGAACTGCCGGGTGGCATTGTATGGGCACACCCACATTAAGAAGCGTACTGAAAAGGGCGGAGTGGTAATGATCAACCCGGGAAGCGCAGCTGACGGAAATTACTGTGTGGTGGAAGTTACTGCTGAAAAAGCAGTACAGACTTCCGGCGATAACTGAAACTTACAATATCATTCATGGTTTTTTGTGATAATTATGGGAGTAATTTATGGGAAAATATCTGTTCTTTGATGTAGACGGCACATTATTTGATCCGGAGATACATATTCCGGATTCCACCAAAGAGGGCTTCAGAAGGCTGCGGGATAACGGACATCATCTGTTCATTTCCACCGGCAGGACAAAATGCCTTCTGTTCAGTGAACTGCTTGACCTGGGATTTGAAGGTATGATATGCGGATCAGGAACTTATATGGAGCATGAAGGAAGGGAATTATTCAGATATGAGATGCCGGTGGATGAGACCGTGGAGCTTATGAATACATTCCATGATAATGATATGTACATATTTGCGGAAGGCACTGAACTGCTGTTCTGTGATGAGTATAAGCCTGTTGCGGCGCCTGATCTTGTGAGATTTATTTTCAATACAGACACAACTGATTTTATCAGGTCTTCTGCAGACCCGCTTTTAAGGGTTTCCAAGATAAGCGGATTCAGTAAGACCGATGACAGGGATGTTTCTGATGTATTCAGGCTTTTGTCTGAAAAGTATACCTGCGTGATGCATGGTAAGAATTATATAGAGACCATAAAACCAGGATTCTCAAAGGGACAGGCAATACTGGAGCTGTCCCGCAGATTGGGATTTGATATGAATGACACATATGCCTTTGGGGACAGCATGAACGATCTGGATATGCTCCGGACTGTAAAATACGGTGTTGCCATGGGAAACGGAAACCCGGACCTTCTTCGTGCTGTATCACTGCATACGGATGATTTCAGAAATGACGGCCTGTACAAAGGCCTGAAAATGATGGAACTTATTTAGCATAATCCCGGTTGAATACAGGTTATGGATTCAGCCGTATTGTCCGAGCCGTTGTAATTCAGGGATGGTGAGCTGTGCAGATACGGGTGCCGGACCGGGACTACAGGTCCCCGGTCCGGCAGGGTTACTGAGCAGTAAACTCATCAGGAGTTTACTGCGAATGGCCCGGCCCGTAAGCTGCGCAGCGAAGCATCCCATGAATTACAGGCGCAGGACACCTTAGGCTGAATATATAACCTGTGTTCAGCCGGGATATGCAAAATTAACAATGATATTGATATTTGATTAGTTATTCGGTATAATAAAAAATTATGAAGTGCCCATATTGCGGATGTATAGAAACTAAAGTACTGGATTCCCGTCCGAATGACGATAAGACGGCCATCAGAAGAAGACGCGAGTGCGAAGTATGCCACAAGCGTTTTACTACTTATGAGAAAATTGAAACCATTCCACTCATGGTAGTTAAGAAGAACGGCACCACGGAGTCCTATAATCGTCAGAAAATAGAGAACGGAATCATTCAGGCGTGTTATAAAAGACACGTCACTTCACAGACCATTGAAAAGGCTCTTGATGAGATAGAAAATACCATTTTCTCCATGGGAGTTTCGGAAATAGACAGCAGCACCATCGGCGAGATCGTAATGGACAAGATCAAAGCGGTGGATCCTGTTGCATATGTCAGATTTGCATCAGTATACAGACAGTTCAAGGATGTAAATACCTTCATTGATGAACTCAGAACCTTTATTGATATTGATGACAAACAGTGACGGCACTTTTGAATGATCATCAGTTATGTTCAGAAAATTTTATCCAACAGTTTACTCGGAGTCGGCATATACTGTCGACTTCGGACTTTTATATGAGAAAGGTTTCAGGGGATTGCTGACGGATGTTGACAATACTCTGGTACCACATGATGCACCTTCGACTGTTCAGGCAGAGGAACTTTTCAGAAAACTCAGGGATACCGGTTTTAAGATCTGCATCATTTCCAATAATGATGAGGCAAGGGTAAAAACCTTTGCCGACAGAGTGGGTGCACCATATGTTTTCAAGGCATCAAAACCATCAGCTACAGGATACCTAAGGGGGATGGAAATAACCGGCACGGATATTTCCGATACCATCTTTATGGGGGATCAGCTGTTTACGGATATATGGGGAGCCAATAATGCCCGTATTCCGTCTGTTCTGGTAAAGCCCATCCGGACAGACCACAAATTCCTCATCCTCCTGAAAAGGGCAGGAGAGGCCATAGTAAAACTGTTCTATTTCAGATATGCGGCAAAGCATAAGACAGAACTTCAGAAGCTGCTGGAAAAATGAGAATGCAGCATTTAATGAACGATAATTTATATTTTTAGGAGTTAGACATAATGTTAAGATTGATTCGTTTTCTGAAAGCCAGAGATTATCTGTATCTGATAACACTTCTGGTTTTCGTAGTAGTATCGGTATGGTGTACCCTTACCCTTCCGGACTACATGACTAAGATCACCCAGCTGGTTCAGACCCCTACCGAGACCGGTGTGGACATGGGTGAAGTGTGGAAATGCGGCGGTATAATGCTGGCATTTGCACTGGGGGACCTGGCATGTACATTTATAGTAGGTTACTGTACATCCATGGTTGCTGCATCACTTTCAAAAAATCTCAGAAAGGCTGTCTATGATAAGGTAGTCGGTTTTTCCATGGAGGAAATCAACAGCTTCTCCACTTCAAGCCTTGTAACCAGGTCAACAAATGATATTGTCCAGATAGTTATGCTGGTAACCATGGGCCTTCAGATGATCCTGAGAGCACCTATAGTAGCCATCTGGGCAGTATTCAAGATCATCGGGAAAGGCTGGCAGTGGACACTAATCACAGCAGGAGCTGTTGCTGTGGTAATACTCACTATTCTGGTGGTGCTCATGCTTGCCACACCTAAATTCAAGCTTATCCAGAAGCTTACAGACAGGCTTAATCTTGTTACCCGTGAGAACCTTACAGGTGTCAGGGTTGTCCGTGCCTATAATGCAGAGCATTATCAGGAAGAAAAGTTTGATGATGCCAATATAGCCATCACAAAGAACCACTTGTTCACAGGAAGGACCATGTCATTCCTTATGCCTACAATGCAGCTGACAATGAGCATGACATCACTGCTGGTTTACTGGATAGGTGCATCCATCATCAACAATACAGCAGACATCATGGACAAGATAAATGTATTCAGCAATCTGGTTACATTTATGGCATATGCTATGCAGATTATCATGGCATTCATGATGGTATCCATGATATTCATGCTTCTTCCAAGGGCACAGGTATCTGCAGGACGTATCCTGGAAGTGCTTGACATGAAGACAAAGATAGTGGACGGAGACGGCAATGTTCCTGCCCATGGCAGCGGAACGGTTGAGTTCAGGAATGTAAGCTTCCGGTATCCTGATGCCCAGGAAACTGTACTTGAAAACATTACATTTACTGCAAAGCCCGGGGAAACAGTTGCTTTTATCGGATCTACAGGTTCAGGCAAGAGTACACTTATCAATCTTGTACCCAGATTTTTCGATGTTTCTTCAGGAGAGGTTCTGGTAGACGGAGCGGATGTAAAGCATTATGCCCTTGATGACCTTCGTAAGAAGATCGGCTATGTTTCCCAGAAAGCCATTCTTTTTAAAGGAACCCTGGCTTCCAACATCAACTACGGCGTAGGAAACAATCACAATGTTACAGATGAGGATATTGTACATGCCCTTACTGTCGCTCAGGGCAGGGATATAATAGATAAAAACGAAAAAGGACTTCAGACTGAAGTGGCCCAGGGGGGTTCCAACTTCTCCGGAGGCCAGAAGCAGCGTATATCCATTGCCAGGGCAATATGCAAGAAGCCTGAGATATTTATCTTTGATGATTCATTCTCAGCCCTGGATTACAAAACTGATAAAGTCCTCCGGTCAGAACTCAAGAAGGAAACAGCCGGTGCGACCATTCTGATAGTTGCCCAGCGTATCGGTACCGTAAAGGATGCCGACAAGATCATTGTACTTGATGAAGGCAGAATGGTTGGCATGGGCAGACATCGCGAACTGTTAAAGGATTGCGAGGTATATCGTCAGATTGCTTACTCTCAGTTATCAAAGGAGGAATTAGAGAATGCATAGAGGTAATGGTGAAAGGGCCAGCCTTCGTTATCTCGGCCCTCTTATTAAATATATCAAGAAATATCTTCCGATGTTCCTGGCAGCTATCCTGTGTGCAATAGGAGGTACTGTATGTACCATCATCGGACCCAAGTATGTAAGTAAGATAGCGGATATCATTTCCTCCGGTCTTATGGGAAACATGGATGTGGAAGGAGTAGCCCGCATAGGTATTACTCTTGTCATAGTGTATGCTGCTGCATGGATCCTTTCTGTACTGCAGGGTGTGCTCATGACAGGGGTTACCCAGAAGACATCCTACAGTCTCAGAAAAGACATTTCGAAGCAGATCAACATACTTCCGCTGAAATATTTCGATACTACTCTCATAGGTGATATTCTTTCAAGAGTGGTAAATGATGTTGATACCATCGGCATGACCATGAGCCAGTCTGTAGGTAATCTGTGCCAGTCAGGTACACAGTTCATAGGTGTGCTCATCATCATGTTCAGTACATGCTGGCAGCTTACCCTTGTCGCCATAGGCAGTTCTATCATAGGCTTCGTGTTCATGATAGTCATCATGGGAAGATCACAGAAATATTTCGTTGCCGCCCAGAGAAACCTGGGTGCCCTGAACGGTCATATCGAAGAAATGTATTCGGGACATGATGTTGTAAATGCATATGGCGCTGAAGCAGAAGAAGGCAAGAAGTTTGACAAGCTGAATGAGGACTTTACATTCTCCATAAGAATGTCCCAGTTCCTGGGTTCTCTTATGCCCCCTATCATGTCATTTGTAGGCAATCTGGGATATGTGGCAGTATGTGTAACAGGTGCGATCATGGCTATCAACGGCACTATCACCTTTGGCGTCATAGTTGCATTCATGATCTATATCAGACTGTTTACCGCACCTCTGCAGCAGTTCGGTCAGGTATTCACACAGCTTCAGTCAACCGCGGCTGCATCAAAGCGTGTATTTGAATTCCTTGAAGAAGAAGTACTGCCTGATGACATGAATCTGCCGATACGGATCCCGTTCGGTACAGCTAAGGGAAATATTGAATTCAAACATGTAAACTTCGGATATGATCCGGACAAGACCATCATCCACGACTTCTCGGTACTTGCTCCGGCAGGAAAGAAGGTGGCAATAGTAGGACCTACCGGCGCCGGCAAGACCACAATGGTCAACCTGCTCATGAGATTCTATGAAGTGACCGGAGGCGAGATAACCATCGACGGTATTCCTATCACAACCATGAGAAGGGAAGAGGTACATGCGCTTTTCGGCATGGTGCTTCAGGACACCTGGCTGTTTGAAGGAACCATCAGGGAAAACATCAGATACGGCAAGGACGCATCTGACGAGAAGGTAATAGAAGCCGCCAAGGCAGCAGGCATCCATCATTTCATCATGACAATGTCAAAGGGTTATGATACTGTACTGGATGAGAATGCAAATGTATCTGCAGGTCAGAAGCAGCTTATAACCATTGCCAGGGCAATGGTTGAGGATGCTCCGTTCCTTATCCTGGATGAGGCAACGTCTTCAGTAGATACAAGAACAGAAGAACTTATACAGGAAGCCATGGACAGACTGATGAAGGGAAGAACTTCATTTATCATTGCCCACAGACTCTCAACTATAAAGAACGCGGATCTTATACTTGTCATGAAGGACGGCGACATCATAGAGCAGGGCAATCATGAGGAACTGATGGCTCAGAAGGGATTCTATGCAGATCTGTATAATTCTCAGTTTGATCAGGTAGATTAGAGCTTTCGGGCTCAGAGGGGAGGCTGTAATGAGTAAGACTGTCAGAGTCAGAAATGTTGAAATAGGGCAGGGAAGACCGAAAATCTGTGCAATGATCATAGGTGATACCCGGGAGGAAATCCTTGAACTGGCGAAGATCAGCAACTCGGCAGATTGCGACCTTGTGGAATTCAGGGCTGATTATTATCAGGATATACTTGATCCGGACAAGGCAGAAAGCCTTCTTGATGAACTGCGTTCAACGGTTAAAAAACCCATTATTTTCACTTTCAGACGCAGTGAGGAAGGGGGACGTGTGGCTGTACCCCTCAGCTATTATAAAAAGCTTCTGAGAATGGTGGCTGAAAAAGCATATGCGGAGATCCTGGATGTGGAAATGTCTGTGGCCACGGATGACGGCAGTCTGGTGCCGGACCTGAAATCAATGGGTTCGGTTATCATTCTTTCTCTTCACAACTTTAATTCAACTCCTACCCAGTCTGAAATAATAAAGATATTCAGGAACATGGAAATGATGGGAGCGGATATTATCAAAGCTGCATTCATGCCGGGCAGCAAGAAGGATGTGCTTACTCTTGTAAATGCTGCCGAAGAAATATCAGGCAGCTACACCGGATGTCCGGTAGTGGCCATATCCATGGGCTATCTGGGAATGATCACCAGAATTCTGGGAGAATTCATTGACAGTGCCATTTCATTTGCCTCCATCACCAGAGCCTCTGTGCCGGGGCAGGTGAATGTGGACAGCCTCAGGATGATACTTGATGTAATACACGATAATTTCAAAAGAGTATTTCTGGTGGGCTTTATGGGTACCGGCAAAACTGCAGTTGCCAATCAGCTTGCCTATAAATACGGCCTCAGCAGGATAGACCTGGACGCCTACATAGAGCAGAAGGAACACAGTATCATTACGGAGATATATAATTCTTCCGGGCCTGAGGTGTTCAGGAGCAAGGAAACGAAATATCTCAGAAAGCTCATAAATCAGGATTACAGAGTCATTACCCTGGGCAGCGGTGCCCTGATGCAGAATGAAAATGTGGAACTGGTCAAGGACAAGGGAATCATAGTTCTGCTGACTGCCAGACCCGAGTCTATAATCGAAAGAATCAAAAATGACAGGACCAGACCTCTGGTGGGGGAAAACATGGATCTGGACTATATTTCCGGCCTGATAAGAGAACGGGAAGAGAAGTATCGTGCCTGTGCAGACGTCATCATAAGCACAGATGACAAAACAATAGACGAAATATGCAAGGAAATAGTTGAAAGTCTCGGCTTTACCTTGTAAAATAGTCAGATGGACAGTTAATTATAAAAACGGAGGATTTTATATATGGTAACAGCAAGTGATTTCAGAAATGGTTTAACAGTAGAAATCGACGGTGATGTATGTCAGATCATTGATTTCCAGCATGTAAAGCCGGGCAAGGGTGCTGCTTTCGTAAGAACAAAATATAAAAAAGTTATTACAGGCGGTGTTGTTGAAACATCTTTCAGACCTACGGAAAAGTTTGAAAATGCCCATATCGACAGAACTGAAATGCAGTATCTGTATGATGACGGCGATATGTACAACTTCATGAATAATGAGAACTTCGAACAGGTTCAGTTAAGCCATGAAGATGCAGGAGACCAGATGAAATTCGTTAAAGAGAACGAACTCGTTAAGGTCTGCTCATACAACGGAAAGATTTTCTCTATTGAACCTCCGACAGCAGTTGAACTTGTAGTAACAGAGACAGAGCCCGGCTTCAAGGGCAATACTGCAACAGGTGCTACAAAACCTGCAATAGTTGAAACAGGTGCTCAGGTTAATGTTCCGCTGTTTATCGAACAGGGCGAAGTTATCAAGATCGATACACGTACAGGTGAATATCTTTCAAGAGCATGATCTCAGGATAAGCTGTGTAAGAGAGCTGTCAGGAATGGCAGCTCTTTTTTGTTGACTTCGGGATGTGTATTACATTACAATGACCATGCAGGTACCCATCCTGTTTCGGGAGGCGTTTCGTCCTCTGTATTTCACACTCATCACATTAAACATACCGGCCATACACAGGATTATTTTGCATGCAGAAAAATAAAAAGAAAGGAATGCAAAATGGATTATTGTGATTTTTGTGAAAAACTGTTCAGAACAGTTGAAAGGAAGCTGTCCCGGCGGGACGGCAGCCACGGCAGCATGAATGTGAGAAGAGTGAGTATAGTCAAGGTCAATGACTGTATGAAGGAAGGTATGTCAGTAAGCGCAGGGGAACATGTACCTGCACCGACTGTATATTTTGATGAATTATATCCCCGGTATGTCATGGGTGATACTGTGGATGAAATTGCGGAGGGCATCATAGAATTCTGCATTGAGAAGCTGGATAAACTGCCGGAGGAATTCAAAGGTATAGATGACTTTGAATGTGCAGGAAGGAACATCATCTGCCGTCTTGTAAACACAGCTGCAAACAGGGAGTATCTTAAGGATTCTCCCCACAGGGATATACTGGATCTGTCGGTAATATTCTACTATGTGGTAGAGGAAGAAAGTACCGGAAACAGCTTCGGCATCAGGATAGACAACAGGATGATGGAGAGATGGCATACGGATGTTGATAAGCTGTATGAAACATCAGTCAGAAATACACTGCTTCTTTACGGGGAGGAACTGGAAAATATGGAATCGGTGCTGACGGAACTGTCGGGAGCATGCTGCAGTGAAATATACAGTGAGGATATTGCGGAACCTATGCCTCTGTTTGTTCTTACCAACAGCAGAAAACATTTCGGTGCAGTAAACGCCGTGATAGGCAGTTCCCTGTCCCGGCTTGCGGATAAGCTGGAGGATGATCTCATAATTCTTCCTTCGAGTGTGCATGAGGTGCTGGCGGTGCCTGCACACGCTGTGGATTTCAGCATACAGCAGCTGAATGAGTGGATAACAAATATCAATACAGATGTGCTGGAAATAAAGGATATACTGTCTGATCATGCATATGTATATGTGCGCAAAGACAGAAAGCTGGAAATGAGGGCATAAAAAATGCGTCCGACGTGAATCGAACACGCACTTCAGGCTCCGGAGGCCTGCGCTCTATCCATTGAGCTACGGACGCATGCTTTTAAGCATGACTAGTTTATACTATTTTTCCGAATGCCGCAAGGGTCAGTTTTGGTAAAAATGTATGTTTTTTACAGGGTACATACAATACTCTTGAGAATGGGAAATGGTTTTGATACAATTACCTAAGCTATGGAGTAAAACAACAATTTTCATACAATTCGGAGGAAAAAACTATGAGTAGAAAAATGAAGACCATGGACGGCAACACTGCTGCGGCTCATGTTTCATATGCTTATTCTGACGTTGCAGCGATCTATCCGATCACTCCATCTTCAGTTATGGCTGAGCTGTCTGACAAGTGGGCAACAGAAGGTCTCAAGAACATCTTCGGAAAAGAAGTGGCAGTTACTGAAATGCAGTCAGAAGCAGGTGCTGCAGGTGCCGTTCACGGTTCACTTGTTGCAGGTGCTCTTACTACAACATACACAGCTTCACAGGGTCTTCTTCTTATGATCCCGAACCTTTACAAGGTTGCAGGCGAGCATCTTCCGGGCGTATTCAACGTTTCAGCCCGTGCAGTTGCTTCTCACGCACTCAATATCTTCGGTGATCATTCAGACGTTTATGCATGCCGTCAGACAGGCTGTGCAATGCTCTGTGAATCATCAGTTCAGGAAGTAATGGACCTTACACCCGTTGCTCACTGTGCAGCACTTGAAGGAAAGCTTCCGTTCATTAACTTCTTCGACGGCTTCCGTACATCACACGAGCTTCAGAAGATCGAGACATGGGACTATGAAGACCTTAAAGATATCGCTCCGATGGATGCCATCAAGGCTTTCAAGAAGAGCGCTCTGAATCCCAACCATGCTTGTCAGATGGGATCTGCTCAGAACCCGGATATCTTCTTCCAGGCAAGAGAGACAGTAAACAATTCCTACAAAGAGCTTCCGGCTATCGTTGAGAAGTATATGGAAAAAGTCAATGCCAAGATCGGTACGGATTACAAGCTTTTCAACTACTACGGCGCAGCTGATGCAGAGCACGTTATCGTAGCTATGGGTTCTGTTTGTGATACTATCGAAGAGACCATTGACTACCTCGCAGCACAGGGACAGAAGGTCGGCGTTGTTAAGGTTCGCCTCTACCGTCCTTTCGTTGCAGAAAAACTCATTGAAGCTATTCCCGAGACAGTTAAGCAGATCTCGGTTCTTGACAGAACAAAAGAGCCCGGATCACTCGGCGAGCCGCTTTATCTTGACGTTCTTGCAGCTCTCAAGGGCAGCAAATTCGATCAGACACCTATCTATACAGGACGTTACGGACTCGGATCAAACGACACGACTCCGGCACAGATCGTTGCTGTATATGCAAATACAGAAAAGAAAGAGTTCACCATCGGTATCAAGGATGACGTTACATTCCTTTCACTCGATGAAGGCGAGCCTATCGTTACAACACCCGAAGGAACCATCAACTGCAAGTTCTGGGGACTCGGCGCTGACGGTACAGTAGGTGCAAACAAGAACTCCATCAAGATCATCGGTGACAACACTGATATGTACGCTCAGGCTTACTTTGATTATGATTCAAAGAAATCAGGCGGTATCACAATGTCACACCTCCGTTTCGGAAGCAAACCGATCAAATCAACATATCTCATCCACAAAGCAAACTTTGTTGCATGCCACAATCCGGCATACATCACAAAGTACAACATGGTTCAGGAGCTTGTTGACGGCGGAACATTCCTTCTTAACTGCAAATGGGATATGGCAGGTCTGGAAGAGCATCTTCCCGGAGCTGTTAAAGCTTATATCGCAAACCACAACATCCAGTTCTACACCATCGACGGCGTAAAGATCGGTATCGAAGTGGGAATGGGACCGACAAGGATCAATACCATCCTTCAGTCAGCATTCTTCAAGCTTGCAAACATCATTCCGCAGGAGAAGGCTATCGAGCTTATGAAGGCTGCAGCAAAGGCTACTTACGGACGTAAGGGCGATGACGTTGTTGCCAAGAACTGGGCAGCCATCGATGCAGGCGCAGACCAGGCAGTTAAGGTTGAGATCCCTGAGAGCTGGAAGAACGCGGACGTAAACGACGGCGTTAAATTTGCTCATTCCGAGAACGGAAGAAAAGAGCTTGTTGATTTCGTAAACAACATTCAGGCTAAGGTCAATGCACAGGAAGGAAACAATCTCCCTGTTTCAGCACTTATGCCTTACATGAACGGCTTTACACCTTCCGGTGCAGCTGCATATGAGAAGCGCGGAATCGCTGTTTC
>JABUTA010000440.1 GCA_021443845.1 Parasporobacterium sp.
TGGTTCCCGCTCCGCAGTACAGATCCCACACGGTTTCACTCCCGGTAAGCCCCGCCATTTTAAGAGCTTCATCATAGAGCACCGATGTCTGATAAGGATTGGTCTGGAAAAATGACAGAGGATTTACACGGAAAGTCAGGGGCTTCATCCCTTCCAGGCTGCTGACTATCATTTCTTCAATGTAGGGATTGCCATAGATGCATTCCACCTTTTCACCCAGGATCACATTGGTCTGTTCTTTGTTAATATTGAGGCATATGCTGGCAATCCTCCAGGGTTCCTCCAGCTTAAGTGCCGTAAGATCCCGTACCAGATGATTACTGTGCTCAAGCTCGTCACCGTTTATTACCAGACAGACCATTATCTGTCCTGTATGAAATGCATTTCTGATAAGAACATGCCTGATAAGTCCTGTTCCCGTTTCTTCATTGTATGAAGAAAGCCTGAACTTTTCCGCAAAGCACCTGACCGCTTCCAGGATAATATTATTGATTTCCGGGGATACCGGGCAGTCAGCAGTACCTATAATGTAATGAGTTCTTCCTGCATAAAAACCGGTCACTACATGGCCTTCCTTATCCCATCCCACAGGGAACTGCATCTTATTCCTGAAATGAAGAGGCATATCACCTTTCATCCCTTTTATGGGAAGGAAGTTATCGCAATGCTGTCCCCCCAGTCGTTCAAGATCATTTCTGACTTTATTTTCCTTGAATTTAAGCTGGGCATCATAGGACAGCTGCATGATCTGACAGCCGCCGCAGCGTTCAGCCAGAGGGCAGGCAGGCTTAACCCTGTCAGGAGAAGCCTCTATAATCTCCAGCACCTTGGCATAGCCGTAGCCCTTCTTAAGGCCGGTAACTACAGCCAGCACCTCATCACCTATAACCGCATTCTTCACAAAGAACGTGAAGCCACTCCCGTTATGCCCCTCATCCGGATCATAAAACTTACCGATGCCTTCACCGTTAATGCCCATATCCGAAATCTTCAGTCTGATTCTGTCATTTTTCCTGATCATAATATTTACCTGTTATTAATGTAATATCACTGATATATGAAATATCCTGAACATGTACTTTTATGTATCGATATTGTCTGTTCAGTCTGATGATACCTGCATCTGTAAGCGAATATGATGAGCCGTTATAATTCAAGGCTGGCGGAATATGATTCAAAGGTGACGG
>JABUTA010000441.1 GCA_021443845.1 Parasporobacterium sp.
ACCTGTGAGCTGTATATAAAGAAAATGATCTCAAAAAGAGCTGCTTTAGGGAGATTGCGGTTTGAACAGCCTAATATGCAGCTATGCATAAAAAGTCAGAAGGTCATAGATAAATACCTCGTTTTCAGGGAGAGTATAAAAGTATGAATGCCGAGCCCATAATTTTGCAGATGAAGTACGCTGAAATAATCGAAGAAATAGCTAAACAGGCACAAATATCCTACGATGATGCCATGAAGGTTTTTTATAGCTCAAAAACATATGGCTTGATCTCTAAGGGAATATCAGATATGCATTGCAGGAGTGTTGGATACCTTGTAGAAGATATTCTGGCAGAATCTAACCTATAATACTCAAAAAATAAATGTGAAAAGATATGGGACAGCCAGAGATGCTGTCCCTGATTTTATGTCCTGAGGGGAAGGGCTGCCAGAGGAATGTTTTATCCAGAGGGCTGCCGTTAACCAGTTGCACATAATATTAAGAACTCTGGCTTCTCATTTTTGAGAAGCCTTTTTGCACTCACAAGCAGGTTCGCCTCCCCCAACATCCCCCCAAAACCTGCCTGCCCCTGGCGGGAATCATACATACCATATCTGACCCAGACAATTCCTGCGTTGAGACGGAAGAATATATACGCAATTGCATTAAAATATGTTAAGATGAACGTACAATGATCAATCAGGAGGCGGCAGATCAGGTGATGACAAAAAAAGAAATGGAATTCTCTGTTTTCTGCATAGAGAATATAGCAATAGAACTTAACAGACCGCCGCAGGAGATATACGGCCTCCTGAAGGAAAAGTCGGACATCCTGGATACATATATTGTCCCCTGTTACGAAGCTCTGCATTCGCAGAGTAAGGAGTATGTTGTAGAGGACATTATCAGACTGATGAGAAAGAAGGGAGTGCTCTGATGCTTCTTTATCACGGATCAAATGTTGAGGTAAAACATCCCGAAATAGCAAAGTCAAGAAAAAAACTGGATTTTGGTCAGGGCTTCTATACAACAAATATTGAATCGCAGGCCGTAAAATGGAGCGAACGCTTCAAGGCCCAGGGAGACGACGCTGTTGTTTCAATATACGAGCTTGATGACAGGGCGATCAATGAGTGTCGATTATTGAAATTCGATTCCTACAACAGTGAATGGCTTGATTTTATCGTCAGCTGCCGCGAGGGAAA
>JABUTA010000442.1 GCA_021443845.1 Parasporobacterium sp.
TTATCGTGTGCGGAATCGAATCGCACATCTGCGTGCAGCAGACGGTGGAACAGCTTCTCGTTGAGGGCTACAATGTTTACGTTGCAGCAGACTGCTGTTCATCGAGAAGTCAGAACGACTATCTCTGGGCAACGGAAAGAATGGAAAAGGCAGGCGCCGTTATGACGACTTACGAATCCATTCTTTATGAGCTGGTTAAAGACTCGAAGGCAGAAGGCTTCAAAGAAATTTCAAAGATAGTTAAATAAGGGTGTCCGGTTATGTATCTGTTTAATAATAGAATATCAATAGCAAACAGGGATCAGCTGGAAGAGTACCTTAACGGATACGAGTACAAAACATCAGGTCTTTCATTCAGCGCGCAGTACATGTGGAGGGAAATCAACCAGTTCAGCTGGGATATGATAGGCGACTACATGTGCATAAGCGGAATCAGCCATCTGGAACTGGAAGAAGGGATAGAACTTCCGTTCATGTTCCCGCCGCTTACAAACACGGGAGAATACAACAGGGACTCGCTTCGCAAAACCATTCTCGAAGCGAAGGATTTCTTTGAGAGCAAAGGACATCCCTTCAGTCTGAGGCTTGTGCCGTTCCACATCATGGAGATAATCAAGGATGCGGTGCCCGAGATGAAATGGGCTGATGACAGACCGAACTATGACTACATATACCTGACACAGGATCTCATAGATCTTTCGGGAAGAGATTTTCACAAGAAGAAGAACCATCTGAACTACTTTAAGAAAACATACGAATACGAATATGTTGAGATGACATCAGACATGGCGGATGAGGCCATGGAATTCATTGCGGCTTTCAACAGGAGAAAAGATGTTCCGGATCATGAAATGGAACTTCTTAAGATGGAAGAGCAGGCCATGGACGATGTATTCAGAAATCTGGAAGCAGTAGGCTACAGCGCAGGTGCAATTCTGATAGACGGAAGAATAGAGGCAATAGCCGTGGGCGGAAAGCTTGGAACAAAAATGGTTACCGAGCATGTTGAAAAGGCAAATGTTGAGTTCCGGGGATTATATCAGGCAATCAACAATGAATTCTGCAAGCATGTGGCTTCCTGGGCGAAGTATATCAACAGGGAAGAGGATATGGGAATCCCTAACCTGAGAAAGGCGAAATTGTCTTACAGACCGTGTAAATTGCTTGAGAAATACATTGGATATTT
>JABUTA010000443.1 GCA_021443845.1 Parasporobacterium sp.
AGCAGATGCGGCAGAACTGGATATGGCACAGGCAGAGGCACTTCTTGATACAGTATTTGCTCCCCTTAACAGAACAGAAGGAATAGAACCTAATGAAGTAATATCAGGTGTGCGTAAAGTCATGACCCAGATCAAGTACACACTTTATATGGAAAAGAGAAGGCTGGAAGAAGGCCTTGATCTTATCCTTAAGGAAAAGGAAAAGCTGGATAAGCTGGTGGCAAAGGACTTCCATTACCTGGCAATTGCCAATGAGGCAAGAAGCTTTGTTGACTGTGCCGAGATGCACTTCCGTACAGCTATACTCAGGCAGGAGTCTAGAGGATGGTTTGTAAGGGAAGACTATCCGGACAGAGACGATGCTAACTGGCTTAAGTATATCAATTATAAGCTCGAAAATGGATCATATAAGATCTGGTATGAAGATGTTCCGCTGGCTGAGTATCCATTCCAGCCCGAAAAGTAAAGGAGAGAAAAGATGGCAAACAAAGTATGTGAAGCATTAAATATAAAATACCCGGTTATACAGGGTGCTATGGCATGGGTTGCAACAGCACCGCTGGCAGCCGCAGTGTCCAATGCGGGAGGACTTGGAGTATTAGGTGTTGGATTTGCAACACCTGAGATAATCAGGGAGCAGATAGTAAAGACAAGAGAACTGACAGAAAAACCGTTTGCTGCAAATGTTTTCATGATTCCTGCGCTGCTTGAAAGAAATAACCCGATATTCCTTGAGGAAAAACCCCCTGTCCTTTATGTGGATATTCTTGCAAATCTGGATCCGGTGCTTGCTGATAAGTACTTTAAGATCTGGCATGAAGCAGGAATAAAGATCGTATTTAAGGCCAGCTTTATTTCAGATGCAATAATGGCAGAAAAGGCCGGGGCTGACGTCATAATAGTTAAAGGCTGGGAAGGCGGCGGCCATGTTACAGATGAGTCTACAATGGTATTGGTGCCTCAGGCTGCAGATGTTCTCACCGTACCTCTTGTCGCAGGGGGTGGAATAGCAGACGGAAGAGGCATGGCAGCGGCTATAATGCTTGGAGCAGATGGCATTGAAATGGGATCCGCCTTCTGTATCGCAGAAGAAACAGCTGTACATGAAAATTTCAAAAAATCAATCCTTGAAGCCGGGGATATGTCCACAGTTATCACCGGATATTGCACCGGTGAGCCATGCAG
>JABUTA010000444.1:0-1173 GCA_021443845.1 Parasporobacterium sp.
ATTCTTTAACGCAAGACTTCCGTTATCTGCATCTTTTATTCCTTCGGTCATGGCATCTGTACTACGTTTTCCAAGTACACTTGACATGTCATCAAGATACTTTTCTGCAGCAGTCTTGCCCTGCTTGTTGTAAAGATAGTAGTATGTATCAATTTCACCCTGCGTAAGGAGATTCCAGTTATTAGCATCTCCGGAAGCAAGAAGGTAATCGTATGTGTTTCCGTTGCCTGTTGAATAAGTAAGACGATCACGAGCCTGCTGTTTTATATTGTCTGTAGCCGACAGATACAATACAAGCTTATCCGGTATCTCACTCTGTATTGGATCGATCACATCACCTGTGAATCTGTTTACATATCTGCCGGTATTCTCGTCATAATCGTAATTAGACCAGTCAATACTTGTATCCTGTCTGTACTTGGAAAGGTCTGTCTGGTTTAATTCATAAGCTGTAGGATTAACTCTGTTCCTCTGATATGCATACTGGTTGAAGTCAGAAGCATTCTGATACGTTACTGTATCGTCTTTTACCTTCTGCAATCTGTTGTATCTGTTCTGCTCCTGCTGAAGATTTGACTTTTCTCTTTCAAGGGCATCTATGGTTCCGCCCTCTGTATTAGTGATCAGCTTTGCACCATATGTAAACGGATTTGATCCGGCAAGATTCTTAAGACGTTCTGTTGCGATCTGTCTGCTAAGTTCGTCTATCCTGTTCTGATTCTGCTTATATATATCCTGTCTCGTAGCTACGCTCTGAGCATCCATAAGACTTGTCGATTCATTTCCATACTCAGTAGCAGCCTTGTTGAAATCAAGTTCGGTATCGTATTTAGACATCTGATATGATGCATCTGCAGATGCCTTATAACCTGTTCTCATATTGTACAGATCATCAAGCATATCTTTAAAATATTGCTCTCCTATCTGATATTTATCTGCTCCGATCTCATCCCTAAGATCCTTGATCTTCTGTGACAGCTCCGACTTTTGCTGATAATCTGCCTGGGCATCCTGTCCGTACTTCTTGGTTCCGGACGTTTTTACCATGTCTTCATACTGTTTTCTGATCTCGTTATATCTCTTTGTGTACTCTATCCTCTTCTGCTTCTTCTCATCCTCTGACATGCTCGTGTTCATTGCAGCATCTTCTGCAGCCTGTCTTAATCTGTTGTA
>JABUTA010000444.1:3235-4375 GCA_021443845.1 Parasporobacterium sp.
AATAGCGTCTTTGCCTTGTATATGTGATACAACAGGATCGTTATATTCATATACCTTTATGGTAGGCTCCGGAGTTACCGCATTTGAGAACTGCCTTGAATCCAGACATGTAACTGCTACAGGTATCTCACTGCCTGCTGTTGGCAGATAATCAGCTGTGGTCATTACAGGATTTGTTCCTACGCATTCTAGTCCGCTTGTTCTTGATGCATATTTGATGATTGTAGCATCAAACTTTGGCAAGGCAGTTATCTCGGTTTTCAGTTTTGATTTACCTTTGATAAAAACACCGCTGAATACCGCAGGAAGACTGCCGTTAACAGCAGTAAATACCGCAGATATTTCCGGAGCAGTCTGCTCATTGTATTCTATGGTCACATTGACCTCTTGCGATACGGCATATGGTGTGCTTCCTATAGTAGTAGCAAGTATAATCATTGCCTTTTTTGTATTGCCTGTGTTGATCTTTCTTCTTATTGCAGCACGTTCTTCGTCTGTAAAGTTAAATGTATATGATGTGCCTGTCTTGTTTACATCATACCAACCAACCGCTGCTGTTGCACCACTATCAAACGATATGCATATCTGGAGTGATGTTGCATTTGCTCCAAGAGGATTTGAGTATTTGATAGTAGGATGCTGCATATCTGTGAAGTCTGAAGCACTTGTAATAACTGCATATCTCTCATTTGGAATAAATAACCATTGCCTTTGATATGTAACAGGATTCCAATCATATACGGCTGTAGAAAGAGATATATCTATCTGCTTAGATCCATCAGCATTATGTGCTACATATATATCTCCTGAAACAGAACCCTGTGTGGCGGGAAATGCGTATTCTGTATGTCTTGTTAAAGCTTTATAGTATACCTGCTGTCCGTTTATGATGATCGTTGTTGGAGCGATCGTATAACTGTTGACATTTCCACCCTCTGAGTATAATGTCCAGTGTACCCTTGATCTGTTGTTGCCAACATCACGATACTGTTCGCATCTTAATCTTATCTGCCTGCCATCATAACTGCTGCTTATTAATTCTCTGTAACTGTCCGCCATATCAATCACCTACCCATTTAAATGCGATACCGTCCGAAAGATCCAACATATACTGTCCTAACTTCAGCGATCCTGTTATCT
>JABUTA010000444.1:9500-10684 GCA_021443845.1 Parasporobacterium sp.
GATTCCTTGGTGCCGTCCTCTACCGAAGCATTTGGCTGTACGTCTCCCGGAGGACGTAGACCATACTGCCTTGACAGATTATCTGTGACCTCTGTTGTACCATGAGCCTGGTCAACCATCTGAGCAAGTAGTAACATCTGTCTGAGCATTCCGCCACCCTCTGCTATCTTCTGCATGATCTCCTGACGTTTAGGGAAATCCATCATATCCAAGCAGAGAAGTGCCTGATCTGCCATCATCGGATTGAAGAATCCTGCCTGGTAAAACTGCAGTGCAAGTTCGTTTTGCGACATCTTGGTATACGGTGACTGCTTTTGAGCTGTAACCTCTACATCAACCAGTGGTACTCTCATACCCATGTTGATGCCAAAATCAGTACCCTGTATCTGTGGAGCAAGTCCTGCATTACTGTAATTAACGAACCTCATTGCTCCGTTTACACCCATTATTCGGAATGATCTTGGAAGATCATAAAACTGCCTGATAAGTTCTATGCAAAGGATCACGATCTCTCTAAACGACCGGAATGAAGCCTTATTGCTATCTCGTGAAAGCTTTGATGATGCTTCCTGCATTGCTGCTATAGCTGATGCAGCTGTTACTCCAGACGTAGTACCACCTGTGGAGATATCACGGTTACCTGTCGTTTCCTTCAGTTCATCGATCTTATCCCTAAAGACCGTAACATATATCTCCGGCAATGCTTTACCATTGATCGGAAGTATAGAATCCTGTCCCAGATTTCCATCAACATGTACAAAGTCTTTCGACATATCTGCATACGCTTCTTCGTTGACAGCTCCATCTGCCCTTATAAAGTGACGAGGACGAGTGTTAGAGAGCATGTTCTGCATGATCGCAGCATTACCTCTGTCGATATATTCCTGGGAACTTTTGCCTATATCGATATATCCGAATCCGCAAGGAGTACCCTCAACCGGAAAAAGTACATCGAATACAAAAGGATACTTGCCATGATCATAAAATCCTGTCTCAGACATCGGAAGAGCAATAACATTACCATAATCATCATACTTAGGTTGCTGCTCGTTTTCCGTAGCAAACAGTACTACGTCATTAACAAACTTACAGTAGTGCAGTATCGTTTTACCCTGCGAATTAGCTTTCTTATAATACCAATCGACTACTACTGATTTATTTGTAGTATCAACAGAATCATCGTA
>JABUTA010000445.1 GCA_021443845.1 Parasporobacterium sp.
CAAGATATATTCACTCAAATTTCCACCCCTATCCGAAGCATTCTCCATGCTTCTTTTTCATTTTAATTCACCGCCTTGCCAGGCAAGGCGGTGAAAACAAAAACTGCATTTCTTATAGTATTTTCAGAATCAGAAGTTAGCAAGTACATCTGCTACGTTGTCAACTGTAACAGCCTGAGCTTCTGTAGCAACTACGAACTGATCATCACAAACTGCAGGAGTCTTTCCTGCCATAAGATCCTGGAGACACTCGATACAAACCTCAGCCTGATATACAGGGTTCTGGTTAACTGTCATTCCGAGTGTGCCGTCCTTAACTGCGTTGCATCCTACTTCTGTAGCATCGATACCAACGATAGGGAATGTGATATCGATCTTGGAAGCTGTACATCCTTCGATAACACCGAGTGCCATCTCGTCATTGTTTGAAACAACAAGGTCAAACTCTGCGCCTGAGTTAGCAAACTGTGTGAACTTGTCCATAGCCTTTGCTCTGTCCCACTCAGCTGTGTCTTCGAATACCCACTCTACATTGTAGCCTGCATCTGCAAGAGCATCCTTAGCACCCTGTGTACGGTCTGTAACTGACTGCTGTCCGAGGATTCCCATGAACATCATTCCCTTAAGGTCTTTCTTTCCTGAATCCTTGAAATACTCAGCAAGCCATGAGCCCTGTGCATAACCTGCATCGTACTCAGCCATACCTACGTAAATAGTCTGTTTTCCATCAAGACACTTTGTATCTGTAACCATACGGTTGAAGAAGATAACCTTCATATCGCCGGCTGCTGTGATAGCTTCCTGATATGAGTCATTTGATGAAAGACCTACGATAACTGCATCAAATCCGTTGTTCTTGAATGTCTCGATCTGTGAGATCTGAGTTGAGATATCCTCTTTACACTCAACAACCTGGTTCTCGATTCCTGCTGCGTCAGCTGCTGCAACACATCCGAGCTCGAATGTTGTCCAGTACTGATCACGTGTGGGAAGACAGATACCTAACTTGATTCCCGATGCCTCTGCTGCAGGTGCTGCTGATTCTTCCTTTGTCTCTGCCTTTGACTCTGTCTTTGTCTCTGATTTTGCTGATGTTGCAGCTGCCTGCTGGTTTCCGCCGCAGCCTGCAAGTCCGAATACCAGACCGAGTGCCAATAATGCTGCTAATGCTTTTTTCATTCTTC
>JABUTA010000446.1 GCA_021443845.1 Parasporobacterium sp.
CACTTTGCACTCTCATATGTATGGATGATCAACATGGGAAACAGCTATGGTCTTGCAAATCCCTGGAGAACAGGGGATTCAGCTGTAAATGGAGATGGTCAGGCACTTGTAATGAACTTCTTAAATAACGTTCAGGGAAAAGATCCTGTAAAAGGAAATCTGCACCTGGCATCATTTTATACGCAGTCAGGAAGTACCTACCAGGATGTTGCATATGGAAGCTTTGAGCCGGTAGTAACAGAAGGGTATCTGAAGATCCACAAACAGAGTACATGCACCGCAGTATCAAAAGGAAACAGCCACTATGATCTTTCAGGAGCCTGGTATGGCGTATATAAGAATGCATCATGTACATCGGCTGACATGGTGACTTCTCTTAAAACAGATGCAAATGGAGATACGGCTACCGTCAAACTTCAGGCAGGAACGTACTATGTTAAAGAGGGAACTGCACCTAAAGGATTTAAGATTGACACGCAGGTTTACAAAGTTGAGGTCACAACAGGGCATACGGCAAATAATCCAGTTGTAATAAATAGTAACGATGTGCCTTACAATGATCCGATAAATGTTGCCGTAAGTAAAATAAATGCAGAAACAGGTGATGCTTCTGAAAAACTTGAAGGCGCGGAGTATACCTTTATTTACTATGATTTAGATGGTGTGACGAAAGTGGAAGATATTAATGGAAAAGAGCCTTTCTATAAAGATCCTTGGGTCCTTAAGACAAACAATAAAGGAATGGTGTATTTTTCAGAAAAATATAAGATAAGTGGATCAGCGCTTCCGGTTGTTGGAACAGACCCTTACACTGGTAATATATACGGACTCCCCCTTGGAACGCTCACTGTTCAGGAAACCAAAGCCCCCGAAGGCTACGAGCTTGATCCTACAGTTTACGTTTTCAGCATCCGCATGAACTCTGCGGGAACGGCTGCCGAGATGTACTGCCATACCACTAATACTAAATCAGGTATTATTGCAGGAAATGTCGGTGACGAAGGCGTAACCCACAAAGAGAAACCAATCCGTGCAAATCTTAAGTTTGTGAAGGTGGACGAGAAGGGATCACCTTTGGCCGGCATTCCCTTTGAGATCGAATCTCTTACAACAGGAGAAAAGCACACAGTGACATCTGATGAGAACGGTGTTGTTGAAGTAATTCCTGAAACGGCAT
>JABUTA010000447.1 GCA_021443845.1 Parasporobacterium sp.
AGAACTACCCCCTAACTTTACAGGAGCGGGTGCAGGAATCTGCGAGGTCGGGTCTTGGCTCAGATTCAGGATTGGCACGGTTGATTTCCGACTCGGCAGAATTGGTTTTTGAAGAGGCTTAACTTGCAAGGCATGGTCTTGACTCCTACTCGGCAAGAATGGGTTATTGTGGTTCCTACTTGGCAGAATTGGGTTGTTTTGATTCCTATTCTGCAGGATTGGATTGTTGTGGTTCCTAATCCGCAAGGCGGGGTCTTGATTCAGATTCAGGATTGGTGCGGTTGATTTTCTACTCAGCTGGTGCGCTAAAATCTGCGCCGTATTTGAGTTCCTACTCTGCAGTTTTGCAAGAATGTTTGCCTTGTTTGGACTCATAACCATATTATATTAATCTCCTTCTTGTTTACTATTGTATGTGTGTATTTTTAGTATTATTGCATATACTGCCCTGATAATCACTTTGGGATGTGCTGCTTATCTAGATTACCGCTATAGGCAGGTATCACATAGTACATGGGTTCCCCTTATCCTCATCGGAGGTATTCCAATGCTGTGTAATTGGTCGGAGATTTGGCCATCACAGACACTATACATCACCTTCGTTCTGTGTGTAATAATATACATGATATCAATCAGGTTCCCTCATAATCTTGGGGGTGCAGATGCAATTGCAATAATTCTGGTGTCATTAATGAAACCGATTGCATTAGGCTATCCCGGAATGTTCTGGCTACTGCTGTTTACGTATTGTATTTTGCTGATGCTCATAATGATACCAAAAATTAGAGCAGAATGGGATGAACGCGGAATTCCGTTCCTCGTGCCACTATTACCGGCTGCAATATTAGTAATATTACTGCCCATAAACTACCCGTAAGTTTACGGATAGCAATAAACTCACATTCGTCCCCCCTGAATCATATAACTATTATAATCATATTCATCATCCTGATCTGTCCGGTATCTCTGATAGATTGTGACAAAGAGGATATATATTCCAATAATAGGCAGGATGTATATCACCGCATAGTAGATATTAGCTATGTTAATAGGCGAGTCCCATTCACTTGGTAAATCATACCAACCCATATTATAGAACTGATTACTCAGAATATCCAGAACAGAACCGCCTATCGTTGCCAGAATGATACTAATTAGGCAAGATGAAAAAAA
>JABUTA010000448.1 GCA_021443845.1 Parasporobacterium sp.
CGTTATGCCTGAGTGGTACTGATTTTATTTTTTCAGGATTAATTAAAAATGAACAGAATTTATTCTCTTCGCTACAGCGTTGTGGCCGGGGGCTTTATTGCCGTATCTGAGTTTGCCAGGAAATGCACCTGCCGGGTTACCGGGAAAAAACATCTGAAAGCCGCTGCACTGTTATTATCGCCACTGCTGCTTTCCGGTCCGGCAGGTGCCTCCATAGTAAGTGCAGAAATTGATTATCAGATATTTCGTGATTTTGCTGAAAATAAAGGCGCGTTCCGTCCGGGGGCCACAGACATTGCCATTTATAATAAACGGGGAGAGCTTGTCGGTACGCTGGATAAGGCAGCTATGCCTGATTTCAGTGCCGTTAATATTGCGGACGGTGCATCAACGTTAATCGATCCGCAATATGTTGCCAGTGTGAGGCATAACTCCGACTGGAATTTTAATAGTCTCCGGTTTGGAGATGGAGATAATGGATATAAGTCGGTCAGCCGTAATGATCATCCTTCCGGAGCAGATTCCAGAGATTTTGCGCTTCCCCGGTTAAATAAACTTGTTACGGAGGTCACTCCGGCCACAATTACCACTGCATCATATAGAGAGATCGCTGACTCATCACGATTTCCGGTATTTTACCGGGTAGGGGCTGGCACCCAGTATACGCAGATTCCCGTAGATACATCTAAGGAAAGTTATACCAGTATAAATGGAGCATATGCATACCTGACCGGTGGGATATTACCTTCCGTCAGTGCAGTAACATCGATAGGATTAAGTGGTTATGGTACGGTTTATGAGCTTCTCGGGCATACCATAAAAAATGTTAACGCTTTTGATGACACTATGGTCAGTCGACCAACGGCAGGGGACAGTGGTTCACCAGTTTTCGCCTGGGATGCAGTGAACCATCAGTGGGTTCTGGTTGGCGTTCATACGGGGGGGGCGTCAAACAACGACATAAATGGAACCAATAATCCCGCAACAGGGAAAGGATTCGCAACTGCAATACCACTTGGCTATGTTACACAGATTATTCAGGAAAATAATGATGCCCCTGTCATGTTTGATGCACTGGTGGGGAGTTCGCTGTCATGGACATATGATAGTAACGGAGGCATTGGTGCACTGACACAGGGAAGCACCACATATGCCATGCACGGGCAGC
>JABUTA010000449.1 GCA_021443845.1 Parasporobacterium sp.
AATTTTTTGTATATTATTTGGAAAAATTCGCAGATTTCAGTTTGACAGCTGAAGACAAACCTAAAAACATTACTCGGTTTTTATTATGATCCTGTCAGATCCGTAAGGATCCTCGTAATCATAGATATATCCGCTGTAGTCTGCAGCCGGTGCATTGGCATTATTGATATGAGGCATACCGTCCTCTCCCTGCCTGAAGGCCTGTGCATATGCAGCAAGAGCCAGATAATCCTCAGTTACATAGTCTGTCACGACTTCGGAATCAAGCAGCATGGACATACCGCTTCCGCCGTTGCGGAGTATATAGTTCTGACCGCCGACCTTATATTTTCTGTCGGCCTCGAGCGGCTCGTAGCTGCCCGTTTCACGGTTATATATCTTAACATCCTTAACTCGGTATTCGCCGGTAGGAGGCGCTACAAAGCTGTCTTCGGCATCATATGCTGCAGTGGATTCGATATTCGTGTCTATAGTATAAACCAGACCTGCGGCCTTCATGAATCTGCCGGATTCTCCCGGTGTCTTATTGGCTCCGAACTCGAGAACGTCCAGAAGGGTCTGACCGTCTATTTCAACCATGCAGAGAACGTTGCCGAAGGGATGGAGCTGCTTGGCAGATAAATAGGAGAAGCTTCCGGCCTCTACATCGCTTCTGATGCCGCCGGAATTTACTATGGCCGCATCACAGTCCATATCCATATACTCATTGAAATACCAGTAGATCGCATCGGCGCAAAGGTCTGAGGAATTGGTATTGTGATTTCTGACTATACGGACATTGGGATCCTCTGGACTCATTATATACTGCTTATTATCAAGGACAGCCACAGTCCTGCCTAATTGATCCTCAACTGTAGTATCAAGCTGATTCATCCTTTCGCGTACAGTATCGTCCTCAGTTTCGTATTCGCTGATGAGCTCAGTGGTGACCCTGCCGTCAGAAATGTGCATGAGACCGATATTCTTAAGATAGCAGCCGGTCTGGGTCAGGACTACAGGCCTGCCTTCCTTATCCTCTACAGTATCCCCGGGCATAACATAGTGGGAATGTCCGTCTATAAAGGCGGTAAGACCTGTGGTGTTGGCTATAATATCAGAGCTCTTATAGTAATCTATCCTTGGCTCGGTACCGCAGTGACCGATAGCTATTACATAATCGGCTTCGTC
>JABUTA010000044.1:0-6628 GCA_021443845.1 Parasporobacterium sp.
AACACGTCAGATTGTCATGAAAATAGGAACTCAGGAAGTAATTTTTATAATAGAAATACTTGGAACCATAGCGTTTGCAGCATCCGGAGCAATAGTTGCTGTGGAAAAGAAGATGGATATTCTGGGGGTCATCATATTAGGTATAACCACTGCGGTCGGCGGAGGGGTGATCCGTGACGTGATACTGGGCATAACTCCTCCTGCTACATTCAGAAAACCGGTATATGCCATTGTAGCTGCAGTGGTATCGATAATCGTATTCATAGCTCCGGTGCGCAGATGGCTTCACAAAAGGCAGCTGTTTGAACCTCTGATGATGGGTCTGGATGCTTTGGGGCTGGGGGTCTTCACTGTTGTGGGTATTTCGGCAGCTAAAGGAGTGACCGATACCTCAGGCTTCCTTCAGCTGTTTACCGGAGTGGTTACCGGAGTGGGCGGGGGCATTTTAAGAGATATGATGGCCCAGAGAATGCCTTATGTATTTGTAAAACATTTCTATGCTTCTGCATCCATTATAGGAGGGATTATATGCATACTGGTATGGAAATTTCTGGGAGAATTCCATGCGATCATCATAGGTACGGCAGTGGTATTCATACTGAGGGTACTGGCAGCAATATTTAAATGGAGCCTTCCGAAGGCAACCGATTAGAATATAAAGGAATTTTATACAAAGAGAGATATTTAAAGGGGAGAGAACGATAAGATCGGTCTCTCCCCTTAAGTTTACTTTATCTGAAGGATACTGATATGAAACAATATACCGGATTACTCCACAGGCTGAGTATTGCCCAGCCAGATCCAGCCTTCGATTCCGTTATAATTGATATATCCCCAGCCTTCGTTTTCATCCGTGACAAGAACTTCTTCAAGGTAAGGTACTTCACCGGGAACCTCTGCCTCCTGTGCAGGTGAAACATGCATGTTAAGGCTGCCTTCCCATTCCGGATATATCCTTACATAATATCCTTCCGGCTCCGGTGCTGCTGTGGTGGTTTCGGGTTCTGTAGGAGCAGGGGTAGTTGTTTCAGGTTCGGTAACAGGTGCTGCTGTAGTCGGGGCCTCTGTTTCCGGTTCAGTGGTTTCCTGAATGCTGCTTCCCTTGAATATGCCTTCAAATATATGATCAAGATTATCGATTGCTTCTACATGGACTACCGGAACAATGTCCTTGCCGATCCATCCGTTTACGGTAACGGCAACCACACTGCTGTGACGCAGATATCCCAGAGCAGCAGCCACAAGTACAAGGAATATGATAATAAGGGCAATGATAAGTCCCCCATGACCTTTCTTTTTTTCCGGTTCTTCAGGAGCATCCTCGCCGGTTCTGATACCTGCAAGAATCTGCTCCAGATCATCTGATGACTGAAAAGAATCCTGAACATGGGATTTTTCCGGCTCTGAGCCTGATGAACCGTCGGACGGAGAAGCTTCTCCGTCTTCGGAACCGGTCTCTCCTTTTCCGTCGGCTGTATATATCTCCATAGGAGGAACAGAAACAGAGACTTCTGAATCAGTTTCCTTATCTGCATCAGGAGTACCGCTCTGAGGAGAATCCTTAATATAACTGTCAGGATCTATATCTTCCTTGCCTTCACCTGAAGCACTTTCACCATCCTGACCGGCAGAGGAATACAGCGGAGCATCATATCCGGGTGCAGCTGCTCCGGAGTCTGAGGATCTCATTTCGTCCTCTGCAAACAGAATGTCTTCTTCATTAACAGCCCCGGGCCGGCCTTCATTTTCCCGGGCGGCATTGAAATCTGCCATAAACATAGGAGCTTCATCCGGAAGGAGTACCTGAAGGATGCTGAGGAAAGATGCCTCTGAACCATTGGACGGCTCTTCTGCCTCACAGTTCTGGTAATAGCTCATGAGAAGCCACAGGAAGAACGGTATAGGCTCCATTGAATGAAGGGGAAGTCCGTTATCACTGAGGGTTGAAACTGCATTTGTAATGCCTCCGAGAGTACATGCCAGGATGTAGTTTACCGATACAATGCTCAGACTGAGTTTTCTGGCAATACTGTGTACCGGATATCCTTCTCCCCATAATACTGCACATATTCGCTGGCTGTCAGGAAGGGAATCCAGAATGGAATCCAGACATACCTTTATATGTTCGGGGAGCATTCTAGCATGGATATTGATCATCGGATCAAAATCAGATGCCGGAAGTACCTCCCCCAGGTTGGCTGCTTCGGCAGGTATGTAATCATTGAAAGCCTTTGCTTTTTTCAGCCTGGAAATGCATGTGTTTTTGCAGACCTCATTTGCCCAGAGAAGGAATCTGGATGTATCTTCCAGAGTGTCAAGGTGAGTGAATATAAAGAGATAAGCATCTTTTATGGAGCTGGCGGCCTCTGCTTCATCCCGCATCAATACACCGGCTTCTTTGCAGAAAAACTGAATGGTATTGTCATAGATGAATTTGATGGAGCTCTGGCTGCCCTGCTGGGCATCATAGATACTGTCTGTAAAATCGATTGTTCCCATATAATCCTCGTAATCTGATAAAAAACGGCACAATTTGCCTGATACCACACTATTATATTTAAAAGCAGCTGAAATTACAATAAAAAGATGGGTTGGAGGCAGGCAGTTTCACTTCGTCTGTATTGACTGAACTGCCGCAGTACTCAGAGATTGATTCGGGAGTGTGTATTCTGCTTTTTGGTTCACAACTGTTGAAGACCCGAAGGCATATAAAAAATCACTTACATTTTTCTGAAAAATATGATAAAGTGACTTCGTAAAGAGAATATGTATCAGAAACCGACATTAAATATCGCGAGGGCTTATGTCTGATGGCCTTTGCAGTGTTTAATGCCGGTTTTTTGGTTTACAGGAAACTGTAGCCGGCAGAGCCTTTCTGTCAGGGCTTCGGCACGGTGAACAAGTATTATTGAAGGAGAGCTTAAAATGCCCAAGACTAAATTTCAGAGTTTTATATTTACATTAATGATGGTATTCGTTATGGTTTATGTGATGACGGTTTATGCCATATCCTTAAAAATGGGTGGCCTCAGTTACGTGTGCTTCGGCCTGGCAATAAAAGAAATGTGGATAGAATTCGTGATAGTATTTGTCCTGATATATTTTATCGTAACCAGGCTTGCCATGAAGCTGGCCCGGAGGATCATCGATCCGGTTAAAAATCCGCCTGTATTCATGACCCTTGCCATACAGTGTTTTACGGTCT
This sequence comes from Parasporobacterium sp., assembly GCA_021443845.1. Lineage (GTDB taxonomy): Bacteria > Bacillota > Clostridia > Lachnospirales > Lachnospiraceae > RGIG5612. The sequence continues at coordinate 3,206 of JABUTA010000044.1, forward strand.
GCCTTATCGAACCGGCTATTACACTGATAGCAACGTTTCTTCATAATGGATTTACGGCAGACTGGCTTATACAGTGGCTGACACAGGCCGTATTGTGCTTTCCGATGGCGTTCTTTTTCCAGATATTTTTCGCAGGGCCATTTGTAAGATTGATTTTCAGGACAATATTTAAGAAACAACTGGCATAGGGTGACTGATTATGTGCATCTGCACGTTAACAGAATAAAGAAAATATTATTATCAGTTTAGACAGATGATCATATTGACAGAAAACATTAGAAAATCATAATTAAGGAGGACTAAATATGGGAATCAAATCAAGTGTAAGTTTATACAGCTTACAGTATCAGTATCTCAGGGGGCAGATGACCCTGGATGACATTCTAAAATATGTTATGGTAGATTTAGGTGCTGACGGAATCGAGATCCTTCCGGACCAGATGCTTCACGGCACACCTGCACCTTCCGATGAAACATACGCACAGTGGGATGCTCTTATGGAGAAATACCACCCGGGTCTGGCCTGTGATGATATTTTCCTCAACACCAATCTTTTCAAAAACAGAGAACTTACTAAACGTGAGTGCGTTGAGCTCATCAAAAAAGAAATCATCATGGCAAACCGTCTGGGCTTTAAGGACATACGTCTTGTTTCTATGGTGCCTGCATGGATCCTGGAGCCGGTTCTGGATACTGCAGCAAAGTATGATGTGTGCCTCAGTATTGAGATACACGGCGGTCTGGGATTCGGTGTACCCAAGACAGAAGAATACCTGGCAGAGATGATGCGTCTGGACTCTCCGTACATAGGCATCGTACCGGATACCAGCTGTTTCTGCCGCAGACCTCCTAGGGTTGTTGATGAATACAGCATGAAGGTATTCGGAACCAATCCGGACCTGGTTAAGTATGTTAATGATGTATTTGCATCAGGCCGTGATACCTTCCACATCAAGCTGGCAAACGGCGGCAGGGATCCCGAAATGGAAAAATACATTAAGGATCCGGCAAAAGATATGTTCTATGCATCTAACTGCGATGGCTACGAGAACTGTCCGCTGTCGGTTATGGATCCCTATGCTGACAAGATCAGGCATTTCCATTTCAAATGTTATGAAATGACTGATGAAGGAGTAGAGTATTCAATGGATTATGCTGAGGTTATCAGATATCTCCATGACCATAATTATAATGGATATGTGTCCACGGAATATGAAGGCAACAGATGGGTTCTTCCTGATCATCCGATCCCGGAACTGGAGCAGGTAGCTGCACACCAGAAATATGTTCAGAAGCTTATCAGAGATATTGAGAAATAGGAGGGAAGAAAATGTTTGACAACAATGTATTTATCGAAGGCTCTTGCAGAAATGTCGAAGAAGACGGCAGGATAATCGGCTACGAAATGGAAACATATATCACATATTACAGAGGAATCCCTCTTTCTATGATAAATTATATTGCCGTTGAAGCAGACGGTGAAAAAGTTCCTGCAGAGGATATAAGGTTCACTCCTGACAGGATAGACTGGTTCACTATTAAGGAAATGGAAACGGTTTCTGAAATCAAATGGGAATACGGCGCAAAGGGAGTTGTCCGGGTATTGAAGGAAGGAGGACTTTCTGAAGGCGAGCATCAGGTGAAATTAACCGTATGCACCAGGACAGCATATATTCCGGTTCCTCTTGAGGGAAATATGACAAGAACAGTTGTTATTGACTGATGACCGGTTAATGCAAGGACTCCGCTCAGGCATATGCCCGAGCGGAGTCCTTTTTTCATTGAAGGAACATGGAAGTTCTGTTGATTTATCTGTAATTATCAGATTACCTGTGATTATTCAGCTGCAGCAATATTGATAACAGCTGACATATCACCGATGGTGATAGTGTGTTCACCGGGAACATCGATAGTGATCGGCATTTCAACTACTCTCCAGTCACCGCTGTTAATGGCCATGATCTTTTCAGATGCCAGCTCGCCGTCAACGAAAGCCTGAACTGTTGTGATGCCGTCATCACCTGTATTCCACATAAGGAATGTAGCGGTGAACGGAACACCTGCTGTGCATTCAACAACTGATTCTGCACTGGTCATTGTAGAACCGTTAGATTCTGTTTCAACCATCTTTGTTACCTTCGGAAGAGTAAGTGCTTCATATGAGAATGCAGGTTCAGCGCCGTACTTCATACCGTACTGATACTGGAATAAAGGATCACCCCAGTTGCCGGGAACGGTGTTGTATTCACTTGTCTTCATTGTTCCGAGAAGCATCATACGAACGTAGAGCGGAGCGCCCTGGTCGCCTGCGAGGTCTTTCCACTGAGCTTCATCATCTTCGGTAGAACGGGCAAGTTCTTTTACTACCATTCCTGAAGGTTCAGCATCGCCGAAGATAAGCTGTGCAAATACGATAGGTTCTGTTGTAGTGATGAATCCGCCGGCACCTGTACCATGGTCAGCAGTACGTGAGAATGTAAGTCCCAGAAGAGCATCTGCCTCTTCAACAAGGTATGTGGTCGGGTCGATGCAGTTAGCAACGATAACGAGTTTCTTGCCCAGATCCTTAGCATCTTCGATGATAAGCTCTGCAGCATCATTGATCTGTGTGCAGTCGGCGATTACTACGTCTGCGTCTTCCATATTTTCAACCAGTTCTGCAAAATCAGGAAGAACTGCCTTGTAGCCTTCGAGAGTCATTGCAGATGCGGTAGAATCGATATAAACCTTTGTTCCTTTTGCAAGAGGAAGAAGGTTATCATCGTTCTTGAAGAGGATTGCTGATTCAGCTTCGAGCTGACGCTCAAGAGCAACTACTTCAGGATTACGAGCTGCCTGAAGAGTATCAAGGTCAACTACATCCCAAGGCTCAGCGATATATTCGTCAGAAGCTGCCAGTGAAAGTGCATAATTTACATCTGAGTACGGATTTTCGAAAAGTCCCAGTTCGAATTTGTCCTTAAGTACACGGTAAACTGTTTCATATGCACGTTCTTCAGATACAAGACCAGTTTCAAGAGCTTCGTTCATAGCAGCACGTGAAGCGGTTCCGCTGTGTCCGTCTCCATCGTAGTCAATGGCAGGAGAACCTATCTGGTCAAGGCCGAGATTGATAGCATATGCATAACGTTCAGGGATTGAAAGAGTAAGAAGATCAAGACCGTCTACAGTTGTACCTGATGAGTTGCTGTCGCCCTGATCGCCCCAGTCGGAAACTATGATTCCTTCATAGCCAAGAGTGTCACGAAGGTATGACATTGTTTCTGCGTCATAATCAACGTGTACTGTATTTGAAAGGCCTGTGCCGTATCCGTTGGTCATGAGCCACTTCGGATTTGATTCAAGAGCGAGCTTCCATGCTGTCATCCAGTTATCAACTGTCTGAGCTTCTGAACGGGCATTCTGGAATGAAGAGTCACCGCC
>JABUTA010000044.1:6636-12820 GCA_021443845.1 Parasporobacterium sp.
AAGTGCTTGATGCAGGCTTCTGTTCCGCCTTCAACCTGGATAGCGGCAACTTCTGCCTGAGCCATTGAACCTGCATAGTACGGATCTTCACCGTTCCATGAACCGATTTCCTGGCTGTACGGATGAAGAACAATGTGGATACCGATCGCACGGCTTTCCAGAGAGTACTGTGTCCAGAGCTTTGTTGAAAGTTCTACATCATTTGCAGCACCGAATGCATCGTGAGCTGTATCGATCATACCGCCCCATGCGTTGTACTGACGGTCATTTGAGATAACAATCGGAATACCGAGACGGCTTTCCTCACCGAGAGCCTGCATAGCGTTGTGATATACGATCTGCTGAGCGGGTGTTCCGTTTGTATTGTCAAGGTGCGTTGTGATATTCAGTACATTTATGTAATACCACATGGATCTGTCATTGAAAGCAGCACCGCCGCCACCGCCGGATGCGGATTCACCTTCACCTTCATCACTGCCGCTTCCTTCAGCATCTGCTGTTTCTGCTGCGGGTTCAACAAGGGTGTCTGATGTTGAGAACATGTATTTACTGTCGGCAAAGTCAACACCTGAAGGGTTGCCGCAGGTATTTGCATGATAGAAAAGTCCGGCTTTTTCTACTGTTGTCATCTGAGCTGCAAGATCAGCAATACGTGCATCTACATCCTGACGCCAGTCTTCATAAATATCAAGAGAGCCGTTGTTGTTAAGATCTTTGAACTTCAATCCGTCAACTTCGAGGATTGTTGTGATGCCTTCAAGGTAACCAAGTTCGATCTGTCCGGTTGTTTCATCGGCGGGGATAATGGTAATGGCTTCATTAACCTGATCATAGCTGTCAAAGTGAGCAGCAGGTGTATACTCTGTCTCAGCTTCTGCAGCAAATGTCGGAAGGCTCATCGAGCCGATTATCATAGCGCCTGCCAGCAGCATAGATAATTGTTTTTTCATAATGTGCTTCCTTTCTTTGGTCTGGTATGGGAATGACCGAAACTCCCATGGTAAAAGTGCAGGCGGAGAATTACTGTACTGTAATTTTCTGCAATTCTCCCAGTATGTTAAAGGACACCTGTGTACTGCGGCGCGCTTCGCAGTACTGTATCAACAAAAGTATATCAATGCACAATTTTCCCAACAACGAACAATACTGTACTTTATATAGGAGAATAGGACACAGATTGCCGAAGACAGGTAACGTCGGCAGTGCAGTCACTATAGTGTGCAGTATTTTACGCTTTAAGAACGAAATGTTCTGTTATTTACGGCTGAATGTTTGTGATATGGCAATTTCATCGGGTCAGTGTGCATGTATATTAAGTATGCAAAATCATACACTAAAATCCCGAAGGGGATCGGAAAAGGAGGTATTGGTAATGAAGATGATTAAAAAGTTACTGGCAGCAGGCATTGCAGGGGCAATGATATTCTCGGTATGTCCGAGTGCATTCGCTGCAGAAGATGTAACAATCGAACAGGTCTACGCAATGGCCCAGAAGGCACTTGATCAGCAGGCTATCCAGAATGTAATGAGCAGGCACGTAATGTATCATTGCTATGGGGAACACAAAGAGGAAATGGAACAGCTGTGGGTTAATGAACCTGAAAACAGAGCGACGGCATCATTCGGACAGAACCAGGGATTTTTCGTTGGCTATGACGCAATCTGGGATGCTTATGTCACAAGCCATGACACATCCTGGCTGTCATCTGCAAAAAGCTATTGCGAAAGCAATGGTATAGATGTCAGCACAATGACAGATGAGGAGATCCTTGATATTTATGGCGGAGTAGGACAGCTCCTTCTTCATGTTACAACAACGTCCATCATAGAAGTTGCGGAAGACGGACAGACAGCCAAGTGCTTCTGGTATTCACCGGGAGTGATAGCTGAAACCGGTCAGAGCGGCAACACAATCTATGAAGCATATGGTGTGGACTTTGTAAAGGAAGGCGATGAGTGGAAAATCTGGCATCTTCACATGTTCACGGATGTTATGGGCGCATTTTATCTGGATCTGGGAACAGGTACTTTAGCCGGCAATACTCAGGGTGAATCAGATGGAGAAGAGGCTCAGGGTGAATCAGCAGATGTTGAGGCAACAGGTGAGTCAGCAGGAGAGTCATCAGGAGAATCAGAAAGCGGACAGCAGGAATTTGCAGGTGAAGAGGGCGAACAGCTTGCTATTGCCGAATCAAATGAGTATCTGTATTCAACACAGTATGTAACCTTCACCCCGGATCGTCTGAGAGCAGAAATGGAATTAAATATTCCGGTTGCGTATGAGAAGTGGAGCTTTGATGACCCGAACTTCGGACCGACAAAAGAAGAATGGGAAAGATATGCGGTGGATCTTGACGCATGGTATGCAGCACACGAATAATATCTGAGAAAATATAATCAGAATAAAAACATATCAGGGCAGCAGACTCTTAAAGAATCTGCTGCCCTTTTTTGGGGTTGGCCTGTAAATAAATATCATTCCGAAAAAAGAAAACCCAGTGATCTCTCACTGGGTTTTGACAGGGATACAAGGATTCGAACCTTGAACTGACGGAGTCAGAGTCCGTTGCCTTACCATTTGGCGATATCCCTTCAGCGAAAAATAGTATATTACGAATCGTTTTAAATGTCAATGATTTTTTGAAATTGTGATTTTTACCGAAGATTAACAATAAAAAAATAAAAAAACAGACAAAAATACCAAAATTCCACTTTTATTTTATTTACATATAATGTAGAATAGTGAAATATTAACAAAATATTACGTTCAAATGTGGAAAAATAACCGAGGTATCAAGATGGTTTCAAGTCAATTATTACAAAAGACACTGGACGATATTAAGAATATAACAGGCAAAAATATGGCGATTCTGGACCTTGACGGCAGATTTGCGGCCAGAACAGATGAGAATTTTCATGTTGATGCCGATCAGGTAGCTGCATTTGCAGTAACCGCCATAGAACAGACCAAAGATAAGAATAATACATATTTCAAAGTCCGGGATGAAGGCCAGGACGTGTATGTACTGGTTGTTTCAGGCAATGGGGAATCAGACAGTCTGGTAGGCGTGATGGCCAGATATCAGGTTGAGATCATTCTTGCCGCATATAAGGAGAAATTCGATAAGGATAATTTCTTTAAATCACTTCTGCTTGATAACCTCATGCTTCTTGATATTTTTGACAGAGCGAAGAGACTTCACATAGAGATAGAGCAGCAGCGTGTGGTATACATTATCAGGCTCCAGAAGAAAAACCAGGATGATGCCATAGAGATAGTACGTTCACTGTTCATCAACGATAAAGATACACTGTGCACTCCCCTCAGCAAAAATGATATTGTGGTAATCAAGGCTGTCGGCGAGAAAGAAGACGCCAATGCCCTGGAGGCGGTTGCCAGAAACATTTATAAAGTACTTAAAAATGATATTAAAGATGATCCGTATATCTCATACGGTACGGTCATAAAGGATCTTAAGGATGTATCCAAGTCCTACAGAGAGGCCAGCATGACCATGGAGGTCAGCCGGATATTCTCCGGAGACAGTCATATCAATTCCTATGCCAATCTTGGAATCGGAAGGCTTATATACCAGCTTCCCATACCGTTATGCAATATGTATCTCAGAGAGATTCTCGGAGAATTTTCTATAGATGACTTTGATGAGGAAACACTGGTCACCATTAATAAATTTTTTGAAAATTCGTTAAATGTGTCTGAAACTTCAAGACAGCTTTATATTCACCGAAACACTCTGGTTTACCGTCTGGACAAAATACAGAAGATCACCGGACTGGATCTCAGGATATTTGATGATGCCGTAACCTTCAAGATTGCTCTTATGGTATCTCGATATATGAAGTATGTTGAGACTCAGGAAAAGAATAAAATCGGAGGAAAGTAAATGAGAAGAAAACGCTTAGGCGGGCTTACAGGTATCCTGATCGGGATGGTGATAGGTGCCCTTATATGCGTTGTGATTATCAATCTTGCAACAGTAAAGAGCACGGCAATGTCCGTGAAAATGGATACCGGAGAGAAAATACAGCTTATTCTCGACTATCTGTCCAACTATTACATCGATATTGATAAAATGAGCGAGGAAGATATTACCGATGCGCTGGCAAAGGGTCTCATGGAAAATATCGGAGATAAATATGCGCAGTACTATACTGCTGAGCAGTTCAATGAACTCATGGAAGATGTTAATGGTGAGTATGCCGGTATAGGCGTTCTTATCACCCAGGACACTGAAACAGGAAAAATAATCATCTACCAGGTGTATGATGACACTCCTGCCCAGGAAGCCGGCATACAGATCATGGATCAGATAGTTGAGGCTGCAGGACGGAGAGACTTCGAGACCATGGATGAACTGGTTTCACTGGTCAGGGGAGAGCCGGGAACTACAGTTGATATAGTTGTAGACCGTGGCGGCACAGAAATCCCCATGACTGTGGAGCGCCGCTATATAAAGGTACCTTCAGCGGCAGGCGAGATGCTTGATGATACACTGGGCTACATCCAGATAGCAGAATTCAACGTAAGTACTGTTTCCCAATTTGAGGAAGCGCTGGACAGACTGGCGGAAGAGGGAATGCAGAAGCTGATCATAGACCTCAGGGATAACCCGGGAGGAGATTACGATTCAGTTGTTGCAATGTGTGACAGAGTGGTACCTGAGGGTCCGATAGTTACCATTGAGAACAGAGCCGGCAGCATAAAGACAGAGAATTCTGATGCAACGTGCCTTGATATACCTATGGCAATACTTATTAACGGCAATACCGCATCTGCAGCAGAACTGTTTACCATGTGCCTTACGGACTATGGGAAAGCTGAGACAATCGGTACCACATCCTTCGGCAAAGGCATTGTACAGGCTATTTACAGGCTTCCGGACGGTTCGGGACTCAAATTTACCACAGAAAGATATTATGGTCCTGCAGGAAACAGCATACAGGATACAGGTATAGAGCCTGATTATTATGTAGAGATTCCTGAGGAGGCATATGATGACGGTGTGATATACGGATACGAGGACACACAGCTTATCAAGGCGGCGGAGATACTGGGATACTCACCTGACAGTGTGGAAGTTCTCACAAAAGAGTATTATGATCAGCTGCAGGAGCGGCAGTGACACAAAATAATAATTCCATGAATCAAAAAGGATCTGACGACAGTGTAATTCGCCAGATCCTTTTTTACTGTATTATCATCAGACTATTGAACAGTTTCGTGAGGTACATTTCCGGGTTCCGCCGGTTCAGGATAACGTTCTGCATACATTTCCTTAAGACGGGGCTTGTTTGCCTGATGTATTTCAAGGGCATTCATTATGAGGTCAACTGATGAATCAAGCCCGTAAATGCTGCTGTCCAGAGCCAGATTGTAATGGGTGGCAAGACCCCAGGGAGCATTTGTGAAATGGTGGCAGTAGCTGGCTCTTGCCGTATCTTCCCTGCGGACCAGTTCCTTCGCTTTCCTGCGGGAAACGTGAAATTTCTGAGAAATCTGTTCAGCACGGAAATTGGAATCTGCTGATATAAATACATTGAATGTATTGGGCCTGCCTTTAAGGACATATGCTCCGAGACGTCCCACGATAACGCAGCTTTCTTTTGAGGCAAGCTCACGAAGAACCTTGCTCTGGGCGGCGAATATTGCATCCTGTTTTGATATATTATGGCTGGCTGCGTAGCTCTGATTGTACAGGCTGTAAATCAGTCCCAGAGGAAGTTTTTCTTCCTGCTTCTGGATTTCCTCAACGCCCATTCCTGCTGCATCGGCGGTTTTTGCGATAATTGACTGATCGTAGAAGGCGATGCCGAGTTTTTTGGCAATGGCTTCGCCTATTTCATGACCGCCGGTTCCGAATTCACGTTCAATAGTAATAACAAGAGGAGCATCCTGTGCTGCAACGCTCTCCAGTGTAGGTTCTTCTTCGCCATTGAGAAGACGGTTTACAAAAGCGAAGTGCTTGTTGCAGAACTGAACAACCAGCCCCACCAGGAATGCGGCAATGATGGTACCTTCACGTACACCCACCAGACCTCCGAAGAATATCAGGGAAAGAACAACACCTATAATGATCTCACAGAAGTCCCAGGCTATTTTCAGGGTTCCGAAAGGCTTTTTTATCTTGTTGGATATTACGCTGATGGCACCTTCTGCAGGCAT
>JABUTA010000044.1:12826-22672 GCA_021443845.1 Parasporobacterium sp.
AACAGGTTGGCCTTTACCTCCAGGAAGAGGCCGATACCCATGAAAATGCAGGCAAGCACACACAGCACCAGCTTAAGGAAATAGTCAGTTACCACCAGGTCCTTGATAAGTCCCAGGGTAAGGTCGGTGAATTTACCGAATGCAATGGCCAGGGCCAGCTGACACAGCTGTATGGGTTTGTAATCTTTCCTCAGTATAAGTATCTGAACCAGTATGTAGATACAGTGAAGAGCTATTATCAGATTACCCATTGAAAACAGCCCCTGCAATGACTCGGGCATTGCCTGACTTACAACATAGGGAATAGTGGAAGACGGGGAAACACCCAGCTCAGACTTGGCTGAAAGCGCAACGCCGAATGCAATGAAAAACAATCCTATAAGGAGAACTATGATCCTTACGGGAAGCTTGTCGGGAAGTTTTACTGCGGACTTCATGGTTGTTCGAATCCTTTCAAATATTATTTATACGCTGAAAAGCCAGCCGTGGCTTGCCGTTAGCCAGATAGATGATACCACGGCGGGAAAAGCCGTTTTTTATCAGGATATGCTGCATGGTTTTATTGTCTTCATGGGTATCTATACGGATATTGGGGTGCTTTTCGGACACCTTCGCCAGTATGAAGTCAAGAATCCCTTTTCGGATGCCGGCACTGGCTACCCTGTGCAGGGTAACATAAGGATCATCATTTATCCAGCTGCCGTCTTCTATATAGGAATATGTAGGGTCTTTTCCTTCTATGCAGGAGAAGCATCCGAGTATAGGGCTGTATTTATTATCGCGGATGACATACAGCTGTTCTTTGTTTATATCATTTATCAGGAATTCTACCGGGGGATTGGTGGTACCCCACTGGTTAGGGTTGCCGGAGTTTCTCATATATTCCCTGGCGGTTTCATATATTTTTTCAATCTCCGGGAGATCTTCCGGAACTGCATTATATATGTTCATGAGGCGATCATCCTTATCTGTTCTTACAGAATATTTATACCACGAATTTATCAGTTCGGAAATATCTGGTACAGATGTAAAACGGTAAAATAAGATATATGGTGAAACATTATAAAAAATCCGATAAAAACAAGTAAAAATGAATAATTATCATTTGACGGACCATCAAAATAATACTAAAATTGTTTAGATTGCTTTTTAACCTTGACAGACAGGAGGAACAGTAATGAGCGAAGAATTATTCGGAAATAAAAGCATTATCAGCTGGCTTGAGTACTATAATGATAACACTCAGGTAGACCTTGAAAAAGTGAAAATCCTGGATATTACCAGAAAAAACAAGAATCTCATACCTGCTGTTGAGGCAAATGAGTGCGTGATGGTATTTACCGAGGCAGGACACCATGACATTTTCTACCGTATGTGGGATGTGGGTCTGGGTGAATGCGAGGTATGGTACAACGAAGGATCGGAGCCTTCAGGCCGGATAAAGCATGACAAGATCAAAGATATGATCAATAGGGGCATCAATGCATCTGCAGCCATGCTCATCATCAATAAGAATGCATGCAATACCTATAAGATAGGCATGAAGAATGCCAGCTTTTCAAAGGGCTCCGTACAGTATGTAGGCAGTGAACTGAGGGCCATCATCCTCAACAAGATGCATGTATCCTATGGGGATAACATCTGTATAATCAGCGGTGAAAGCATTGCTGTGGAAACTGCCATCATAGCAGGCGAGGGCCATGTGACAGCAGTGGAATATTCTGCAAGAGACAGGGAAACACTGGAGGAAAATGTTGACAAGTTCGGCATCAATAACGTAACTATCATCGATCATGTGGATGATGAGGTCATGTCCGGACTTCCGGTACCGTCACTTACCATGCTGGTAGCGTCTGCAAGCATGGAGCAGGAGATCAGGTGCCTGCTTAAGCTGAATCCGCAGATGGAATTTGTTATTTACACACTGGATTTCAAGATGGCGGCATCCATTCCTCAGCTTTTCGAAAAATACGGAATCAGGGATATGGAAATGATACAGGTGGCTGTTTCAAAGATGGATCCTTCCAATATGTTTCATACAGAGCCTGCACCGTGGATAATTACAGGAAAGGCAGTGCAGTAACAATAATGTTGATCAGCAGATGTATGAATAATAAAACGGGAAAACCATACAGACTGCATATATAAAGAAACAGAGAGGCAATAACATTGAATAAGATTACAGAAATCAGATGGCATGGCCGCGGCGGACAGGGTGCTAAGACAGCATGCCTGCTTCTGGCTGACGTGGCATTTACTGCCGGTAAGTATGTTCAGGGATTTCCTGAGTATGGTCCGGAACGTATGGGTGCTCCCATAACTGCATACAACAGGATCAGTGATGAGAGATGTACGGTTCATTCCAACATCTACACACCGGACTATGTGGTAGTTGTCGATGAGACTCTCCTTGAAGCTGTAGATGTAACTGCAGGACTTAAGGAAGAAGGAGCAATAGTTATCAATTCTTCAAAGGATCCTGAAGAACTGAAACCTTTATTAAGAGGATATAAAGGCGGAGTATTTACGATTGATGCAAGGTCAGTCTCAGAGAAGAATCTGGGCAAATACTTCCCCAACACACCGATGCTTGCGGCTATAGTAAAGGTCAGCAGGGTACTTGACGAGGACCAGTTCGTGGCAGATATGGAGGATTCCTTCAGCCACAAATTTGCTTCAAAGCCTCAGGTAATTGAAGGCAATATGAACTGCCTGAAAGATGCACTTAAGGAGGTAAAGGGAGCATGATCAGAAAACCGCGTGAAATCAATGAACAGACTCCCTGGCAGGAGCTTACTGTCGGAGGAGAAATAGCCGAGGGAGGTACATCGGCAGCCACCATGACCGGCGAATGGAGAAGCAACAGACCGGTATGGGTATGGGATAAATGCAAGCAGTGCCTTCTGTGTGCACCCTTCTGCCCTGATTCGTCAATCCCTGTAAAGGACGGAAAGAGAATGGCATTTGACTATGATCACTGCAAGGGCTGCGGCATCTGCTATAAGATATGTCCGTTCTCAGCAATTGAATTCATAAAGGAGGGAGAACAGGCATGAGTATAAAAGAAAGAATGTCGGGAAACGAGGCTGTTGCATATGCCATGAAGCAGATCGAGCCGGATGTATTTGCAGCATTCCCTATTACCCCTTCAACAGAAATCCCTCAGTACTTTGCACAGTATGTGGCAGACGGAAAGGTTTCAACGGAATTTGTCACAGTTGAATCTGAGCATTCATCCATGTCTGCGTGCATGGGAGCAGAAGCAGCAGGCTGCCGTGCAGTCACGGCAACATCTTCAGCAGGTCTTGCGTTCATGTATGAGATGCTTTATGTAGTGGCATCTTCAAGACTTCCGGTAACCCTGGCATGTGTAAACCGTGCACTTACCGGGCCGATCAACATCAACAATGACCATTCCGATTCCATGGGCGCCAGAGATTCAGGCTGGATCCAGATTTATGCAGAGAATAATCAGGAAGCATATGACAACTACCTTCAGGCCATGAGAATCGCGGAAAGAGCGGACGTACGTCTTCCCATCATGGTGTGCCAGGATGGCTTCATTACATCCCACGCAGTAGAGAATATCCTCCTGGAAAATGACGAGAAGGTAAAGAAATTCGTAGGTGAATACAGACCTGAGAATTATCTCCTGAACAGTGAAAGACCCTATGCTGTGGGACCTTATGATACCTGTCCGTATTATATGGAACATAAGGTACAGCAGGCTGAGGCCATGAAGAATGCAAAACAGGCCATTCTGGATGTTGCCGCCGACTTTGAAAAGACCTTCGGCAGATCCTACGGGCTTATCGAAAAGTATAAAATGGATGATGCGGAAGCTGCACTTGTACTTATCGGAAGCACAGCAGGAACAGCAAAAGCCTGCATAGACGATATGAGAAGCCGCGGAATGAAGGTGGGTCTTGTAAAGATAAGAGCATTCCGTCCGTTCCCGGGTGAAGAGATAGCAGCTGCTCTTGAAGGCGTAAAGGCAGTGGCTGTTATGGACAAGAGCGAAGGCTTCACCGGCTGCGGAGGTCCTGTGTATTCAGAAACCGCAGCAGCATGCATCGCTATGGAAAATATTCCTGTCATGATAGACGTTGTATACGGCCTGGGTGGACGCGACTGCAGAGTTGAAGACATTGAAAGAGTTTACAATCATCTGTTCGAGATAATAAGCACAGGTGAAAGAGGTCCTGTATATATCCATATGGGACAGCGCAGCAATGAGAAGGAGGTGCTCTGATGGCTTACAATCATAAAACAGAACTTTCCAAGCCCGAGCGCTTTGCTCCGGGTCACAGACTGTGTTCCGGCTGCGGTGCAGGCATATTATGCCGTGCAATGACCAGGGCTCTGGATGAAAAAGACAGGGCAGTTATAGTAAATGCCACAGGATGTCTGGAGGTATCATCCTTCCTTTATCCTTATACAGCCTGGGAAGATTCATATATCCACGGAGCATTTGAAAATGCTTCCGCCATTGCCAGCGGTGTAGACGCTGCAATAAAAATGAAAAAGAAAAAAGGCGATATCGAAGGTGAGTATAAGGTACTTGTTATCGGCGGAGACGGGGGCACATATGATATCGGTTTCCAGTCACTGTCAGGTGCTATGGAACGCGGTACGGATATGACATATTTCTGCTACGACAACGAAGCATATATGAATACCGGTATCCAGCGTTCATCTTCAACACCCCGTTTCGCAAGCGCCACCACAACGCCGGCCGGAAAGGTATCTACAGGTAAGATACAGGACAAGAAAGACCTTACGGAAATCATGGCTGCCCATAACATTCCTTATGTTGCTCAGACAACATATATCGGCAATCTTAAGGATCTTCATGAAAAGTCTCATAAAGCCATTTACACACCGGGTGCAGCATTCGTAAATGTTATGTCTCCGTGCCCGAGAGGATGGCAGTATCCTACGGAGGATCTGGCATTACTCTGCAAAATGGCTGTGGAAACATGTGTGTGGCCGTTGTATGAAGTTATCGAGGGTCAGTGGTATCTTAACTATGAACCGAAAAAGAAGCTTCCGGTGGAGGAATTCATGAAACTCCAGGGACGTTTCAGACACTGCTTCAAACCGGGTAATGAATGGACCATTGAAGAAGCACAGGCTTATGTAGATAAGAAGTGGAACAGGCTTCTTGAAAAAGCAAAATAAGCTGCGGGGATTCGATAGGGGATTCGATATTTCTGATACAGACAGGCTGCTTACAGGTGCATAGTGCCGGGCAGCCTGTTTATTTTAAATAAGGAAAGGAGACCATTGTGACAGGCATAAGATCATTAATCGGTACCAGATCGTATTATAAGAATGTTTTTGCCATTATGATCCCTGTTCTTCTGCAGAATCTGATAACCAATTTTGTCAGCCTGCTGGATAATATCATGGTGGGACAGGTAGGAACGGAACAGATGTCCGGGGTAGCCATATCCAACCAGCTGGTATTCGTATTCAACCTGTTCCTGTTCGGCGGAGTCAGCGGAGCGGGTATTTTTGCTGCACAGTTCTTCGGAAAAGGTGACGAGGAAGGGGTGAGGCAGTCCGTCAGGATGAAGCTCATCATAGGTATGATCGGTCTGGTGCTGTTCGTTACCGCGTTCTGGACCATAGGAGGCAATCTTATAACATCGTTCCTTCATGAGGGGAGCGAGGGACTTGATCTGGCGGTGACTTACGGCAGCGGTCTGGAATACTTAAGGCTCATGACCATAGGCATGCCTCCCTTTGCATTGTCATTTGTATATGCATCCACATTGAGGGAATCCGGGGAGACCATGCTGCCTATGAAAGCCAGCATCGCAGCAGTGCTTGTGAACCTGGTGGGCAATTACATCCTTATATTCGGAAAATTCGGAATGCCGGCCATGGGAGTTGCAGGTGCCGCCATCGCAACCGTAATCTCCAGATATGCGGAACTGGCAATACTCGTTATATATTCCCACAGACATAAAGAAAGATTCGGATTTTTCAAAGGCCTGTACAGTTCACTGCATATAGAAAGAAGCCTGATGGGCCGAATGATCAGAAAGGGAACTCCGCTGCTTGTCAATGAGATATTATGGGCTGCGGGGATGGCTATGCTGAACCAGTGCTATTCATTAAGAGGCATTGAAGTCGTATCTGCCACCAACATATCTTCAACGGTTTCAAACATGTTCTCATGTGTTGTATTTTCCATGGGAACCACTATCAATATCATCATCGGACAGCACCTGGGTGCAGGCAAGATGGAGGAAGCAGTCAGGGATCATAAGAAGATAACTGCCCTTTCCGTCTGTATGTGCATAGTAGTGGGAATCGTGCTCATTTTCGTATCACCGCTGCTGGCGGATATATACAACACAACAGACAATGTTAAGCACATGGCCTCAAGCTTTATGGTGGTGATCGGTATATATATGCCTGTAAGTGCATATATCAATGCCTGCTATTTTACCCTGCGGAGCGGAGGAAAGACTGTGATCACGTTTATATTTGACAGTGCTTTTCTGTGGGCAGGCAATATTCTGGCGGCTTTTATACTCACCAGGGCTACTGACCTTCCGATACTTACCATATTCATAATCGTAAACAGCATGGACCTTATAAAATGTGCAATAGGATTTTTTATGGTCAGATCCCGGAAATGGGTAGTGAATCTCGTAAAGGATGAATAGCCTGATGTGCCGGATCTTAAAGGGTGTTTAATGTTGAAACAACCGGTATTATAGAGTATCATTACCGGAACAGGACTATTATAAAAAGGAATGTATTAAGATGAATTATAAAAGAATTTTAACTGTACAGGATATTTCCTGCTTAGGACAGTGTTCCGGTTCGGTTGCCCTGCCGATCATTTCGGCCTGCGGACATGAGTGCTGTCTGATACCTTCAGCTGTTCTTTCCACCCATACCGGCGGCTTCACCGGATATACCTTCTGTGACCTTACGGAAGAAATCCCGAAGATCCATGCTCACTGGAAAGAGTCCGGCATCAGATTTGACTGTATTTACACAGGATACCTGGGAAGTACAAAACAGATAAAATACGTTGCGGATATGTTTGACGACATGCTGGGCCTTGGGGGGATTAAGATCGTTGATCCCGCAATGGCGGACAACGGCAGTCTGTACAAGGGATTTGATCAGGAATATGTGGCTGCCATGGGCCTTCTGTGCGCAGAAGCTGATATAGTCCTTCCGAATGTTACCGAGGCATGTTTCATTACAGGCATGGAATACAGGGAAGAATATGATCAGGATTATATAATGAAACTGGTGGAAAAGCTGGATGAAAAAGGCTGCAGATGCATAGTCATGACCGGGGTGTCCTACAGAGAAGGCTATACCGGAGTACTGATTTATGAAGATGGATTCTATTCATACTACGAGCATGAAAAGATAGAAACCGGCTGCCACGGAACGGGAGATGTTTATGCATCGGCATTTACGGGAGCCCTTCTTCAGAACAGGGGGGCTGTGGAAGCAGCATGCATTGCAGCTGATTATGTAGTGGAATGCATCCGTGTGACCAGGGAAGATGACAGGAAAAAGGCGGAAAGGGCAGAAAAAGCCGCAAAATACAAAGGACCTTCCTTTGCAACGGATATTCCGGTCTGCGGAAATCCGGGACACTGGTATGGCGTGGAATTCGAAAGAAAGCTGGACGTACTGGCAGACAGAATAAATAATCGGAGATAAACAGAAAGAGAACCGTAAAACCGGTTCTCTTTCTTCATAAATATCAGGTTCTGACTGATGTTTATTCTTCTGTGAAAGAATCTTTGCTCATTCCGCAGATAGGGCATGCGAAATCTTCAGGAACGTCTTCCCATGCTGTGCCCGGAGCGATACCATTGTCAGGATCGCCTACTGCAGGATCATATTCAAAACCGCATACGCATACGTATTTCATTTCTGTCTGCTCCTTTATATTAAATGGTGAATCAGTGGAAATATCTCTGAAGAAGGCCTTCAAATGCCTTGCCGTGTCTTGCCTCGTCACGAGCCATTTCATGAACTGTGTCATGGATAGCGTCAAGACCTAATTCTTTAGCTTTCTTTGCTAATTCGAATTTGCCCAGTGTTGCACCGTTTTCAGCTTCAACTCTCATAGAAAGGTTCTTCTGTGTAGAGTCAGTGATAACTTCGCCTAACAGTTCAGCGAATTTAGCTGCATGTTCTGCTTCTTCGTAAGCAGCTTTTTCCCAGTAAAGACCGATTTCAGGATAGCCTTCTCTGTGAGCAACACGTGCCATAGCAAGGTACATACCTACTTCTGAGCACTCACCGTTGAAGTTGTCTCTGAGACCGTCGATGATTTCCTGGGGAGCATCCTTTGCAACACCAACAACGTGTTCAGCTGCCCATGTCATTTCGCCGCCCATTTTTTCGAACTTGTCAGACTTAACGTGGCATACAGGGCACTCTGCAGGAGCTGCATCGCCTTCATGAACATAACCACATACTTTACAAATCCATTTTGTCATTATTTTTTCCTCCAAATTTATGATTTATTTTATGATTAACCGTCAGGATAATTCCGTTCGATTATTGCACAATTATGTGTCAGGGTAAATACCTGCCCGGAAATATATGCAGAAAATGCTGCCCTCAGGATGCTTCCTGTCAGCTTTCCGGCAATTTATCCAGACATTCTGAGCATCTGCCGTAAAAATATATATCACTTCCGGTAACAGAATCATGATGTCTGCGGACCTGATCTTCCATGGCAGTTACCACAGAAGGATCTTCCAGAAAAATATCTTCCACACGACCGCATTCAGTACACATGAAATGCTGATGGGGACGGATGTCAGCATCAAAATGGTCGACACTGTCAAGTCCCCTGATCCGCTTCACTGTTCCCATATCCGCAAGGAGATTGAGATTTCTGTAAACGGTTCCGAGGCTGATATCAGGGATAACATCCCGTACATTATTATAAATTACTTCGACAGAAGGATGATCTTTGCGGGTGCACAGAAAATCCAGAATCGCCTGTCTTTGTTTTGATTTATTCAATGCTTTCAATTAATCCTATAAAATCAGTAATTATTACTGATTATTATATCCTGTTTTTGCACTATGTCAATATGGATTTTATTGATAGGCCTTACAGCAACTTTGTGTTGAATATAATAAAGAAAGCAGATAATATAAAATGTTGTAGTATGTACATTCTGCCTTTGGTGCAGAGATATATGAACGGAGAAAGATTATGAAAAAAGCAGGGCTGGGTCCTATGCTGTTCAGCTGTATAAAGGGGTATACGGGGCAGCAGCTGGTAAAGGACGTTGTATCGGGTATTATTGTGGCTATTATAGCGCTTCCGTTATCAATAGCACTTGCGCTGGCTTCGGGTGTAGGACCGGAAATAGGTATCTATACAGCAATTATCGGCGGATTCCTTATTTCTTTTTTAGGTGGAAGCAAGGTACAAATTGCCGGACCGACAGCAGCATTTGCCACAATAGTTGCAGGCATAGTGGCATCTGACGGAATGGAGGGGCTCATTGCTGCCACCATAATAGCAGGCGTGCTGCTTATTATCATGGGTCTGTGCAGAGTCGGAACTCTTATCAAATTCATACCTTATACCATCACGGCAGGCTTTACGGCAGGAATTGCAGTAACTATCGTTATAGGACAGATAAAGGATTTCCTGGGCCTTACATATCCTGCAGGTACTGAAAACATAGAAACTGTTGAGAAAGTCGGAAATATCTTTAAAAACCTCGGAACCATAAACTGGTGGGCGATACTTGTTGGAGCAGTATGTCTGGCAATCCTTATATTCTGGCCGAAATTTACGGCAAAGATACCTTTTGTCAGTCAGATCCC
>JABUTA010000044.1:22731-34198 GCA_021443845.1 Parasporobacterium sp.
AATACCATAGGCGATCTTTATTCAATAAATGCAGGATTTCCGGGAATAAAACTGCCGGCATTTTCCATAAAGCTTTTCACGGGACAGTTCGGAAACGGATTTACCATTGCAATACTTGCCGCTATAGAATCCCTGCTGTCATGTGTGGTTGCAGACGGAATGATAGATGACAAGCACCGTTCAAATCAGGAGCTTATAGCCCAGGGTATAGGAAATATTGGCTGTGCACTGTTCGGAGGCATTCCCGCCACAGGTGCTATAGCAAGAACCGCTGCCAATATAAAGAATGGCGGACGTACACCTATAGCCGGCATGGTACATTCAGTCGTGCTGGTTCTTGTGCTCCTGTTCCTTATGCCTTATGCATCATGGATTCCCATGCCCACCATCGCTGCGATCCTTTTCAGCGTTGCATATAACATGAGCGGAGTAAAGAATATCGTCATCCTGGTTAAACGTGCACCGAAGAGCGACATCCTGGTTCTTGCCCTCACATTCATACTTACAGTAGTATTCGATCTGGTTGTAGCTATTGAAGTAGGTATGGTATGTGCATGCATTCTGTTTATCAAGAGAATGGCAGATGAGACAAGGATCCGCAGATGGAGAACAAAAAGTGAGCTGAATCCGGACGACCCGGCTCACGCTAAGCTGAGAACGATCCCGGATGAGGTAACAGTTTATGAAGTCACCGGACCATTATTCTTCGGAGCAGCGGAAGTCATACATGATTTCAAATTTACGGAAAATACAAAGGTGCTCCTTCTGAGAATGAGGAGTGTACCTGCCATAGATGCCACAGCCATGAACTACATGGAAAACCTCAAGACTCATTGCGAAAAGCACGGAGTGACCATGGTTCTGTCCCATGTAAATGAGCAGCCGTATAAAATGATGAAGAAAGGTCATTTTGTCGACAGAGTAGGCAAGGAGAATTTCTGCAAAGACATTGATGCGGCCATTGCAAGGGCAGAACAGGTGATATCCGAATAAAACGTTGAGACAGATGATCTGATATGATATAATATCCATTCAGCTGATTTTCGGATTATTGCAAATGATATCCGTAAGTATACGATCAGAAAGGAACTGACAGGATGAAAACAAACAATACCTGTAAAAAGAACAGTAAACTGTACAGCATATTACCTTATGCTGCAGCCGTCGCTTTTATGGTAATGCTGCTGTTGTGCGCCCGGGAGACCGGAGCAGCACAGCTCACACCTTCATTTTCCAGCACTGACGGAAGTGCATGTGCTGATATTTCTGACGGTTCTTACTGGACCTCCGAGAAATTTGCACCGGGTACCGATATAACCATATCTTCAGATGAGAATATAGACGCTCTTTATATCCAGTGGGAAGAAGTTCCCGGAGAATGGACCCTGAAAGTTAACGGCACAGATTATACCTTCGGAAAGGACGGATTCCTTCACGAGTACGTTAAACTTCCGGAGAGTGCAGCAAGCGTTACGGTGGCTGCAGTCGACAGTACTCTGAATATTGCAGAAATATATGCACTTTCCCCAGGTGAACTTCCGTCATTTGTTCAGAAATGGGAGCCTTCATATGATGAGGCAGATATACTGTTCCTGTCTACCCATGCAGATGATGAATGCCTGTTTTTCGGCGGAGTGATACCAAATTATACAGATAAATCCAATGTAAGAGTACAGGTCGCATATTTTACAGATCTTTTTCAGACAGAACCCTACAGAAATCATGAAATCCTCAACGGACTCTGGACCATGGGTGTGACCCATTATCCCCAGCTGGGAGAATTCTATGATTACTATTCTGAATCCTATGAAGAAGCTGCAGCACAATATGATTATGACAGCAGCCTGGAATATGTTGTAAGGACCATCAGAAGGTTTAAGCCACAGGTGCTTATAGGGCAGGATATTATTAACGGAGAGTACGGACACGGAGGCCATCTCTGGTCATCGAAGATGATAGCAGATGCCATAGAGATATCAGACGATTCGGGACAGTATCCGGAGTCTGCCTCAAAGTACGGAGTATGGCAGGTCCCCAAGACTTATCTGCATCTGTATCCTGAGGGACAGATAGAGCTGGATGCAAGAGTTCCCCTGGCAAGCCTGGGAGGAAAGACTGCACTCCAGGCAGCCAAGGATGCATATCTTCAGCATGAATCCCAGCAGTGGTGCTGGTTCTATGTTGATGACGGATACGATGAATACGGTAATCCCAACGGATATGAATACAGCTGCACAAAGTACGGATTGTATGCTTCCAATGTTGGAGCTGACTTTACCGGTACAGATATACTTGACAACATAGTAACCTATGACGACCAGAAAAAAGCAGCAGCTGTGCCTGAAACTACAGAGGCAGTTACTGATGCCGTGCAGGAAGCAGCAGGGCAGGAAGCAGCAATACCGGAGAAGGTTGTTGACCCCAGTAATGAGTCTGCCGTGCCGGGAGGAAAAAATACCACTGCACTTACCATTCTGATAGTACTGGCAGTGATACTTGTGCTGGTGATAGCAGGTATACTGGCAGTATCAAAAATAAGAGCTGCTGCAAAGTCAAAAGAAAGAGAACTGAGAAGAAGATCGGGAAATCCGGCAGAAAGAACTGCAAACAGGAGACCTTCCGAATCAGGGGTTTATGATCAGAGACGTCCTGAACGCAGCACTACAGACATCAGAAGACCTGCTCAGAGCAGTCAGGGAATGAGAAGCAGCGCCCAGAGAAATGCAAATACCAGAAGCAATGTACAGCGCAGCACAGGAATGAGAACCCAGGCCCGGGCGATGCAGGAAACGCGAACACAGTCAACCTCAGGCAGCAGACCGGCAGACCGTGACGGAAGGGCCGGTTCCTCCCGGAGAAATACAGACAGAGGAAGATATTAATGAATTATGCAGTAGTTATACCGACACTTAATCCGGACAGCAAGATGACGGATTTTGTAGATGTACTGGTCAGCTCGGGATACGAAAAAATAATACTTGTTAACGACGGAAGCAGTGCGGAAACAGTAAAATATTTCGAACAGGCAGCCGCACATCCACAGGTTACGGTATTGACACATGAAGTAAACAGAGGAAAAGGTGCAGGACTTAAGACTGCCTTCAGATATCTGGCAGAGAACTGTCCCGATGTGGATGCGGCAATTACGGCAGACGCAGACGGCCAGCACACTGTGGATTCGATCAACAGATGCACAGCGGCATTCGCAGAAAACCCGGGATCGGTAATATTCGGAGGAAGAGAATTTTCAGATAAAAAAATTCCCTTCCGCAGCCGTTTCGGAAACAAAATCTCAAGTGTTGTGTACAGATTTTCCTGCGGCATAAAGCTGAATGATACCCAGACCGGTCTCAGAATAGTGCCGGCGGCATATTTTGAGCCGTTTTCAGTCCTGAAGGGTGACAGGTATGAATATGAAACTCATATGATCATAGCTGTCAGGGAAATGCATATTCCGTATGTTGAGGTGCCCATTGAAACCATATATATAGATGATAATGCCTCATCCCATTTTAACCCCATCAAAGATTCTGCCAGAATATACAAGATCGTGTTGGGATATTTCTTTAAATTTCTTGCCAGCTCATTGATATCCTGGGTAGTCGACATAGCGGTATACACGATACTGGTAATGATCCTGGAAGGAAAAACCGATACTCAGACCATGGAGATCATAGCAGGTGCGGCTTCAAGGATCATATCATCGATCGTAAATTTCATATTGAACAGAAAGGTTGTGTTCAAGGCAGTTGATGATGTAAAGAGTACGGCAATAAGATACTACATACTGGCATTCTGCCAGATGGGAATTTCCATCTTCCTTGTAAATATTATTGCTGATACGCTGCTTCAGGTCCCGGGACTCTGGCATACGGTCATCAAATGTATAGTAGACGGCTGCCTGTTCATATTCAGCTACGGAATACAGCGGAAGTGGGTATTTAAAAACAAAAAGATCTGACGGAGAAGTAATATGGCACGGAGAACACCAAGAGACTCCTATGATGAGCCTGTCAGGAGAACATCCGACAGACAGATACAATACAGAAATGAATACGGGGATGGAAGACCGCGTCCGGCATCCCGTCCTGCCGGAAGACCTGCCGGAACACGTTCAGGGGGACAGTATCCCTCTGAAAGGAAACCGTCAGCCCGTTATGGGTCAGAGAGAAGACCTGTATATTCTGAGAGCCGCAGGTCTGCGGCTCCGGTACGCAGACGAAGAAAGAAGAGCAAGGCTCCCCTTGTTGCAGTCATCATAATAGTTATTCTGATAGCGGGAGGAGCATTTGCGGCGTGGAAAACAGGTGTATTCAGTAATAAGCCTCAGCAGGTTGTCGATGAAATAAAGCCTGTTCCTGCGGCGCCTGCTGTTATCAGTACTGCGTCCATAGGCTCTACGGGAGACGTTATCCTTCATACACCTATTCTGGACGCCCAGTGGAACGGATATGAATATGATTTTTCGAATGTTTTTGCAAATGTTTCCAGGATATACAATGAGACTGATCTGATGTTTGCGAATCTGGAGGTAACATTAGGGGGACCGGAATATGGTGAGTATTCAGGATACCCTGCGTTCAACAGCCCGGATGATATAGTTCCTGCACTTAAAAATGCGGGAGTTGACGTCTGCCTGACAGCAAACAATCACTGCAACGATACAGGCTATAATGGCATGATGCGAACCCTGCAGGTGCTTGATGAATACGGGATGGAGCACCTGGGAACCAGACAGTCTTCGGACGAATCCTTTATTATGGTCAAGAATATTAACGGTATACGTCTGGGACTGATATGCTATACATATGATACAAGAGAGTATACTGACTGGGAGATGTCCCTTAACGGAGGCATCCTCAACAGTGAAGCCATCGATAAGGTTAATACTTTCTCATATGCGGCAATAGAAGAATTTTACAGTGACATCAGCAGACAGCTGTACTATATGGATATGCTGAATGTTGATGCAAAGGTAGTGTTCCTGCACTGGGGAACAGAATATATGGATTATCCAAATGATGACCAGGCAACCATATCACAGAGATTATGCGATATGGGTGTAGATGTCCTCATAGGCGGACACCCGCATGTTATCCAGGAATTTGACACAATGACAAGTGCATCAGGACATGAGATGGTATGCCTTTATTCCATGGGCAATCAGCTGTCCAACCAGCGTGTGGATATCATGGAAGCTGAAGACGGAGGCAGGGGATATACAGAAGACGGACTTGTAATGCAGGTTACATTCGAAAAATTCAATAACGGCCGGGTAAAAGTCGGAGCAGTCAACATTGTGCCCACCTGGGTACAGCTGGACGGTGCCGGCTATCAGATAATAGGAATGGAGGGCTCTGACCCCTGGAGCTGGGGAGCCAATGATACATATTCTGCCATAGCTTCATATAACAGGACTCTCGGCAGGGTTGGAGATTCATATATCGCATACCGGGTAAGCAAGAACCAGAGTGAAGTTACCACATATATTGAATAAAATACAGAATATGTGCATAAATATGTGGAAATGTTACAAAAATATTAACAAATACACAAAAATATCACAATTGTATTTTATAACGAAATGAGTTAAAACTAGATTATACACGGGAAAACTCAAGGAGGTATTAGTATGATCAGAAAAATACTTGTGGCGCTGACAGCAGCCGTTCTGGTTATTGGTATCGCAGCCTGCGGAGAAAAGAAGGAAAGCGAGCCTGTTACCACTGTTCCGGAAACAACAACTGCAGCTGAAACAACGACTGCAGCAGATAATAAAGCTCAGGCAGAAACAAAAACCGGTGAAGAAAGCACTGATAAAGCTCCGGCAGCTGATGAAGCTGATGCAGCTGAAGAAACAACTGAGAAGGAAACTGAAGAAACCAAGAAAGAATCATGGACAGGAACTGTGTCTGCTGACGGTGACGGGCTTACATTAAGAACAGGTCCCGGTTCAGATAACGATGCAATTGAGATCATTCCTGATGGTTACCCTCTTACCATCGATGATGAAAAAGACGGATGGGGTCATACAACCTATGGCGAAGAAGAAGGATGGGTAAGCCTCGATTTCGTTGTTCCTGATATTGTATAATACCTGATATGTGTTAAAAAATTACAGCCACTGCATTGCAGTGGCTGTTTTACAGTTATTTACCTATGTATGTCCCGGGATTCCTGCAGGGTTGAGATGATAATATCGGTTATTGCTTCACAGGCATTTGAATGACCGGCTGCAGTCATGGCATCAGCATATTTCTGCCTGTCAGCAAAAACTTCATCAATGGTTTTTGTCAGTGAAGCAGGAGTAAGAGCTTCTTCCCTGAGTACTGCAGAAAATCCTCTGCGTTCAAAGGATTCCGCATTTAGGAGCTGATCACCCCGGCTGGCATTAGTCCCCAGGGGAATGAGGACAGCAGGCTTTCTGATGGCTGCCAGCTCATTTATTACATTTGCACCTGCCCTTGATATGACTATATCTGCAGCGGCAAACATATGGGGGAGTTCTTCACTTACATATTCAAACTGTACATATCCCGGGGTACCTTTAAGTGCTTCGTCGGTCTTACCGCTGCCGCAGATATGTATTACGTTGTATTCCTTCAGTAATTCAGGAAGAGAAGCCCGGACTGCTTCATTTACCACAACACTTCCCAGGCTGCCGCCTATTACCAGAACCACAGGCTTATCATCCCGGAAGCTGCATACTGCACGGCCTTTTTCGGCATCTCCGTTCAGAAGATCATCACGTACCGGAAGTCCGGTATGGATTGCCTTATAGCGGGTAAGATACTTCTCTGTCTCGGGGAAGCTGTAGCATATACGTGAGGCTCTGGGAATAGATATTTTATTGGCAAGTCCCGGAGACAGGTCTGACTCATGGATGACTACCGGGATGTGACGTTCAGCAGCTGCGATAACTACGGGAACAGCCACAAATCCTCCTTTGGAAAATACTATGTCAGGCTTATTGACGCGCATGTAATGCCGGGCTTCATGAAGACCCTTTATGATACGGACAGGGTCCGTGAGGTTTTTGACGTCGATGTATCTGCGAAGTTTTCCGGAAGAGATTCCGGTGTAGGGGATTTTTGCGGCTTCGACAAGTTTCCTCTCGATACCATCATATGAACCCATATATTCAACTGAGAAGCCTGCCTTCTCAAGGTATGGCACAAGTGCAAGGTTTGGTGTTACATGTCCGGCTGTACCGCCGCCGGTAAGTAATATTTTATTCATATCTGTTATCCAATCTGATTATTGATCTGATCTTAAGAATATGCCTGGTCAGCATAGCCTATTATACACTTAATATATGATAAATAACATAGGCAATTAGTTACGATAAATTTATATACCGATGTGGTAAAGAAATACATTTTGATATACAATGTACAGGTATAAACAGGGCCTGGAGCGGCACACATAACAATAAAGGAACAGCAATGAAAATACTGATAAAGAACGGGAAAGTACTGGTTCCCGAAGGTGAATACTTTAAAATTGCAGACGCAGATGTGTCTGTTGAAGATAAATTAATAGACGGAATTTATCCCCACGGAACAGAGGAAGAGGGATACGACAGGATAATAGATGCATCTGACAGGCTGGTAATGCCGGGTCTCATTAATGCCCATACTCATGCTTATATGAGCCTTTTCAGAAATTATGCTGATGATCTGGATTTTTTCGACTGGCTGGGCAAAGTTCAGGCAGCGGAGGATTACCTGACTCCGGAAGACTGTTACTGGGGCACCATGCTGTCCGTGATTGAAATGCTTAAGACCGGCACTACATGTTTTGTGGATATGAATCTTTCAGGAGCACAAAACGGTGCGGAATCGGGACCGGAAGGTGCCTGTGCCGGGGCTGTTTATGACAGCGGAATAAGAGCATATCTGAGCCGGGGGCTGGTGGGCGAAGCCGATGATGAGGGCTCCGAAAGAAGGTTCAGGGAATTTTTTAAGGATATGGAGATTCATAAGGACCACGACAGAGTGAATTTTATTTTCGGCCCCCATGCTCCTTACTCTGCAGCTCAGAGCCTTCTTAAGAAGACAAGGGAATATGCGGAAGAATACAATATGGGAGCCACGGTACATATTTCCGAAAGCCGTGCTGAAATGGAACAGATCGGTGCTTCTTATAACGGAAAAACTCCGGTACAGTACGTTGCGGAATCAGGACTTTTTGAAGTCCCGACTATTGCAGCCCATTGCGTATATGCCACTGAGGATGACATGGATATTTTCAGGAAATACGGTGTATCCATCGCAGTCAATAATAAAAGCAATATGAAGCTGGGCAACGGTTTTGCACCGGTGGAGAAGTTTCTGGAAAAAGGAATCAACATATGTCTCGGAACAGACGGTAGCGGAAGCAATAATACCCAGAATATGTTCCAGGAAATGAACAGCGCAGCACTGGTGTATAAAGGCAGCAGTGTAAAGGCGAAATGTGTTGATGCGGCAGACATTCTCAGGGCGGCAACCACAGGAGGAGCAAAGGCTCTGGGAATGGAAGGAAAGCTGGGCGTCATTAAAGAAGGGGCTATTGCGGATATTATACTGCTGGATCTGAATGTTCCTCAGTTTTATCCGAGAAATAATATTATTAGCGGACTTGTGTATGCGGCAAACGGTTCGGAAGTGAGAACCGTAATGGTAAACGGCAGGCTGGTCATGGAAGAAGGAAAGCTGCTGACCATAGATGCTGAAAAAGTATATGAACAATGTGAGAATATTGCCGTAAGAGTGGGAATGCACGGATAAGGGGATGCACATGAAAAATCTTAATATTAATTTCAGCGGCATAGACTGGCTTCCGGACGAGGAAATGGAGCAGTTTACGGATGAAGCTTTTTTTGCATGCGATACACTGCTGAAGGGTAACGGTCCGGGCTCTGAATATACCGGATGGGTGGACCTCCCTGAATATTATGACAGAGAAGAGTTTGAACGCATCAGGGCAGCAGCCTCAAAAATACGCAGGGAATCACAGGTTCTGATCGTATGCGGCATAGGAGGTTCTTACCTGGGTGCAGCGGCAGCCCTGGATTTTCTTAAGGGTACCATGCATAACCTGAAGATAAGAGGCGGAGCAGACCCTGACGAAATGGAAATATATTTTGTCGGCAATAACCTTTCTCCGTCATACATAGGGGATATTATCGATATCACGGGTGACAGGGATTTCTCATTAAATGTCATTTCAAAATCAGGTACTACCATGGAAACTGCCGCAGCCTTCAGGATATTCAGGAAAATACTTGAGGACAGATACGGTGAGGCAGCCGCAGAGAGAATATATGTTACAACCGATAGGTCAAGGGGGGCATTAAAGGCCCTGGCTGAAAAAGAAGGATATGAGACATTTGTAATTCCGGACAATATCGGAGGACGGTACAGCGTTCTTACAGCTGCAGGGCTTCTTCCCATAGCTGCCGCAGGCTGTGATATTGATGACCTTATGGCGGGTGCGGCTTCAATGAGGGAAGAGCTTCTGTCAGAACCCGGAGAACTGAACGAAGCCATAGGATATGCGGGGCTCAGACAGCAGCTGTATGACTGGGACAAATATATCGAACTGTTTGTAAGCTATGATCCGGACCTTAAGCTTTTCGGAGAATGGCTGAAACAGCTTTTCGGAGAAAGTGAAGGCAAGGAGAACCTGGGAATATTCCCCGCATCGGTTTCATATACTACAGATCTGCATTCACTGGGACAGATGGTTCAGGAAGGTGAAAGGTTCTTCTTCGAAACAGTCATAAATGTGGAATCCGAACCGGAACATATACTGATTCCGGAGTTTGAAAATGATTTTGACGGATTAAAATATCTGGAAGGCAGGCCTGTGGGAATGCTGAACCAGACTGCCGTGGATGGGGTGGCAATGGCTCATATGGACGGAGATGTTCCTCAGGTCTATATAGGTATACCGGATAAAAGTGAGTTTACCCTGGGTGAGCTGTTTTATTTCTTTGAGTTCACCTGCGGAGTGAGCGCATATGTAGAGGGTGTCAATCCCTTTGACCAGCCAGGGGTGGAAGCCTATAAGAAATCTATCCGGGAATTGCTTGATAAATACAGAAAATAGCGGATCAGTCCTCTTCGATGATCTGAATTTCAAGAAAATCAAAATCGGTTTTTTCGATAAAATTATCTGAATTGAAACGGGTTTTTGCCCTGCGTTTGAATTCACTTATATTGGAACTGAGCCAGATGGGTTCGGAAAGGTCGAAGGAAAGGCATACGGAAGTAAGTGCAGAATAAACCTTATGGGTGCGGGTCTTATCGGATGAGTCCTCCACCACAAGGTCCTTGATGATTCTGTTATTCTTATATAATTTTCCCCATAATCTGAACATGGAAAGATTATAACACATATCGGTGCAGTGCGGAATATTAATTGTTCCGTGGGAGATGATGACGTGAGGTGCAATTATGAATGAACAGACAGCACAGCTCAGGAAATGGATTGAGGAAAGCGATAATATTGTTTTTTTCGGAGGAGCAGGAGTGTCAACCGAAAGCAATATTCCTGATTTCAGAAGCGTTGACGGATTATATAACCAGCAATATGATTATCCTCCCGAGACCATACTGAGTCACACTTTTTTTGTGAGAAATCCTGAAGAGTTCTACAGGTTTTATAAAAATAAAATGCTGTTTCCGGATGCCATGCCTAATGGGGCACATCTGAAACTGGCAGAGTGGGAACAGCAGGGTAAACTTAAAGCTGTCATTACACAGAATATTGACGGATTGCATCAGGCGGCAGGCAGCAGGAATGTGTATGAACTTCATGGAAGTGTTCACAGGAATTTCTGTATGAAGTGCGGAAAATTCTTCAGCCCGGAATATATTGCTGCAGCAGAGGGCATTCCTCATTGTGACAAATGTTCGGGAATGATCAAGCCTGATGTTGTGTTGTATGAAGAAGGACTGGACAGTGATATAATTTCAGGAGCTGTTGCAGCGATACGAAATGCTGATATACTGATAATAGGGGGAACCAGCCTGGCTGTATATCCTGCGGCAGGACTCATAGACTATTACCGGGGAAATAAGCTGGTACTCGTCAATAAGAGCAGCACTCTCAGGGACAACATGGCTGATCTGGTAATAAACGGGAAGATAGGAGAAGTATTTTCTCAATTATAGGGAGGAGGAACATTATGGATAACTTTTTAGATGGCGGAGTTGCGGAACTGGAAATTGCCAGAGCGGCATTACAGGACCAGGATCAGAAAAAACAGATATTCCTGGAAACAGAAAGAACTCTCAAAGCAAGGCAGAAAGAGCTTGAAATACAGAAAAAACGGATAGAAGAGAAAATTATTTCAGCCGTTAAGAAGGCACGGGCAGGCCTCGATAAGGAATATGAAGGTCAGATAGTATCTGCTGAAAAGGCCATTAAGGATGCGGAAACCAAAAAGAAAAATGCGAAGGCAGCAGCTGTCAACATG
>JABUTA010000450.1 GCA_021443845.1 Parasporobacterium sp.
GAATATGTACCATCACTGTATTAGATGCCCCATAGTAATAGCTTTCCTGCCAGATGCTCTCATAAATTCTCTGAGCTGAAAAAATCTGTCCTTGATGTTCTGCCAGCAGACATAAAATCGCATATTCTATATCAGTAAGTTCCAGTTCTGTATCATCCCGGAATACTCGTTCCTGATTCTTCTCAATCCGCAGTCCTGACAGTTCTATTACTTTTTCCGGTTTTGGCATTGTTTCTTCTCTAGGAGACTGCTCTTTTCCCTTAGAGACCTGATAACGACGCATCAACGCCTTTACCCGTCCTACCAGTTCATTATAGGAAAACGGTTTTGGCAGGTAATCATCGCCGCCGCTGGAAAATCCCATAGTTTTATCCTCCACTTGGGACCTTGCACTTAAGAATAATACCGGTGCATTGCTGTTTTTACGAATTTCCATGCAGGTCTGATAGCCATTTAGTCCCGGCATCATGACATCTAAGATAATAAGGTCGTATTCTTGCTGCCTGATTTTTTCCAGTGCCTGTGTGCCATTACCGGCTTCTGATACTTCATAGCCTTCCCCGGATAACAGGATATTGATTACTTCCCGAATCTCACTATTGTCATCTACGATTAAAATTCTTGATGTTTCACTCATAGTTTTTCTCTCTTTCATATTCCACCACACCGCAGTGCACGTTCGGCTTGGCACTGCTCATTGCTATACGGACATTATACACTAATTCAGAAATAAATCGGAGTTTCTTAAGAATTCTTTAGATTTCCTTAGGGAGCATTTTAAGAAATGACTGCTATACTTCTTTTCAACATCAGATCTGAATATGATACATATGACACATTTGGGAGGACTTACTTATGAAAAAACTGTTTCAGACAAAATTTTTTATCCCCTGTCTGCTGACCCTGATTTTTATTTTGTTCCTAATATTTACCATTCCATCCGGCTGTATCTACGGCTCAGAAGGGGACTGGTTTAGTCAGCATGTAGCATTAGCAGAACAATTCCGTCAGATTTTTTATGAGACCGGGCGAATTTTTCCAGACTACACCCTGCTTGGCGGCGGCAGTAATATTTTTGATATTTCTTATTATGGATTTCTAAGACCAGATGTTTTGATTTCCTTTCTTCTGCCGGAAATCCCTATGAAATACATCATTTTATTATA
>JABUTA010000451.1 GCA_021443845.1 Parasporobacterium sp.
TGCTGCTGTGAACTGGCCGGCAATATCATCATCTGGAAATACCTGATAAAGAAGCGGTGATCCCGGGATCCTGCCCACATTGTACATCCAGGTCACTTCAGTGAAAAGGAAATTATCATTTTCATCATAAAATGCATACACAACACCACTGTCAAATATAACATCCTCTGTAGGGTTAGTTAACTCACAGATTGCGTTGTACGGATACCATGTTTCTTCAGGGTCATAATATACTTCAGCAGCGTCTGCCTCGAAATGTCTTGTAGGTGCGTAAACTTTATCAGTAGGCTTGATCGAGAACATAAGATCTGCGCAATCAGCAGCGCTTACGTCAAGTGAACAATAGCAGTAAGCATATGCAACCTGACCAGGTTCAAGATAATTAGGGTAAGCATTAACATAATCACTTGTTGCAGCAATGCCGCCGTTAACATCTGTGAGAGTCATCTTTCCGTTTTCAAGATAAAGCGGTTCATCACCGGTGTTCTCGATTCTTGCATAGAGATATCCGTAGTTGCCGTAATCTTTTTCAACAATAACAAAATTCTTATCTGTTACAGTAACTTCCTGGGCAGCTGAAGCTGTGAATGCGATCGACAGACAGAATACAGCTGCAAGCATTAAAGCTATTAATTTTTTCATGTTTTGTCCTCCTTAAACGAAAAAACACAGTATTAAAAGTATCATCAATACTGTAAACTTAGATATCTGATTATTAACATCACAGAAAATATTTGTCAAGGTTATTATCTTACTCCGTATTTCTCCTTCAATTCCCTGGATATTCTTTCTGTTTTATCCCGGAATTCCCTTGACGAAATGAGTGCACAGCCCTGGCCTCTTATTATGACCTGTTCAACGCCGTCAGAGGTAACAACTGCCACCTTGTATTTTGAAGCTTTATCATGGGCGAATTTTTCAATATAATGATCGGCAGTCTCAGCCTCCTGAGTATAAACTATATGAATATTCTGATAATCAATGAATTCAGTCTTATGGCCTGCCACCCTGTATGCATCGAATACAACGATCACCTCACTTTTGACCATTGCACGGTAATTGCATAAGATATCAATGAGTGCATCTCTTGCAGCATCGATATTGACACGGGCAAGCTCCGCAAGATCTTCCCATGCAAATATTACATTATATCCGTCAACAAGA
>JABUTA010000452.1 GCA_021443845.1 Parasporobacterium sp.
AGTCCTTTGCGACCTCTTCAACAACTGCTTCCTCGACTGCTGCCTCCACTGCTGCTGCTTCTTTTTCAGCTGCTTTCGGCTCTGACTTAGCCTCTGTTTTTGGTGCACCGCAGCCTGCAAATAATGCTGCTGCCATGCTTCCTGCAAGTACCATTGCTAAAACCTTCTTTTTCATTTCGTTCTCCTTTCAAATTATTAATTTTTATTATAAAACAAGTATGCTTCACCCTGCTCTATAAATCATTTATACATTTCCGGTTTCTCGATAGTATCAACTTTTTCCGGAACACCCGAAATACGTGATCTCATAAGTGCATCAGCTGTTTTACAGGCTACATATCCATCCCATGCTGAAGGTCCTGCAGGTTCTCCCTTCGTTAATATTGATGATACCCAGTCACAGAACTCAATATCATATGCCTCTATAAACCTATCCTGCCAGTCTGTCAGAACAGGAAAACTGCAGTTCGCATTCGCTCTCGTCTTAACCGCTGACGGATCGGGAAGATTAATCACTCCATTTTCACACACTACTTCACACTGAATATCATATGCATACGATTCACTTGTCTGGATCTCCAAAGTAACTCTCTGCTGTGATTCTGTAGTCAGAATAATAAGCTGAGGATTCTTCCACCCTTTTGTATTGCTTGTCTGTCGGACGGTAAGCACCTGAGCCGTATCATATTCCTCACCGAGAAGCCACCGCGAAATGTCAAGCTCATGAATCGCAATATTCGTAATAGCCTGATCATCTCTCTGGAATGTAGGCGGCTGCGAAACATTCCTGTGTGATTCATGAATCATAAGAGGTGCGCCAAGTTTTCCGGATTCAATGATACGTTTCATTTCAGCATATCCCTTGTCGTAATGACGCATAAATCCAATCTGAACCAGTTTTCTTCCTGTTCTCTGCTCAGCTGCTATAATGTCCTCGCAATCTTTAACGTTCTCAGCCATCGGTTTCTCACAAAAGACAAATTTGCCTTTTTTAAGGCCTTCAAGTATATAATGTGCGTGTGTGTCATCTGTCGATGTAATAACAACGGCATCAACCTCCGGAAGGGCAATCACCTCTTCGCCTGTATCACAGCATTTGATTCCGTACTTTTCTGCCACTCTTTCTGCTGCAGGTCTGTAATCATCTGCAACTGCTGCTGCACC
>JABUTA010000453.1 GCA_021443845.1 Parasporobacterium sp.
CTATTTGAATTAAAACCCCTGACGAAGGAGGATGTTAAGATTATCCTAACTCGTGCCGTGACAGACAGGGAAAAGGGAATGGGAGCCTATGAGGCAGTGTTAGAAGAGGAAGCACTGGAATTTTTAGCAGATGTTTCAAATGGAGATGCAAGAGCAGCTCTTACTGCCATTGAACTTGGTGTGCTTACCACGCAAAGAGGTGAGGATGGCAAGATACATATTACGTTGGAAGTGGCACAGGAGTGTATTCAAAAGAGGGTACTTCGTTATGATAAGACAGGCGACAATCACTATGATACGATTTCTGCTTTTATAAAAAGTATGCGCGGCTCCGATCCGGATGCGGCAGTGTATTATCTAGCAAGGATGCTGTATGCAGGAGAAGATATTAAGTTCATCGCAAGAAGAATTATGATATGCGCTTCGGAGGATGTAGGAAATGCAGACCCTAATGCATTGACGGTAGCGGTCAGTGCGGCGCAGGCAGTAGAGCGTGTAGGAATGCCGGAAGCACAGATTATACTGGCACAGGCAGTCACCTATGTGGCAAGTGCGCCTAAGAGTAATGCGTCCTGTATGGCAGTCTTTCAGGCAATGGATACGGTGCGTAATACCAAGACGGCGCCGATTCCGGTACATTTACAGGACGCGCATTATAAAGGAGCTGGGAAGCTTGGACATGGAGCAGGATATTTGTATGCACATGATTATCCAAATCATTATGTGAAGCAGCAGTATCTGCCTGACGGACTGACAGATTGTCATTTTTATGAGCCTACGGAGAATGGATATGAGAAAAATATCAAGGCACATCTTCAATTTTTACAAGATAATGCGTAGTTTTGGTAAAATTGTATAGTCCGTGGTGCACGAACAAATGTAAATTTGTGAAAGAAAAAGCTTTACAAATGCTACCCTGATAGTGCATAATATAAAAAGTTGCAGTAAAGAAGACAGAAATGTCATAACATAAGTTTTAGGAGGATTTATAAAATGCAGTCATATCAGGAGATGAGCAAGGAAGAATTATTACAGGAAAAGGCAAGTCTGGAGGCAGCATATAAGAATTATGCTAAGAGCGGACTGAAACTGGATATGTCAAGAGGAAAGCCATCTGCAGAGCAGTTGGATTTATCCATGGGAATGATGGACGTCATGAATTC
>JABUTA010000454.1 GCA_021443845.1 Parasporobacterium sp.
AATGAAGCTCTGAAATATCAAGGCTGGGACTATGTGTACGGCGGGAGCAACCCTAACACTTCTTTTGACTGTTCGGGGCTGGTTCAATGGTGCTACGGCAAGGCTGGCATTTCCTTACCGAGAACGGCACAGGCACAGTATGACGCTACCCAGCATATCCCGCTTTCACAGGCACAGGCTGGGGATTTGGTGTTCTTCCACAGCACCTATGACGCAGGAAGCTATGTAACCCACGTCGGTATCTATGTGGGAAATAACCAGATGTACCACGCTGGCGACCCGATAGGTTACGCTGATTTGAACAATAGCTACTGGCAACAGCACCTTATCGGGGCTGGCAGAATTAAGCAATAGAAAGAAAGGAATGGAAATATCATGTTCAAGAGGAAAGAAAAATCGATAAAGGAAAAGAAAGTCCGCACTATGAAAGTGGGGACGCATAAGAAGTCCGTCATTGCCCTCTGGGTAGTGCTTATCGCAAGCGTGAGCTTTGGTGTGTATAAGAATTTTACCGCTATCGACCAGCACACCACGCATGAGATAGAAACTATACAGCTCCGCTTGAATGACACCAACGGCATAGAAAATTTCGTCAAGAACTTTGCGAAGTCCTATTACACATGGAGCAACAGCAAGGAAGCAATCGAAGCAAGGACACAGGCTATCAGTGCCTATCTGACACAGGAATTACAGGATTTGAATGTTGATACGGTGAGAACGGATATACCGACCAGCTCCACGGTCACGGACGTACTTATCTGGGACGTGGAACAGTCTGGGGAGAACGCTTTTTCTGTTACCTATGAAATAGATCAACAGATAAAAGAGGGCGACCAGACAAGGAATGTATCAGAAACCTATACCGTGACCGTCCATGTGGACGCTGACGGGCATATGGTGATTATACAGAACCCGACCCTTGCCCCCGCTATGGAAAAATCTGATTATGAACCAAAGGCACAGGAAGCAGACAACAGCGTGGACGATGATACGGTAAATGACGCTACGGCGTTTATGGAAACATTCTTCAAGCTGTACCCTACCGCAACAGACAAGGAGCGTGCCTACTATGTAGAGGGAAATGCCCTTGAACCGATAAACGGGGACTATCTCTACTCCGAGCTTGTCAATCCGGTATTCACGGCTGACGGCGACAATGTGA
>JABUTA010000455.1 GCA_021443845.1 Parasporobacterium sp.
AACCTTCGGATATATTCTTCCGCCTGAAATAACATTGATTGCTATTGAAAGAATAGCATCTACCGCAAGGAAGCCCTCCGGAAGAGATATTCTTCTGTTGGCTGAGTCATCTAATGTTCTTTCAAGCCACTGAGTTGCTGCCGTATCAGCTGCATTCTTGGCATCGTTAATGACATATCTTGCCAGAGAACAGATACGCTCGCAGCGCATAGGATTTCTCTTGTAAGCCATGGCTGAAGAGCCGATCTGATTAGCCTCAAAAGGCTCGTCAAATTCCTTCATATGAGCAAGGAGTCTGATATCTGCTGCCATCTTGTATAATGACTGGGCGATATTTGCCAGAGAATTAAGCACATATGAATCTACTTTACGGGAATAGGTCTGTCCCGATACCGGCATGCATGCTTCGAATCCCATCTTAGCTGCAATCTTGCTCTCTACAGCTTTAACTTTTTCAACGTCACCCTTGAAAAGTTCAACGAAGCTTGCGCAGGTTCCTGTAGTACCCTTGCATCCTAAAAGTTTTAAGCGGCTCAGCTCATAATCAAGTCTTTCATAGTCCATGCACAGGTCCTGAAGCCAGAGAGTCGCTCTCTTTCCGACGGTGGTTGGCTGTGCTGCCTGGAAATGTGTATATGCCAGTGTAGGCACATCTTTATTCTTCATGGCGAAGTCTGCAAGTTCCTTAATCAGGTTAACAAGAAGCTTCTTAACCAGGATCATGCCTTCCTTCATCTGAATAATGTCTGTGTTGTCGCCAACATAGCAGCTGGTTGCGCCTAAGTGAATGATAGGCTTAGCAAGAGGACAGCATTCGCCGAATGTATGAACATGAGCCATAACATCATGGCGGAGCTTCTTTTCATATTCCGCTGCCTTGGCATAGTCAATATCGTAAATATGTTCCTTCATCTGAGCTATCTGCTCATCTGTAATAGGAAGTCCCAATTCCTGCTCGCTTTCAGCAAGTGCAATCCATAATTTTCTCCATGTGGAAAACTTAAAATCCGGTGAGAAAATATGCTGCATTTCTTTAGATGCGTAACGTCCGCATAATGGGTTCTCATAGGTTGGTTTCATTGATAAATCTCCCGTATGTTTCAATATAATCCTTTATAATGCGCGGGTC
Source organism: Parasporobacterium sp. (assembly GCA_021443845.1). Lineage (GTDB taxonomy): Bacteria > Bacillota > Clostridia > Lachnospirales > Lachnospiraceae > RGIG5612. The sequence goes on from JABUTA010000455.1 coordinate 1,130, forward strand.
ATTTCTTACCGAATGACCACCTTTAAAT
>JABUTA010000456.1 GCA_021443845.1 Parasporobacterium sp.
AATATCGGGAAAGCGTTGTCAACGCATTATTGATAATACAACACTTCGGAAAGCTTGGATTGCACGTTTGCCTAATGACAGGTACACCGGGCGGAGAATATGATGCGATACGGAAGTGGTTGTTACCGGAGATGGTACGAATTAACTGCCATTGCAAAGTGAAGTTGTACGATGTTAGATATTACGCAATGAAGATGGGTAAGAATTTCGCATGTTACTTCCACAGCAATGAATTTGAAGAGTCAATGAAGAGATTGAAGTCAGAAGGTACAAAGCTGTTCATATTCAACAACAAAGCAAAGGTGAACAGCAAGCTTGCAAAGTGGATTGAGAAATGGTTGGGATACAAATGCTGCTGCATGGATTCGCCACACAAGTCATCCAATGACTCTAGTGAAGTGTTAGCTAACAATTTCAACACGGAACACGACATATTCATATGCACAAGCTACGTAGGTACCGGAGTCAATGTATTGGTTGAAAGAGCTGCGTTCATTATCAACGGAAACAACTTCACAGCCCAACAATGGGCACAGATTGTCAATCGTAGCCGTAATGATATGAAAGAGCCGGAGATAGCAATTGTGTTCCGTTACAGACATCATTATGCTCCGGAGTATGGATTGTCCGAAGGGCATAGTGTTACTATCGAACGGGAATGGAATGTTGAAGCGTATTGTGGTGATGAGAACATAGCAAGATGTTACAATGACATATCATCTGCAGTACGGGAGGAGAAAGCGTCTAGTAGATATACCGTCGATTGGGATGATGAGAAGAAACCAAATATTGGATTCAACGCAAAGGATATTGAGGATTGCAAACATTACGGATTGCTAGTTGGAGTAGAGGATACGTGCTACTTCGATTATGAGTGTGAACGGAAGTACGATTCGGAGAAACGACACGAACAACATGAGAAGTCTTACAATCCTGAGAAACGACACGAACAACATGAGAGGTCTTACAATCCTGAGAAACGACACGAACAACATGAGAATGGCAAAGAGATTGATGTTCTCGGTTGCGCTGCAGAATTGTTGTCATACGTAGGTATCCGTGATACCATTCAGTACCCTGATACATTGCATGGAAGTGATGTGTTGAAAGAGATGGATGGATCGCATCGCTGTTGTTGTTGCAGAACATGTTATAA
>JABUTA010000457.1 GCA_021443845.1 Parasporobacterium sp.
TATTTTTGTTTTTCCATATGCAGACACACATTGCAATCCGAATCCTTCTGATGCAAGTTCAAACAGTTGGAAACCCGAATTGCTGTCCTCCATTACAATAACATCATATGGGAATTTCGAAATATCTTTCACTGACAGATTCTTATACTGGGGAACAATTTTAGGGTTCTTGCCATGTTTCTCAATGTTCATTATGCAATCAACGCTGTACGGAAGCTGCGGCAGCGGTTCCCTAGTCACCAGCACATAATAATTATCCGTTTTCTGTATTGCGTCAGCAAAATCATATGAATTGATGAACTTAGTGCTTTCTTCAACAAAAACCACACTTCCGGAAGTGCTATCCAGAACTTTTTCCCAGTTATTTCCTTCCAGCACGATACACTTCCTGTCACATACCAGAGAAACGCCACTGGATTTTCCCAATTCAGAATAATCTCTTATCATATTGATAAGTTTTGTTTTTCCGGTTCCGCTGTCCCCTGTAATAACAGTTACATTTCTCCCGAGCTTTAAGCTGAAACTGATATGCCTGTTTTTAACTTTGATATCTACCGTCCCCTTCATACCTGCAGCTCCTTTCGCAGGTATTCATGAGCAATAAATAATAGTTCTTCCGGTTTGCTGATCACTTTTCTTTTCCCGTCGTTAATAACACGGATCTGGAATGAGTCTCCGAAATCCATATAATGATGCAGGCACACAGTAATATCTCTGTCATCTGCAAGCTCCAGAATGTATTTTGCACAATTATCACCGCAGTTGGATATGTTAAATACTTTCTTCGGCTGATTTTTCATCAAAAGCAATGTTTTTACTCCGGCAGATAACTCACATGAACTGAAGACCCCGAAAATATCATTCTTTATTGCATCCGGTCCGATAACTTCCGAATCATCAATATCAGCAATAATCTTTTTTGCAAATGGATCCATAACCCAGTCTCTATCGTACTGGTTCTGATAATACACTTCTGTATTATAGATTTCATCGGTTCTATGTCCAAAATATACTCTTAACATATATAGCCTCTATAATTCCAATGCCTGCATCGGTACTTTTCTTTGGTCAATCATCAGCCGCCCTGGCGGCACGAGGATTTACCATCTCCGCGGGTGCTTACTCCTGGTCCTTCCGCCACACGAACCTGTT
>JABUTA010000458.1 GCA_021443845.1 Parasporobacterium sp.
GATTGTGCCAAAGAAGCATTTGGCAGGATGACGCCGGAAGGAATGGAGCAGGCGGCAACTCAGGGAACGATTGATGAAATGACGCCGGAAGAGCTATTGTGGCAGTTGAAGCAAACGCAGGTAGATGAAGGATTAGAAGAAGAATATTACCGGGAGCAGATAGAAGAGTTTGCTAAAGCACGAGGAGCAGAAGAACAGGTGTTAAAACTTCTTACCGGATATGATATGCCGATAACTGCTTATAATGTATTGGCAGCAAACCAGATGCTCCATAACCGAAACGGAATGTTCAAAACGTTGTTTGAACATAAGGATGAGGAACCAGATGTAGACTTAGAAGCGGCAAAACAGGGGATACTAGAAGACTTTGCAGAAGCAGTTAAAACGCCGGAAGATATGGCGAAGGCACAGAAAAAGCTGGCAGATGTGGCTGAAAATGTGATGAAGACCATGGCAGAAGCTAAGGATGTACAAAGTTTTGATATCCGAGATTTAAAGATACTGCGTCAGGAAATTGAGCTTGGAACGAAAATGGCAAAAGAAGAAAATTATGCGATACCGGTTCTGGTAGCGGATGAGTATACAAATATCCAGCTTAAGATTGTCAGAGGAACAGAAAAACGCGGAAGATTGGATGTTGTTTTCGATTCACCAAAGCTTGGTAAAGTAGCTGCCAGATTCCAGATACAGGGAGAAAAGGTGAAGGGTTATATTGCGTCAGATTCCAATGATACCATAGAGAACTTGAAAAAGCAGCAGGATATGTTGCAGGAGCAGTTAAGTATGGAGGGAACCTTGTACCCGAATTTGGATATGATTCAAAGCGAAGGTCTAGATATTAATCAGTTTGCTTTAGATAGTAGGACCTATGGCGATATTAGTAAGCAGCCACAGGAAGAATATGAGGTACAGACCAAGACATTGTATGGATTGGCAAAGGTATTTATTGGAGCAGTAAAACAGCTTGCAAAAGCAGAGTAAAAGAACATCATAGCTGGAAAATGGAAGAGCCGGCTTAATATTTCAGGCAGGGACGCCGATATATCAGTCAGGAGATGCTTGACATTCTTGAAAAATAAGAGAGGTGCAGAATATGAAAATTAATCACAATATGTCGGCAGTTATTGCCAATAAACAATTATTAAGAA
>JABUTA010000459.1 GCA_021443845.1 Parasporobacterium sp.
TTCTTATGCTCATATATCGGAGACAGCGTTGCCAGTGACTTCACTCTGTCTACATCACCGCTGATAACAGAGAAGTCAAATTTTTCGAATGTCTTCGGATTTTTGTAAGGAATCCTGCTTGTTTTTAGTATTGTTTCGATTGCAGTACGGATCTTTTTATCCTTTAAATACAGGAATACCTTATCCAAAGCATCCAGCTGTGCAGCATTCAACGGCAGTTCTGATGCAAGAGCGGCGAACTCATCAAAGCTCATATCCAGTTTCAGGATATCAAAGCTCTTCTGAAGGCTCTCATATACGGTGGTATCCATCAGAACACCTCCCTGTCAAAATCAAACTTTCGGAAGGCATCATCAAGATCTGATTGAGGAAGACTTTGTATCTGAACTGTTACAGGAGCCGTGGGCTGTTCTTCCGGCATACCGTCAGGAAACTGATCCTGACAGTATCTGTCTTTTCTGCTCCATGTGACATCATGTGTTACCAGCAGCTGTCTCATGTCGGCAGAGAAGATCTTAAGTTCATAGCCTTCCCTGGATATGCGGACAACCTGTTTATGGTAACTGTAGGGAATGCCGAATCGCCTGCCCTCATAGTTTACAAAACCATCAAAGGATATCCTTCTTAATGGATACAGATAGTTCAGTATCTCATCGCTCTTCTGTAATACCTGCAGCTTTTCCATGCATAAGGAATTATGTAGAAAAGAAGGTACTGCATCGATGGCCTTGTGATAGATGTTGTTCTGCTCATTGCACCACCTGAGAGTTGAGATGTTCAGGTCTGTGATGTTCCAGAATGTTCTTCCAGCAAGAAAGTTGTCCTTTACGAAGCGTATGAGCCTCTCTACTTTGCCTTTGGTGAAAGGGTGCCTTGGTCTGCAGAGCTTTGTGCGGAATCCTGCGGTCTTCATGAAGGATTCATACTCGGGATGCCATACCGGATTTCCCTCAAGATCACGACGCGTCACAACGCTCTTCATGTTGTCTGTCAGGATACACTCCGGGATCCCCATATACAAAAACGCATGCAGCATGCCGATAAACAGATTTTCCTGACGCGCATTGGGAAAGAACTCTACATAACGCATCCCGCAATGATGGCAGATCATAGCAAAACACGCGGCCTGATATTCATCTCCATTATGA
>JABUTA010000045.1:0-3797 GCA_021443845.1 Parasporobacterium sp.
ATGTTTTCGCCTTCTGCCAGAATTTCTTTCTGGAAGCAGGCTGTGCACCTGCTGCGCCCTGTGTAGCGGCATTTGCTTTTTCAACCTGGGAGATCGCCTGTTTGGACATCGGGATTCTGCAGTTCTTGTTGTTACCGAATTCAACGATAACGGTATCTGCTGTTACGGAAACGATGGTGCCGTAGAATCCGCTTGTGGTAAGAACGCTGTCGCCCGGCTCCATTGCGCTCATGGTATCCTGCTGTTTCTGTTTCTGCTTTCTCTGCGGTCTGATCATGATGAAGTAGATGAATGCAACGAATACAGCGATATAGATAACGATAACATACCAAGGTGATCCGGTACCTTCTGCATTTCCGCCGTCAGCGCCAACACCGGAACCCATACAGTTCATAAGTAATAAATTGAAATTTTCCATTAATTTCTTCCTCCTAACCCTTATGCAAGATTACTCACCGCAAGAGAACCCTGCGATTTTTTCTTCCTTGAAGGCCTGATAGCGGTTTTCAAGGATTGCCTCTCTTGCATCGCTAACCATTTTATTATAAAAGTATAAATTATGCAATACGCAAAGGCGCATTCCCAGCATTTCTTTGGCTTTAAGAAGGTGCCTTATATATGCTCTGGAGAAATTCCTGCAGGCGGGACAGCCGCAGCCTTCTTCAATGGGTCTTTCATCCAGTTCGTACTTTGCATTGAACAGATTTATCTTGCCGTGCTTTGTGTACAGATGTCCGTGACGTCCGTTCCTGCTGGGATAAACGCAGTCAAAGAAGTCCACTCCCCTTTCGATTCCTTCCAGGATATTGGCCGGTGTGCCTACACCCATCAGATACACGGGTTTATCCTGGGGAAGGTGAGGCACTGTCTCATCCAGTATCCTGTACATTTCCTCATGGGATTCCCCCACCGCCAGACCTCCTATGGCATAGCCCGGAAGAGCCAGCTCCTTTATTTCCTCAGCATGTTCAATACGTATGTCTTCAAAGCAGGCACCCTGATTTATGCCGAACAGCATCTGTTCCTTATTTACCGTATCCGGCAGTTCATTAAGCCTTTCCAGCTCCGTTTTGCATCGTTTCAGCCATCTGGTGGTCCTTTCTACTGAGGGAGCCACGTAATCCCTGTCGGCAACAGATGAAGGACATTCATCAAATGCCATGGCAATGGTGCTTCCCAGATGGGACTGTATCTGCATGCTCTGTTCCGGTCCTATGAACAGTTTTCTACCGTCTATATGGGAGTTGAAGTATACACCTTCTTCTTTTATCTTTCTGAGTTTTGCAAGGGAGAATACCTGAAAGCCTCCTGAATCAGTAAGTACCGGTCCGTCCCAGTGCATGAATTTCCTCAGGCCTCCCATCTTGTGTACAATCTCATCTCCGGGTCTTACATGAAGGTGATATGTATTGCACAGCTCTATCTGGGTCCCGCAGTCATGAAGGTCCACAGAACTGACAGCTCCCTTAATGGCAGCGACCGTTCCCACATTCATGAATACCGGAGTCTTTACTGTTCCGTGCACTGTTTCAAAGGTTGCGGCTTTGGCCTTCCCCTCAATATTATCGATAGTATATTTCATTTATCCGTTCCTCCGGCTCTTGATGCCGGTATAAAACAAAGCTCCGGGACTGCTCTCTTCCGATACCGCAGCCCCGGATAATTATCATTCTTCGGTGTTTTATGCTTCTGCTTCAGGCTTTATGCAGATTTCCAGCTCATCAAGCTGTTTTTCATCAACAGTTCCCGGCGCAGATGTCATAAGACATGATGCATCCTTAACCTTCGGGAATGCGATTACGTCCCTGATGGACTCAGCACCGGTCATGAGCATCATAAGTCTGTCAAATCCGAATGCCAGTCCCGCATGAGGCGGTACTCCGTACTTGAATGCATCCAGAAGGAATCCGAATCTTTCGTAGGATTCTTCCCTGGTAAATCCCAGAGCTGTAAACATCTTTTCCTGGATTTCCGGATTGTAGATTCTCTCTGAACCTCCGCCCAGTTCCACACCGTTCAGTACGATATCATAAGCTGCAGCCCTGCATTTCCATGGCTCTGTATCAAGATATTTAATATCGTCCTCCATAGGCATGGTGAAGGGATGATGCATTGCAACCCATCTGTCCTGCTCCTCTGAATACTCCAGCAGCGGGAATTCAGTTACCCACAGGAATTCGAATCTGCTGTGGTCGATAAGTCCCATCTGCTCTCCGAGATGAAGTCTCAATGCTCCCAGGGAAGCATATACAACCTTATCACAGTCAGCCGAGAAGAACATCATATCCCCCGGTTCAGCTTCCATCTCGGCTGCTATTGCCGAAAGCTCCTCCGGTGTCATGAATTTTGCAAAGGATGATTTATATGTACCGTCAGCATTGATGCCCAGATATGCCAGACCCTTTGCACCGTAAGTCTTAACGAATTCTCCGAGGGCATCTATTTTCTTACGAGGCATGTCTGACATTCCCTTTGCAGTAATACCCCTTACGCTTCCGCCGTTTGCAGCAGCATTTGCAAATACTGAGAATCCGCAGTTCTTAACAACATTTGTAATATCCTTCAGTTCCAGGCCGAAACGGATATCCGGCTTATCAGAACCGAATCTGTCCATGGCTTCCTGCCATGTCATTCTCTTAATAGGCAGTTCCACATCAACATCAAGGATTTCCTTGAAGATATGAGCGATAAGTCTTTCATTTACGCCCATTACCGTGTGCTGGTCCGCAAAGGAGAATTCCATATCGATCTGAGTGAACTCAGGCTGTCTGTCGGCACGAAGGTCCTCATCCCTGAAGCATTTAGCTATCTGGAAATATCTGTCATAGCCTGCACACATAAGAAGCTGCTTGAACAGCTGTGGTGACTGTGGAAGTGCATAAAAATGTCCCGGATGTACACGGCTTGGTACCAGGTAGTCTCTTGCTCCTTCCGGTGTGCTCTTGCACAGCATAGGTGTTTCTATTTCCAGGAAGCCTTCATCGGTCATAAATGCCCTGAGGCTCTGTGCCACACGGCTTCTCAGCATGATCTTCTGCTGAAGCTCGGGACGTCTCAGATCAAGATATCTGTATTTTAACCTCAGTTCATCCTTAGTCTGGATACCGTCCTCGATAGGGAACGGAGGTGTAAGGCTCTCTGAAAGGATCCTCAGTTCAAGTACCTTTATCTCGATCTGTCCTGTTGCGAGATTCTCATTTACTGCTCCGCCTCTCTTCTGTACAAGGCCTCTTACAGCGATAACGAACTCATTACGCAGGGTTCCTGCCTTTTCAAAGCCTTCTGTTCCGATGTTGTCCTCATCAAACAGCAGCTGTACAAGTCCTGTACGGTCCCTGAGGTCTATGAATATAAGGCTTCCCAGGTTGCGGCGTTTATTAACCCAGCCCATAAGTGTAACAAGCTCACCCATATGGGCATTTACTGTTTCTGCACATCTGTGGCTTCTGGTAAAGCCACTCATTGATTCTGCCATTTTTTTCTCTTTCCCGGCAAATTGCCGACTTGATATATTTTTCACCGCACTATGTTACCATAACACGGTCAGCTTGTGAATAATTTTATCCCCGGTATCCGTGAACCATTCGTTCTTCTTTTATGGTTGTGGTACCTTCATGCCCCGGAAGCACCAGAGTCTCAGGATCAAGAGGAAGAAGCTTTTCACGGATGGACCTGAACAGAGCTGCCTCATCGCCTCCTTCAAAGTCAGTCCTGCCCCAGGAATGTCTGAACATGGTATCCCCTGCCAGCAGCACCCCGTTTTCTCTGATGTAATAGCAGGCGCCGCCTTCTGTATG
>JABUTA010000045.1:4175-15626 GCA_021443845.1 Parasporobacterium sp.
AGTTCTATATCTCCCATATTATCAGCCTCCTGTAGTTCTCTGTATATCCTCAACCCCATCTATCTGGTTAAGTTTTTCTATTACTTTCGCCAGCTCGTCAGCCGAAGCCACATTAAAGCTCATCTCTATGGTTGCCAGGTTCTGCTTGTTAGTCATTGAAATAAGCTTATTGATATTCATTCCACGGGATGACATGACCTTGGATACTTCCACCAGCAGTCCCACCTTGTTCTCGGCATAAATAGTAATGCCGGCTTCGTATTTTTCTTCTTTAAAGGCTGATGAAGGCTTGTCCCATTCTGCATCGATAAGTCTCACCCGGTCAATGGACGACATGTTCAGGACATTGACACAGTCGGTACGGTGGATGGTTACACCCCTGCCTCTGGTTACAAATCCCACTATCTCATCACCCGGAAGGGGTGAGCAGCACTTTGAAAATCTTACCGCTACATCGTGGATTCCTTTTACCACAATGCCGTCACGATGCTTTGCTGACGAGCTTCCGGAATTTCCCGAAGATATGGCCGCCTGGGCTGCATTCTCCAGGACATCCTCATCTGTAAGCTCATTCTTTTTGTACTTTCTGTTGTAATCATCCAGCAGACGGTTGATGATCTGCCCTTCCTTAAGGCCTCCGTGACCGATGGCTGCAAGTACTGCATCCCAGTCCTTAAAGCTGTATCTGGCCAGGATCTTATCTGTGAATTCCGAAGCGAATATTCCCGGCTCATTAATACCCTTTGATTTAAGGTATTTTTCGATGAGTTCCTTGCCCCTTGCAACATTATCATCCTTCTGGACATTCCTGAACCACTGATTGATCTTGGATCTGGCACCGCTGCTCTTGACGATATTCAGCCAGTCAAGGCTCGGTCCCTTGGAATTCTGGGATGTGATGATCTCAACTCTGTCGCCGTTCTGGATCTGATAATCAATATTTACGATTCTGTCGTTTACTCTGGCTCCCACCATCTTATTGCCTATGGCCGAATGGATATTGTAAGCCAGGTCAATAGGGGTAGAGCCTGCCGGAAGGCATTTAACATCTCCCTGAGGGGTAAAGCAGAATACCTGATCGGCAAAAAGGTCAAAATCATTCTTGATGAATTCCATGAACTCCCTGTTGTCGGAGGTATCCTTCTGCCAGTCAAGAATCCTTCTGAGCCATGCGATCTTTTCTTCTTCGCTGCGGCTCATGGTCTTATCACCGATACCCTTGCCTTCTTTGTATTTCCAGTGGGCAGCGACACCGTATTCCGCAGTCCTGTGCATTTCGTAGGTTCTTATCTGGACCTCAAAGGGCTGTCCCGTATGGCTCAGGATGGTAGTATGCAGTGACTGGTAGTTGTTAAGCTTCGGCATGGCAATATAATCCTTGAAGCGGCCCGGTATAGGCTTGTACACTTCATGTATGGCACCCAAAGCGCCATAGCAGTCCTTGATGCTGTCAACCATGATCCTTACCGCAAACAGGTCATATATCTCATCGATATTCTTATCCTGATTGATCATCTTTTTGTAGATGCTGAAATAATGCTTTACCCTGCCGTCTATCTCGCACTTGATACCGGACCTTGCCATGCATTCACGCACTTCATTTATCTGGTCATTGATATTAAGCTCGCCGACATTCTTTCTCTCACTTACATCTTCTTTGATAAGGTAAAAAACATCCGGCTCCAGATACATAAGGGCGCTGTCATCCAGCTCAGTCTTCAGGCGGGAAATACCGAGACGCTTGCATAAAGGAGCATATATTTCCATGGTTTCCTTGGCCTTCTCGATCTGTTTCTCCCTTCGCATATGCTGAAGAGTTCTCATGTTGTGGGTTCTGTCAGCCAGCTTGATGATGATGACTCTCAGATCCTTTGCCATGGCAAGGAACATTTTTCTGAGGTTTTCTGCCTGCACCTCCACCTTGTCGGCTACATACTTTATCTGAGTAAGCTTTGTGACTCCGTCTACAAGCTCCGCAACATCTTCACCGAACTGTGTTTTCAGCTCTGCAAGAGTCATAGGTGTGTCTTCCACAACGTCGTGAAGAAGGCCTGCGACTATGCTGTCCCGGTCCATATCCATTTCGGAAAGGATCATTGCCACATGGACAGGGTGGATGATATAAGGCTCCCCTGATTTGCGTTTCTGGTCCTTGTGGCATTCCTTTGCCAGCTGATAGGCTTTTTCTATGGTTGCCACATCTTCGGGGCTGTAGTCAGCTGACACCATCTCCATGAGCTGCTCATGAAGTTTTTCCACATCTTCCGGTTCCGTTTTTTCGATCAGCTTGGGAAGGTATTCTGCGCTGTGCTTATTTTTTTTGATAAAATCCAATGTTGACATATATATTCAGTCCGTTTCGTTAAAATATAAAATAAACTTTTTGATTGACACAACTGTAATGCATATGGTATATATATCCAAGTGCTCAGGGGAATCATACAATGGCAGTATGCCGGTCTCCAAAACCGTTCATGGGAGTTCGAATCTCTCTTCCCCTGCTTCAGCTGAGTCCATCGCATGATGGACTTTTTTCATGCTTCCGATGTCAGCCTACATTCACCTGTGCCAACCGAAGCATCTGACCGGCAGCATTGCAGTGAACGGTATCGGCTGAATACTGCACCAAACAGTTATTGTACTCTATTTTCCGTCTTTCCGCAACAAACCGATAGCCTCCGACACATTAGACACTCCATGAAGTTTCACATTCGTCATCTTTCTGAGAGCATTCATTGAGGATGCCGGCACAATGCATTCCGTAAATCCCATTTTCACAGCTTCCCTTACACGGCTTTCTATCTGATTTACATTCCTTACTTCACCGGACAGTCCTACTTCTCCCACAGCCATCACATCAGCCGGAACCACCACATCCATGTATCCCGACGCCAGTGCAAGGACTATTGCCAGGTCAAGGGCAGTTTCGGAAACCCTCATTCCTCCTGCCACATTTACATAAACATCGCATTCTGACATATGATATCCCAGTCTTTTTTCCAGTACGGCTATCAGAATATTGATTCTGTTGAATTCCACACCGGATGCGCTTCGTCTGGGATTGTTCAGTCCTGACCGGGCCACAAGAGCCTGTATTTCCGCAAGTATGGGTCTGGTTCCTTCCATGCTGCAGGAAACCACCGACCCGGATGTATCCAGGGGCCTGCCTGTAAGCATGTATTCCGAAGGATTGGGAACCTGGGTCAGTCCTGTCGAACGCATTTCAAATACGCCTATTTCATTGGTGGAACCGAACCTGTTCTTTACACCCCTTAAAATTCTGTAGGCACCATGGGCATCCCCTTCAAAATACAGAACCGTGTCCACCATATGCTCCAGCATCCTTGGACCTGCCACAACACCTTCCTTTGTTACATGGCCTACCACGAATATGGCTATGCCCAGGCCCTTTGCCCACTGCATGAGAAGATTGGTGGATTCACGGACCTGGCCGGTACTTCCCGGGGCAGAAGCCACATCCGGCCGGAACATGGTCTGTATGGAATCGATAATGCATACCTGGGGTTTAAGTTCTGTAAGCACCTTCTCAATGGCATCCATATCCGTCTCGCATAAAAGCTTCATGTGCCCGTTAAAATCTCCAATGCGGTCTGCCCGGAGTTTTATCTGGCTCAGGGATTCCTCCCCGGATATATAAAGAACCTCTGTACCTTTGCTGCTGAGTTCCCTGCATACCTGCGTAAGGAGAGTTGACTTTCCTATGCCCGGATCACCTCCTACGAGAACAAGGGATCCCTTTATGATGCCGTTTCCCAGTACCCGGTCAAATTCCTCCATGCCGGTGATTATGCGTTCTTCTTCCCCGGTCTTTATTTCAGCCATGGTATAGGCCTTTGCCTCCCGAAGGAGGCCTCCCCCTATTCCCCGGCCTGCATTTCTCAGGCCCTTTGCTGATGATGCCGGTGCTTCAACCATTGTATTCCATGCCCTGCAGGAAGGACACTGTCCCGCCCACTTTGCGGATTCATATCCGCATTCCTTACAGAAAAATGATGTGTCTCTAGCTTTAGCCATTAATCCCTCTTGGCCGGTCTGAATACCAGCTTATTATCCTTTACCGTTACTGTGACCCTGTCTCCGGCTTTTATCCTGCCGTCCAGTATCTGTTCTGCCATTTCATCTTCAAATGCAGACTGGATCTTACGCTTAAGGGATCTGGCTCCGTAACGTTTATCAAATCCCTGATCCACCAGGTATGTCTTTGCCCCATCTGTCACTTTAAGTTTAATGCTGAGCTGTGACTCTGCACGTTTTGCGATTTCATTAAGAATAATATCCGCAATACCCTTCATGTTTTCCTTTGTAAGGGACGCAAATACTATTATCTCATCGATCCTGTTGATGAATTCCGGTCTGAAGGTATGTCTTACCTCATTCATTACCGCTTCTTTCATCATCTTATAATCCGCTTCCGCAGATTTCTCGGCGGCAAATCCCAGATTCTTCGGTTCCTGTATTCTGGAAGCTCCCGCATTGCTGGTCATAATGATTATGGTGTTCTTGAAATCCACATAGCGTCCGTGGGAATCAGTCACCCGGCCGTCGTCCAGGATCTGAAGAAGTACATTGAACACATCAGGATGTGCTTTTTCTATTTCATCAAAAAGTACGATGGAGTAAGGATTTCTTCTGACCTGCTCAGCCAGCTGGCCTCCTTCCTCGTATCCCACATATCCCGGAGGTGAACCTATAAGCCTTGACACACTGTGCTTTTCCATATACTCCGACATATCCACTCTGATAATGGCATTTTCAGTTCCGAACAGTGCATCTGCAAGAGCCTTGGACAATTCCGTCTTGCCTACACCTGTAGGTCCCAGGAAAAGGAATGAACCGATAGGCTTCTTCGGGTCCTTCAGTCCTGTTCTTCCCCGGCGTATGGCCTTCGAAAGAGCCGTTACAGCCTCATCCTGGGCCACAACCCTCTTATGAAGCTCCTTTTCCAGGGTCTTCAGCTTCTCGCTTTCCTTCCTTGCCAGCTTTCTCACAGGTATCCTGGTCCATTTAGATACTACATCCGCAATATCATCCTCGGTGACCTTCAGTATATTTTTTACCTGTGCTGCAGCCGCCTTGTCCTGAAGGGTCTTTATGGAAGCCTTCAGGCTCTCTGTCTCATGGCGGAATTCGGAGGCCGCATCCAGATTACCCGCCATAATATAATCCTCCAGCTTCTTTCTGGCGTATTTCAGTTCTTCCTCCAGTTTACTGATCTTCGGAGGCAGAATATACGACGACAGCTTCACTGCCGATGCAGCTTCATCAAGTACATCAATAGCCTTATCCGGAAGAAATCTGTCATTGATGTATCTGGCAGACATCTGGGCTGCTGCCACGATGGCTCCGTCGGTTATCTTTACATTATGGTGTTCTTCGTATTTATGCCTGAGTCCCTTAAGTATGCTTACAGTTTCTTCCTGTCCCGGCTGTTCCACATAAACAGGCTGGAAGCGGCGTACAAGAGCTGCGTCCTTTTCAAAATGTTTTCTGTATTCATCTGCGGTAGTGGCACCGATTATCTGTACCTCACCCCTTGCCAGAGCAGGCTTCAGTATATTGGCGGCGTCGATGGAACCCTCTGCCCCGCCCGCTCCTATCATGGTGTGGATTTCATCCATGAACAGGATAATATGGCCGTCCTCGGATACTTCTCTTATGACCCTTTTTACCCTTTCTTCGAATTCACCCCGATACTTTGAACCTGCAACCATGGCAGGCAGATCCAGTGACAGTATTCTTTTATCTGCCACAGGTCCTGTTATTTCCCCGGCAGCTATCTTCTGTGCCAGGGCCTCAGCTATGGCTGTCTTTCCGACTCCCGGCTCACCCACCAGACAGGGGTTGTTCTTTGTCCTTCTGGATAATATCTGTATAAGCCGTTCTATTTCCTGTTCCCTTCCGATAACAGGATCGATCTTTCCTTCCTTAACCGCCTCGCAGAGATCTCTTGAAAAATTCCTGAGAATTCCTTCTTCCTTTTTAGCAGGCTGCTGTCCGCCTCCCTGGTCATTACCAAGTTCATCCTTGTGATTTTTGAGATCTTCCCCCATGGCAGTGAACAGATCAGTCAGGATCTTCTGTCTGTTTCCTCCCATGGCACTGACAATGCGGGCAGCCCCGCAGTCTGTCATCCTGAGCATTGCCAGGAGGATATGCTCCGTGCCGACTTTTGATGAGCGGTTCTTATCTGCTTCAGTGCCTGCATTATTCAGCAGTTCCTCTGCTGCCGGTGAAAAGCTCACACCTTCAGCAACTGCCACCGGACTGCTGTGTTCAAAGGTGCGTTTCAGCACCTTCATGATTCCCTCAATGGTGATTCCGTTATCGGCCAGGATTTTCTGTGCTGTGCAGCCTTCCACATCAGCCAGACCTGCAAGGATATGTTCTGTTCCTATATATGTCTGTCCGAGAGACTGGGCAGTCTCACATGCAGCTGTCATCACCTCGGCCGCCGGATTTGTAAATGGTTTTTTCATAGTTAACTCCTAAAATCCCAGTTCGTCATATATGTCGTCAATGAGCCCCTTTGCTTCCTCTCTTGAAATCCCCTTGACAATGCCGCTTATTACCACAGGCTGCAGCAGGACTTTCATTTTATTGAGAAAGTGCAGCTTGTCTATATCAACTGCAACGACAGCGCCTCTTCTCCTGTCTACCTTCAGAAAGCCGTCCTGCCTTAAGGAGGAATATGCTTTATTGACCGTATGCATATTCACACCTATGTTGTCTGCCAGATTACGTACAGAGGGCAGAGATTCCCCTTCCTTCAGCTGGGAAGTGGCTATGGCTGCTATGATCTGATTGCGAAGCTGCATATAAATAGCTTCGTCACTGTTAAAATCAATTTCTATATACATAGCTTTACTCCGATTTCCATGTACAAACAATATACCTGCCGGAACTGCATCCGTCAGGTATATCAATAGTTCTAATTGTTATACTTATAATATAACAGAGTCTTCAGTTAGTCAATATCACAATGTTTCCTGTAAGGTTCTGCATCGTCTGTTTTACCAGCCGTATATATCATAGTACCAGGATGCGCCGTAGGAACCGGACGAACCGGAGGAGCCGGATGAGTCGTCATCGTCATCATCATCCACAGAAGGCAGATACAGACTCATGTAATATGAATTTCCTGTAGATACAACCCCTGATTTCAGTCTGTAATAACAGGTTAAAGGAGCACCTGCACAGTTAAAATCATGATACGGATAATATCCTACTGCTGTTTCACCATTATCTGACAGGAAATGTGTATCCTCAGGAGCTGCTTCAAACAGTCCTCCGTTATAATATACGGAAACGTGAGCACCGGCATACCACATTATATCGCCGTCCTGAGGCTCCTCATCAGCTGAAATTTCCTCAAATCTTGAGGTATCGCTTAATACATTTCTGTAATCATAATAAGCCCACAGACTCTGATAATCCAGCATTTCCTCATCTGACAGAATTCCCAGTAATGCGAGGGACATTCTCACGTATTCGGAGCAGCTCAGTCCGCCTTCGATCCATGAAGTGCCATAGCTGAACCTGCCATCCCCAAGGCTTTGAAGTATGCTTATAAAATCTTCAACCTGAACCGGTTCGGTTCGGTTCTGATAGACACCGTTCTTGACATAATAAATGTAATTGATGTCGCTTCCGTCTACCTTCTTTGCAACAGCATCCTCCTTTGTATAGATACCGTCTTTTACATAGAACCAGGTGCTGCTCAGCTTATCAATACGCTGTGCCAGTCCTGTAACTTTGGTATAAACACCATTTTTAACATAATACCATTTATTATTCGACTTATCTGCCCGCTGTGCCAGTCCTGTAGCCTGGGTATATACACCATCCTGTACATAATACCACTTGTTGTTTGCCAGGTCTGCTCTCCTGGTCAGCCCGCTGGCCTCGGTGAATATACCGTTGGCAATATAATACCAGGCATATTCATCATCAATGTAACCTTTTACTATACCGGACATTGATTCCTTGAGCATACCCCTGTCGAACCAGCCCCACCTGTCACCGTCGATCAGTCTGAAACCGGAAACTTTTGAGTATATACCGTTCTCCACATAAAACTTTGCCCCGTCGTAGGCTTCGTCAATCCTTATGGCAGCAGTGGTTGCTTTGGCATGTATACCATTTTTTACATAATACCAGGTTGTCTCTGAACCATCTGCTTTCTGTGCAAGTCCGCTGGCTTTTGTATATGCACCATTATGGACATAATACCAGTTGGTACTTGACAGATCCGCTCTCTGAGCCAGTCCGCTGACTTTTGTATATATGCCGTCCTTTATGTAATACCATTTGCCGCTTGATAAATCGGCTTTCTGAACCAGACCTGTTGCTTTCGTATATACACCGTCTTTTACATAATACCATTTAGAACCTGACTGATCAGCTTTTCTTGTCAGACCGGTTGCTCTGGTGAAAAATCCATTTTCTATATAGTACCATGCTTCCTTATCATCAATAAAACCTCTGGCAATACCGGTCATCGAATCCTCAAGTATTCCATTGCTGAACCAGCCCCACCGATTACCGTCAATCTGACAGAAGCCTGATACTTTAGTATGTGCGCCATTAATTACGCAGAACTTTACGCCTTCATAAACTCCGTCAATTCTTTCTGCTGCAGTAGTAGCTTTAACATATTTACCATCTTTTACATAGTACCATTTATTTGATGATCCATCTGCTTTTTTTGCAATCCCGGTAGCTTTGGTGTATACGCCTTTCTGCACATAATACCATTTGGTACTTGACATATCGGCTTTTTGTGCAATTCCGCTGACTTTGGTATATACACCGTCCTTTACATAATACCAGCCGCCGGACTTGTCTGCTTTCTGAGTCAGTCCGGTTACCTTGGTAAAGTACCCTTTATCTGTGTAATACCATCCGGATACACCGTCGATATCGCCTTTAACCAGCCCCGTCACCGTTTCCTGAAGAACGCCTCCATCCAGCAGGACCCACTTATCGCCGTCGATCAGACCGAATCCGTCAGTTTTAGTATATGCACCCTCCAGTACATAAAACTTTCTGCCTGCATAAGTCCCGTCTATTCTTTCAGCTGCAGTTGTTGCCTTGACATATACACCGTTTTCAACATAATACCATGTATTGTTTGAACCATCTGCCCTTTGTGACAGCCCGGTTGCCTTGGTATATATGCCGTTCTGAACATAATACCATTTATTATTTGATAAATCCGCTCTCCTTGCCAATCCGGAGGCTTTGGTATATACACCATTCTGTACGTAATACCATGTATTATTTGATAAATCAGCTCTCCGGGAAATACCGCTCACAGCAGCAAAAATACCGTTTGAAATATAATACCATTTTGCTGCGCCATCTATCGTGCCGTAAACAAGGCCTTTCATTTCCGACTGAAAGACACCGTTTTCGTACCATTTCCATGCACCGTCTTCATATACAAACCCATCAGGCGATGCTTCTGCATCTAAATCAGATTCTTCAGTCGCTTCTTCATTTTCATAGAGTTCTGAATCTTCTTCCGCTAAAATATCTGCTTCGGGTTCTTCAATAACCTCGTCGGCAGTACTATCTGTCTCATCACCCTGGAAGCTTTCCGTCTCATCATCCGGGAGGCTTTCTGTCTCAGCGATTTCCTCTGACCCGGATTCTTCTGCTTCAGCAGTCGTTATTTCGCCCTCACATTCAGTATCTGTATCACATCTGTCATTACCTGTTCCTGATTCATACTCAGCCGCATTCTGTGATAATATTTCACTTTCATCAAAAGACAAAATGTCTTCATCGCTGTTTGATACACCTGATACAGCTTCATAATCTGTAAATGATGCAGTTTCGATTGTCTCAGTTCCTGTCTGATATTCATCTTCCCCGGCAAGAGCATGAAGTGAAAATGCAAAACATAAAGCTGCAGTAATCAGTAATACAAATAGTCTGTTCTTCATATAGCGGTCCTTATTTTAAATTATTAATTATCTGCTGTGGATGATAGATAAATGTTCTCTGTATCCGCAGAAGATTATTAACATTTTCGTTAAATTTTACATTAAAATGTAATATTCATCAAGTATTTATAAAAAACAGCCCCTGAAGCAGCACAAAAAAGACACCCTGACCCTGCAGCCACGGTGCCTCTTATACATGTCAATTATTAATATTTTTAATATTTCTGCAACATCTCTGCCCGGAAGCAGTATGTCATTTCATATTAATGTATCTGACTGAATCTTTCTGTTCCTTTACATTTATTATCAGTTCGATAACATTTTCCAGTGTGTCGGTGGTCTGCTCTCCGGTCGCCATGTTCTTAACAGTCACAAGGTTCTGAGCGATCTCATCCTCTCCCAGCATAATGCAGAAAGGAATGGATAACCTGTTGCCGTAAGAGATTTTCTTCTTGAACTTGCCTTCTTCAAGATATATCTGGGTGCTGATGCCTGCAGCTCTTAATGCGGTTGCTGTCTTTACTGACCAGGAAACATCATCAGTCATGGGGAGCACCAGTGCATCCACCGGATTTTCAACAGATCTGTCCAGAAAATCGTTTTCGCTGAGTACATGGAACAGCCTGGTCAGTCCGATGGATATACCTACACCCGGAAGTGATTTCTTTGTGTAGTATTCAGCCAGATTGTCATAACGGCCGCCGCTGCATACACTGCCGTATTCAGGGTGCTTTCTGATAAATGTCTCATACACGGTTCCTGTGTAGTAGTCAAGGCCTCTGGCAATGGAAAGGTCGATTCTGAAATAGTCAGAAGGAACACCGAACTCGCCGATGTATTTCACAACGGTCTGAAGTTCATCCATTCCGGCATCAAACACTTCATTCCTGCCGCCGAATTTTTCAAGATTTGCAATGACCTCTTCCGCAGAGCCCTTAAACTGAAGAATATCAAGAAGCTCCTCAGCTGACTTACCTTCAACATTGATCTCCGCAAGTTCCTTAACCACGTTGTCCCGGCCTATCTTGTCGATCTTGTCGATAATCCTCATGATATCAGCAGAACGGTCCTGAAGTCCCATAATGGCATACAGACCGTTAAGGACCTTTCTGTTATTTATGCGGATCTCAAAGTCATCAATGCCAAGCCCTGTAAATAACGAGTAGATAATGCTGGGAATTTCCGCATCATTGATGATATTGAGTTTCTCATCACCGATGATATCGATATCAGCCTGATAAAACTCTCTGAAACGGCCCTTCTGAGCACGTTCCCCTCTGTAAACCTTGCCGATCTGATACCTTCTGAAGGGGAAAGTAAGATCCGAATAGTTTTTGGCAACATACTTAGCCAGAGGGACCGTAAGGTCGAATCTCATGGTAAGATCCGAATCGCCCTTTGTAAATCTGTATATCTGCTTTTCAGTTTCACCCCCTGCCTTGGCAAGAAGTATCCTGCTGTCTTCCAGAACCGGAGTGTCCAG
>JABUTA010000460.1 GCA_021443845.1 Parasporobacterium sp.
CCTGTGCTACGGTAAGTCCGTGTCTGATGGCCTTGTTCTTGTTTACGGATATATGAAGTTCATCCGTACTGTTTTCCTGAATATCTGAAACCTCTTCCAGTCCTTCGATTTCTCTCAGTCTGTTTTCTATAGCTGCTCCCGAACTCCTGAGCTTATCCAGATCGTCTCCGTAAAGTTTCATGGTAATGCCGCTTCCGCCCAGAAGTGATGTTATGTCCATATCTGCAGATGTTGCAATTTCACAGTTATATTCGTCTGCAGCTTTATTAAGACACTTCGTAACTTCAGAGGTCTGGTCGAGTTTGCTTTCGTCCATGATGATGTATATGGATGTCTGAGTAACATCAGTCTCCTGTCCGCCGGCAGAAACGCCGAACATTGAAGCCATGTTCGTCGTCAGCATTATGCCAACATCCTCGACACCGTCTATCTTTCTTAGTTCTTCGCCGATTGCATCGTTAACTCTCTCTGTATCCTTCAGCGTACTTCCCTCAGGCATCGAAACCGTTGCCGACACCTGTGCGCTGGACATTGCGGGCATCAATTCGAAGCCCTTCAGAAGCAGAACAGATGTGGATGCCAGCAGAATAACCAGTGCAGCGAGAACCACTTTTTTTCTGTTTATTATAGCCTTTGCGGCCATACGCTTATACCAGGCAACAACCCTGCCCCCCTGTCCAAGAACGGTCTTTCCTGTTTTCTTCACAAGTGCCCCTTTGGCTACTGCCGGAACAAAGGTAAGCGCTATGATAAGGCTGGCAAGCAGCGAATATGTTACCGTGAGTGCCAGATCCGTGAATATCTGTTTAGTCAGTCCGTCTACAAACACAATCGGCACAAATACGCAGATTGTTGTAAGAGTTGAAGCTGTAATGGCTCCGGCAACCTGCGATGCACCGGATACAGCTGACTGAACCGCCGAATATCCCATCGAACGCAGCCTGTATATGTTTTCGATTACAACAATGGAGTTATCCACAAGCATGCCGACACCTATTGCCAGTCCCGACATGGAAATCATATTCATGGTTACTCCGGAGAAGTACATTGCAGCAAGTGCAAAAACTACACTGACAGGAATGCTGACTGACGTTATAATTGTCGGCCTTATATCTCTCAGGAAGAACAGCAGAACCAGAATGGC
>JABUTA010000461.1 GCA_021443845.1 Parasporobacterium sp.
TTCTTTTTTTGTTCATATTATCATACCATGCATTTCACACGGGCCCCCTCCGCCTTAGGACACACTCCGTATCTCCAGAAATTGTTGCACTGGGGAAAATAACCCGCTTTGCCCGTCTTCCTGTTCTCCGATCGTTTGGCATATACATCCATACGCCCCCAGAAATATGAGAAAAAGAGCCGAGCATGCTCAACGGTTATCGCAGGAGAGAACGCAGTGTTAGTGTCTGGACCTGCAGCTACATATGCATAGGGAATCCCAGCCTGCTCGAGCAGCCTTTTGAGATAAGCATTCTCTGCCTCGAGAAGTTTAATTCTCTCATTTAATTCTGTGTAGTTAGTGTTTTCTTTCATGCTGTTCTTTATGCATCAGTCAATCTTTCTGTACTTGGAGTATTTTCCTCCGCACTCCAGTTCAAGCCTTCCTTCCTGCTGCAGTGTCTTAATAACTGCATAAGCCTGGGAAGGAGATACCTTCAGCAGCTCTATAACATCCTGTTTCGTAATGATGCCGTTCTGAGCATCTGCCAGCTTCAACACCATTTCCGGATACCTGATGCTGTCGATATCCGATTGACGAACATATTGTGCCTGTTTCCTGTTTTCCCGGTATATCTTCTTTCCAAGAATATATTCCCGGTTGTTCCCTTTACCGCTTGCTTCCAGCAAACCTAATTCAACCATAGTTTCCACAGCAGATCTAACCTTGTTCTCGCTCAGGTTTGTTGCTTCTACAATTCTGTCAATAGAGCTTCTCCGCTCAGCACTAACTACCGAGAGAATCATTAATGTATATATAGATAGAGGTTTGCCCTGTCGTTTCTGTTCATCAGCTACTATTTTTGCAAATGCCAGGTCTGCTGCAGCACGCTGAATAAACAGTTTAACTGTTCGACTGGTTGATTCAGAATAATCCGGCCAGGGCCTTCCGAAGATAATTGATCCCTCGAAGATTCTATCTATTCCCCGTCCGGTCTTCTCTGCAAGTCCAATCCTTTTCATTGCATCAGCCAGAGCAGGATTTCTTCCATGCGGTTCAACAGTCAGCAGGTTCTTCAGATTAACACCGTCGATAAAGCCTCCCGGATTGCTGATTGTCATACCTTCATCATCAATCAGTAAACGTACATTCCCCAGCATCGTAT
>JABUTA010000462.1 GCA_021443845.1 Parasporobacterium sp.
ATTCCGTCCTGCTTTATCAGTGCATCTACAAATCTGACTTTGCTGCTTTTAACATACCAGATTCCGCTTACTCCATCGATAGTTCCTTCAATCAGCCCCGTCTTGCCATCAACGAGCTTTCCATTTTCACAATAATATGTGCCATTAGCATTACTTGCCAGTCCTGTGTAATTAAGATTGATCCTGCCGTTTTCAACATACCACCAGCCTCTGCTGTTTTTTACAAGACCTGTTTCATATCTTACCTTACCGGTTCTGACATACCACCAGGCTTCCTCCCCCTTGACAATACCCTTTGCAATACCTGTTTCTTTTGTTACCTTACCATCTTTACAATAGTAATCTCCGTATGCATTGCTTCCAAAGCCTTTATAATCAAGGAGAACTTTTCCTCCACTTACATACCACCATGTTAATTCGCCTCTGACCGTCCCCTTAAACAGGCCTTCTGCTTCAAAATCCACTTTTCCGTTAACACAATACCATATTCCGTTTTGATTCTCTCCAAATCCTGTGTATCCTGTATCTATCCTGCCGCCGTTAACATACCACCAGCCGTATTTGTTTTTTGCTACAGTAGTCTCGAAGCTGACTCTGTTATCAACAACATACCACCATGTCGTAATTCCGTTAACTTTCCCGAGAATCAACCCGGTAGTTCCTGTAGATACCTTTCCTTTTTTCACATACCAGTAACCGTTTCCGGTCTCAACAAATCCGGTATAATCGAAGTCTACCTTTCCGTTACTAATGTACCAGGTACCATTCACATTGGTTGCTGTCGTTGTGATATATGTAACCATACCATCAATAACGAGCCACCATGCCTTAACTCCGCCTACAGTGCCTTTGATAACATCCTCACCGTTTTTTGTGATCCTTCCGTCCTTGACATACCAATCTCCCTGAGAGTCACTGACAAAACCAGTGTAATTGAAGTCTACTATGCCTTTCTTAACATACCAGCCTGTTTCGATACCATGAATAGTGCCATTTATGACACCGGTTGTTGAAAATGATATGCTGCCGTCATTATAGTAATACCATTTGTCACCAATGGCAGAGAATCCATTATTAACTCCTGATGGACTTATCTCTTCAGTCTTTTTTTCGCTGCACAGCTTGCAGGTATATTCCTTTT
>JABUTA010000463.1 GCA_021443845.1 Parasporobacterium sp.
GCCCTGTCGGGTTCATATATCAACAGGATAATCACCAGATTCAAATAGAAGAATCAAGAATGAAACTATAGAAAGAAGTTAAAGCACAGAGATGAAGGATAACGCTTACATTATTTTTTCCAGGGAACCTGTTCCGGGACAGACGAAAACCAGGCTCATGCCTTATTACACATCGGAACAGTGTGCGGCTTTGCATTGCTGCTTCCTGAAGGATTTTAAGAATATTGCGGATAATGTAGATGCGGATATCTTCGTTTACTACCACTCACCGTCGGGAAGCTTTCCACTGATCAGGGAGATTTTCGGACCGGAGGTTCAGTACTTCCCGCAGAGGGGAGAGAGCCTGAATCTGAAGATGCATAACGCTATAACGGATGTTCTTGAGATGGGATACAGCTCATGCATACTTACAGGAACGGACATTCCTGCACTGACTGCGGAGTCAGTGAACTATGCTTTCCGCAGGCTGGATGAAGATGATGCTGTTATCGGAAGGACCGTGGACGGAGGCTATCATCTCATTGGCCTTCACAAGCCCTGTTATGCACCTTTCGCCATCAATACCCCGGAGCCGGGAGAGGTCTATGATGCTGCCGTGAAGGCTATGACTGACGAGGGACTTAAGGTTACTCCTGTTCACGAGTATCCGGATATTGATTTTAAGGAAGATATTGACAGGTTCAGAAAGGATATGAGAACCAGCCGTGCCCTCAGAGAAAGTGCAACTGGAAGATTTATTGCCAATACTGCCAGAATTTCAATAATTATTCCCACTTACAATGAGGAATCAACCGTTGTCGGTATGCAGGATATGCTCAGGCCTTATCTTGATGATGCTGAGATTATTTTCGTGGATGGAGGCAGCACCGACAGAACCTGTGAGCTTATTTCACATGAGTTCAAGCTGATTAACTCCGCTAAGGGAAGGGCAATCCAGCTGAATATGGCGGCAGAGGAAGCAACGGGTGACATTCTCTTCTTCCTTCACTGTGACAGCATTCTTCCTGACAATGTTATTGGAGAAATCAGGAGCGTAATGGCGGATCACGTATACGGCTGCTGGGGTGTAAAGTTTGACTCTCATCATATCTTCATGATAACCAATAAATACATCTCCAATTTCAGGGCATATGTAAGGG
>JABUTA010000464.1 GCA_021443845.1 Parasporobacterium sp.
CTTGAAATCTTAAAAAAAGCCATCAGCATTCTGGGAGACTGACAGATGCCATCTATTCTGAAGTCCGAAAGGCTAAGGAAGAGGGACACCGGATCTCTGTCAGCAGGGTGCTGGAACTCACAGGTGTCTCATCCAGTGGTTATTATGACTGGTGCAAACGTAAACCGAGCAGCCGTGAGTTGAACCGTCTCGACATACAGAAGCATGTGATGTCGGAATACGAGGACAGCCATAAGATATACGGGGCCAAAAAGATCACCAGGAACCTGAATGCAAAAGGCATCCACGTGTCCGAGCGGACTGTTACCAGATATATGCACGAAATGGGCATACACGCATGGTACAGAAGACCGTATACATTGACAACGGCAAGCATTGATTTTACAGACAGACTGAAAAACCTCTTAAAAAGGGAGTTCTCTCCATCCGAACCCAATGCCGTATGGTGCACAGATATCACATACATACACACGCAGGAAGGATTCCTTTATCTGTCCTGCATCATGGATCTGTTCTCACGCAGGATCGTTGCATGGGAACTGGGAAAAACACTTGAAACCGAGCATGTAATAGCTGCTGTTAAAAAAGCAATCCAGAATACGGGTGCCAGGCCAAAGGTCATCCATACAGACAGGGGTGTGCAGTACACATCGGATCTGTACGAAGAATTCACCGCAGGAATAAGCCGGAGCTATTCCTCAAAGGGCAATCCCTGGGATAATGCCTGCATTGAATCCTTTCACGCACTCATAAAAAGAGAGTGGCTGTGGAGATTCAAGGTCATGGATTATCATCATGCCCACAGGCTGGTCTTTGAGTATATCGATGCTTTTTATAATACGATCAGGATACACAGTCACTGCGACTACCTGTCGCCGGCTGAATATGAAAAAAGATATTATGCAAGGCTGAAGCATGCAGAACATGTAGTTGCATAGATGAAGCCATGCAATGGCAGAACAAGCCTTTGTTCTGCTTGATCATACCGCACAGGATCTGCCCGGCGAGGTCAAGCCCGCAGCCGCGTAAGCGGTGCGAAGCAGGCTTGACGGAAGCACGGGAGATCCTGTAGCAGAAAAAACGTAATATACAGGAAAAGGCACAAATTCAGTGTCCGAAATCTTGACAGTATACCAAA
>JABUTA010000465.1 GCA_021443845.1 Parasporobacterium sp.
CCCTTTAAGAAGGCCTGCTTAGCAGCTTCGTCAGTCATAACGTCGATAACGATCTTTGTTGTCTGGTAACGCTCAACATTCTCACCATCTACAAGATAGGGGGTCTCTGAATAAAGAGCACCGTTGTCCAGCTTTTCATAGCCGTACCAGTTTTCATTCTGTACGAATACGATCTGCTTGTCATCCTGCAGAGATTCGATTCTGTAGGGACCGTAAGACATGGTGGTTTCAACACTGGTGTTGTAATTTGTGGTTACAAGAGAACCGGTGGTATCCTTACCTGCTTCATAGTAAGCTTCGTAAACAAGCCAGGTAGAAGTACAGGAAGTAAGGAAGTAGTTAATATCAAGATAGTTTTCGCAAACGTAAACGATGGTGTAATCATCGACCTTGTAGCATCCTACAACGTCATAAGTAGCACCCATGTTTTCGTTTTCAACCCAGATCACTGCGTCATAACCGCCGCCGGGCTGTACGTAAGCACCATAGTTTGAAAAGAGTTATGCACAGCTGAAAGTATCGTCTACAGCTTCACCGTATACCACTTCATCGGTAACGGATACATACTGAGGACATTCATTTCCGTCAGCATCGGTGTAACCCTGAGCGCCCCAGAGGTTCCATACATCGATCATGGGCTCCTTACCGTCTTCAAGAGCTGCTTCTACAGATTCATAGTAGTTACCAACAGGCTGATAGTAACCTTCCTGATCTGAATAGTAGTATGCGTTACCACCGGCAACAGCAGATTCACCTGCATAGTACAGGTTTGCACGGTAGTTCTTCATAGCAGGATCAAGAAGCTGCTGCATAGAATAGATATAAGTATCAGCATTGATGGGTGTACCATCTTCCCAGCAAGCATCGGGATTCAGCTTGATTTCATAAACATAACCTTCTGTGGTATCTTCAGCGGTCTTGCCGTCCTGAAGCTTAACAGCATACTTAGTCAGGTCTTCCTGATGAGTAGCAGTCACGTCATTGATTTCTGTAGCCATTTCGTAGACCCACTGATAGACACCGTCTTCAGAGTTCAGGATCTGCATCGTTACAAAGGGACTGGAAACGTAGCCAAGAAGAGCATCGTCACCGTATGGTTCCCAGGTATGGGGGTTCCAGTTATTTCCCAGAGAGGTT
>JABUTA010000466.1 GCA_021443845.1 Parasporobacterium sp.
ACCTTCTTCTGCCACTGATATGTCAGCTGATCGCCCGTAGCTGCTATCGTGAACTGAGCCGCAGTTCCTCTTGCAACGGTCTTATTTGAAGGGTTCGTTGTGATAGAGAGCGGTGTATAGTTTACTGTCACATGTGCATATACTGAATTTACACTGTCACCGTACTTGTCCCATACGATACATTTTACCATTGCCCCGTCATATTCAGGTGTTATATCCGCAATGGCAAATGCAGGTGAGTTATCTCCGACAGGCTCCCATCCTGAATCAGGTTCTTTTACCTGCCATCCGTATATAAGCCCGTCTCCGGCTGCCGTAATGGAAAATGTGACATCCTCTCCTCTGTTTACGTTGACATCCGAGATGTTTTTCGTGATCTCAAGTGGTGTATAGTTTACTGTCACATGTGCATAGACTGAATTTGTATCGTTGTCGTACTTATCATGTACAACACATTTTACCATCTTACCGTTATCTTCAGGAGATACATTCGTAAGGGTAAATTCAGGCAGATTATCCCCTACAGAAAACCATGAACCACCGGACTCTTTCAAATACCATCTGTATGTAAGTCCGTCGCCGACTGCAGTAATAGAGAATACGACATCCTCCCCTCTGTTTACAGTGACATCTGAAAGATTCTGTATTATCTCCAGCGGTGTATATCCGACAGTCAGCGTAACCTCATTCGAGATCACCTGTTCGCCGTACTTGTCCGTAATGATACATCTTACCATTGTTCCGTCGTCAGCAACCTGTACGCTTTGGATCGTATACGAAGCTGCATTTGTACCGGTGTTGGTCCAGCTTCCGCCTGAAACCTTCTTCTGCCACTGATATGAAAGCTGATCGCCCTGTGCAGTGACGGCAAATAGCGCGGGCTCGTCTGTTGCCGTTCTCTTATCTGTAAGGTTCTTTGTAATTGCAAGCTGTGTATAGCTTACCGTCAGTGTGGCTTCGTTTGAAGTTATCTGATCACCGTATTTATCCGTTACGATGCATTTTACCTTTGTTCCGTTGTCAGAAGGTGATGCGTTTGCGATCGTAAATGATGCTGAATTTGTTCCCGCATTTACCCATGAACCGCCGGATACCTTCTTCTGCCACTGATATGTCAGCTGATCGCCTGTGGCTG
>JABUTA010000467.1 GCA_021443845.1 Parasporobacterium sp.
CAGCCACAGGCGATCAGCTGACATATCAGTGGCAGAAGAAGGTATCCGGCGGTTCATGGATAAACACCGGATCAAACTCAGCATCATTTACAATTACAAACACAACACCTTCTGATAACGGAACAAAGGTAAAATGCATCGTAACCGATAAGTACGGCGATCAGATCATTTCAAACCAGATTACACTGACAGTAAGCTATACACCGCTGGCAATTACGTCAAATCTTACAAATAAGAATGCAGCACCGGGTGATGCGGCAGTATTTGCCATCACTGCGCAGGGTGACCAGCTGACATATCAGTGGCAGAAGAAGGTATCCGGCGGAACATGGACCAATATTGGAACAAACGCATCCTCATATACGATCCAAAGCGTACAGATATCTGATAACGGAACACAGATAAGATGTATCGTAACGGATAAGTACGGCGATCAGATCACTTCAAACGAAGCTGCACTGACTGTAGGATATACACCTCTGGAGATAACGCAGGATCTTTATGATGTGACCGTAAACAGGGGAGAAGATGTTGTATTTAACGTTTCTGCAGTCGGAGACGGAATCACATATATGTGGAAGATATTCAGAGAGGGCAGCGGATGGGACGATGTAGGAGAAAATTCACCGACATTTACCCTTGAGAATGTATCTCCTGAAGATAACGGTATACGGGTAAAATGTGCTCTGGTCGACAGATATATGGAAACTGCTTCCACGATCTTTGCCAGAGTAACAGTAGTATATACTCCATTGGAGATCACATCGAATCCTTCAAACAAGACTGCTGCAAGAGGAACATCGGCTCAGTTTACGATAGCAGCTGCGGGCGATCAGCTTTCATATCAGTGGCAGAAGAATGTATCCGGCGGCAGCTGGAGCAATGTGGGAGCGAACTCGGCATCCTATACAACTGCAGCTACAGTACCTGCAGACAACGGAACAAAGTTCAGATGCATCGTAACGGATAAATACGGCGATCAGGTAACTTCAAACGAAGCCACACTGACGGTAAGCTATACACCGCTCCGGATCACAACGAATCCTTCGAACAAGACCGTATATGCGGGCTCATCAGCCAGGTTTACGATAGCAGCCACAGGCGATCAGCTGACATATCAGTGGCAGAA
>JABUTA010000468.1 GCA_021443845.1 Parasporobacterium sp.
ATCAAGCAAAATCGCCTTGACAAACTGCAGATACTCACTCTCTGTAAAGAGACTGCGCAATCACCTCACTTTTTCTTTCCATTCCGAGACATATCCGATGGTTTTCATCTGATCGCAGATACCGGGTACTCAATAATCATTCCATGATCACCAGATGCAGAAGAACCACATTGCACGCATTGATAACGGGGAGACCGGTCAGATACTGCGGAAACTCACCCCATACATCATCAGTGTCATTTAAAAAGATCTTGACTTTCTATACACCTGCTGGGCCATAGGCTTGATTGATGGTGGCAGTTCACCGATATGGGATAATACTACGACAAAGCTATATGGTTGAACCGGAATGTCGTCCCGTCGGATTTTGATTACATCATCTCTCAGACATAGGCAATCTGATGTCTCCCCTGTTTTTCCGTGCCCAGATGCATCAGGGCGTCATAAAAATACCTGCTGCACTGCAGCAGGAGGTAAATAAATGATACTTCAGGTACTCTGCGACTATTATCAGATGCTTGCAAACTACCCTAAAACAAAAATTGCCAGACCTGGTTACTCTCAGGTTCCCTGTTCATATGCAATTCTTCTCAACACCGCAGGAGATCTGTTTAGTCTCATCACCCTGACCGAATGCAAACAAAAATAAGTACTTACCATTCCTGAACAAACAGGCCGAAGCGGCAAAAAAGCCTATTTTCTGTGTGATAATGCACAAAGTATCTCCTTGGCGGTGAGTTTAACAAAAAAGAAAAAAATTTACCCCGACCAAAAGAGTATCTTACTGCCTCATATGCATATCATTGCCAGCGGATTGGCAATAATACTACCAATCCCGGATTACAGGCTGTTCTTTGCTTTCTGAAAAAGCATATGAATGGATAACCGGTTGATATTCCTGCTGATCATCAGGTATACCTGGGAGGAAACATCATATTCAGTCTAGAAAATGATCTGGGCTACATCCATGAACAGGAGGTAGCAGCCAATCTCTGTACTGAACCGGAACAGACTGATGGAGAAACTCCCCGAAGTCAAAGTCTCATAACCTGGGAAGAAAATATCCCCGCGGTACGTATCCAGAAACTTCTTTCCGGTGTTGCTACGACAATACCACCGGCTGTGCAG
>JABUTA010000469.1 GCA_021443845.1 Parasporobacterium sp.
GACGGTCCAGGAACCAGTAGCCTGTAGGATTTTTCTTGTCTCCGGGATACGGGGTAACTGCCATTGCATGGGGCGCCAGTTCATTCCACTGGGCATATGCATGATTTCCGTCTTCGCTTAACACGATATGGGGTGACCACAGGCACACCATGCCAAACCATCCATGCACAGCCATAGGATTGCCTGCACTCGGCTTATTGCAGCCTTCAACAAAGGCTTTCATACCCGGACCCACATAGTCTCCGCCCTCACACATCATGAAAGTTACATCAGGCTCATCCATTGCAAAAAGCTCGACACACATCTGCTTCATGTTAAAGGAATCAAGAAGTGTGAGATACCGGCCCTGCATCATTTCTATTTCTTTTACGGCGGCAGCTCTTTCAATGCGTCTTAATGTTGCTTCGTCTTCTGTAAGCTCCGGCGCCGGTCCGTCGTCTATTACAGACGGAAGGAACGGTCCATAGGTATGAAGTCCGTCACCGGAATATGTGGCATCCGAATGATATATTTTATTCGGATTGGAAGGGCGTGTTGGCTCCACCTTACATCCACCGAACCTGAGGCAGTCCGGATCCTTTAACCACCCCTGCTCAAAAGATGACTTAAAATATGTGACAAGATGAAGCTTGAGGATCTTCCATTCTCCGTTGACTTTAATGAATTCATTATCATAACGGCCGCAGATCCACAGTGCTGTCAGCTTCTCCCGGTCTGACGGATACGGAGTGGCCTGCATTGCATTTGCATTCAGTATATCCCACTGGGCGCGGGCTCTCTGTCCGCTGGTGCTGACAACAATATGGGGGGATGCAAGGTTCTGGATGGCCATCCATCCCCTTTTGTCACCGGGATCATCCAGATATTCCTGGATTGCTGTCATATACTCTTTAACTTTTTCCGGTCCTTCATAAAGGCCCTCTTCCATAAACTCAAGACTGACTTCAGGATGGTCCTTAGCCAGAAGTTTATTATATACCTTTAAGGCATCAAACTGATCCATGCTCTGAACATATTCTGCCATTACCTGTGTGATCTCCACATGGTCTGCCATACGCACAAGAGCTTCTAGCTGTTTTTTATCCATTTTATTATTCTCTTTACTTTCTGAACTATTAAATTGCTG
>JABUTA010000046.1 GCA_021443845.1 Parasporobacterium sp.
CATGGAAACGGGGGCAATCTGCCCCCATCCATATGGAAAGGATGTAAACCATGAAAAGATTACACATTATCCTTGCACTTGCAGCCGCTTGCATGATGGCAGGCTGCTCAAGATCCGCAGAAAAGGATAAGGAAAAACACGATGTCATATTCAT
Source organism: Parasporobacterium sp. (assembly GCA_021443845.1). Classification (GTDB taxonomy): domain Bacteria; phylum Bacillota; class Clostridia; order Lachnospirales; family Lachnospiraceae; genus RGIG5612. The sequence goes on from JABUTA010000046.1 coordinate 155, forward strand.
GAAGGATATAACCATCTCCTATGGAGACAGGGATACAGATACATGCAGATACATATCAAGGGTGGATTCCACTTCCGTCAATAGCAGCATGATCACGGATGGAACGCTGAATGTAGGAAGCTATACGATAGCATGTCCAGCCATTGATGAGGATGCCGATCTGGGTGAAGTGAAGCTTGATTATGTGCTGGATGGTGAGATTTACAGCACAACGGCAACCATCGTGGATGATACGCCGCCTGCCATCAAAACAGATTCAAGGATGCTTGAATTCGAGGAGGGGCAGGTCAAGGACCTTTCCTCCTATTATTCCGTATCGGACAACCATGATGATGTAAAGGATATCACCATCACAGTCGAAGCAAACGGATTCGATGGGAATAAGGCAGGGGATTACAAGGTATATATCCATGCTGAGGATACATCCGGAAATATAGGCACAGCCATCCTCTATATCACCATCACTCCAGCAAAGAAGGAGTCTGCACCAGACAAAAGCTTTTCTTCCGGAGGGAATGCAGGCGGAGGAAGTGGTGGAGGAGGCTATACGCCATCCAGTCCGCAGGGCGGGTCCTATGTAGTGCCTGCATGCACATTTGCATCATTCTATGAATCGCAGTATGGAGATCTCATATCCGCCTATAATGCAGCCATGAACTACTATTCATCATGCGGGTCTGCATCCCTCAATCCGATAAACGATGCTGAGGGTAATACGATAGGCTGGAGCGTAGGTTAGTTCCATTCAGATAGACAAATAATAATAAACGGGGGCAATCTGCCCCCATCCATAATGAACAGTAAACGAAAGGAGAATTTTATGTTCAATAAGGTAGCAGCCTTTATAGGCTTTATATGTGCATTAATAATCACGTTCATCTTCATGGAAAAGCCGCTGAAGGAGCGTGAAATCGAAGGGATCAAGTCCATAATCATCCGCCTTGTGGCAGGATGCATCGCTGGACTTCTGGCTAGTTTTGCCATCCTATTATAGAAGGAGGTATGAAAGATGGGAGAGTTTCAAGCACTATACGATCTTCTGGCAGCTCCGCTGAGGGATGCAGAAACATTTCTTCAGACGATTTCCCTGCTTGTTGCCTGCGTAATGGCTCTGTACTACAAGCTGAGGGAGATGTTTGCAGGGGTGCAGGAAGACCAGATGTTTTCGCAGAAGACAAAAAAGGTATTCTTTGCACTGGGATTCATATTCCTTATCCCTACAATCATAAAGGCAATCGAAGCATACTTGAGAATAAATACAATAATTTAATGGATATGCAGGAATTGTCATTGGATTTCATCAGGGTGCATTCACATGCACCCTTTTGCTATGCCTGAAAGGAGAAGTTTTGTATGGCGGGTTATAAAGGCTATTCGATGAGCAATAATGCCATCGAAGCATATGAGGAGGGGTATATGCCCCTATCTAAATGGACGAAGGGAGAGATTCTGAATGCAATCGATGATATCCGTCCGGATCTGGTCCATATTGCAAGGAAGGTCAGCCTTCCCATTTTAAAAAGATATGTACTGGAATACAAGGAATGGCATCATTCCTCCATGTACTACAATCAGACGGATTTCTATGGTATTGACGAGGATTACCTTGAAAAGGCAACGGCAGAGCAGTTTCTGGAGCTTGCAGCAATGAAGGAGCAGAAAAAAAAGAAGGAGGCTGTTATAGAAAGGCGGGCGAAATGCCATTATCTTGAATGGTCCGGAACACGCAGCCATCCCCATGCAGAGGACTGCTACGAAGAGGGTGTAATCAGAGGGAACTGGTTTTACCCCGATAATGGTGGAGGCAAAAAGAAATCCATAAGCTCAAGAGGTTTCTATGTTGTCCGGTTCCTTGATGTTGCAAAGGATGAGGATTTATCTGAATATGATGAAGAATTATCTAAATATATCGATTCATTTAATGAGTCGCAGATGTATGATATTCGGAAAGGTCTTGAAAAAGGTCTGGATGTTTCGATTTATGCCAAGCCGGAGTTTGCTTATGACCAGATGGCAGAGATTCGAGATGGTCTTGAAAGAGGAATCGATGTTTCTATCTATGCCAAGCCGGAATTTGATTGGGAGCAGATGTATGAAATTCGAGTAGGTCTTGAAAGAGGAATCGATGTTTCCGTCTATGCAAAGCCTGAATATAAGGCTTGGAAGATGAGGAAGATTAGAGAAAATATCGATAATGCCGAAAAGGATGACGAAGAGATGGAATTGTAATATGGGGGCAATCTGCCCCCGTTTCCAGGAGAGGAGGAATGAGGATGCAGAAATTTGATGCTTGGAAATATGATGCTATGCAGAGGAGTTGTATTGAAGAAGGAATTAGAAAAGGTCTGGATGTTTCCATTTATGCCAAACCGGATTTTGATTGGGATCAGATGTGGCAGATTCGTATAGGTCTTGAAAAAGGGTTGGATGTATCAGTTTATGCCAAGCCGGAATTTGATGATTGGCAGATGATGCAGATTCGAGAAGGTCTTGAACAAGGCTTAGGTGTATCTATCTACGCCAAACCGGAATTTGATGATTGGCAGATGCGGCAGATTCGTTTGGGGCTTGAAAAAGGGCTTGATGTGTCCATCTATGCCAAGCCGGAATTTGATTGTTGGCAGATGAAGCAGATTCGATTGGGGCTTGAACAAGGCTTGGATGTATGTATCTACGCCAAGCCGGAATTTGATGGTTTGCTGATGGCGAAGATTCGTTTGGGGCTTGAAAAACGTCTGGATTTGTCCATTTATGCAGACCGTATATTGAGTCAAGGACAGATGCGGCAGATTAGAGAAAATATCGATAATGCCGGAAAGGATGTCGAGGTGACGGAATTGTAGTATGGGGGCAGATTGCCCCCGTTTCCAGGAGAGGAGGAATGAGGATGCAAGATAAAGCCTGCCTGTACGATGAATTCGGCAGGGATAGGGTTGATATGCTTTTCAGGGAGCTTGGCATTACTGATGCAAGCTTCATTGTAAGGTATGCAGACAAGATTCTGCAGAGGATGGATACATACGAGGAGCTTGAGGACTTCTGCCACTGGTGTGCTGACAGCAGGGATGTAAACAGATCCTTGCCGATGCCAGAGTTCTGGAAGATACTCAAGGAATTTGAAAGGAGATCGGACGATGCAGAAAATTCGGCACTGATGTACCAGATGGCAGAGCGTATCGGTTCTATGGAGAAGAAGGTGGATGATCTGGAAGAAAAGATGGATGCCATTCTCCTGTCGGATGTGAATAATTCATCTCCTGCAATGGATGAAGAACTGAAGGGGAAGATTTCCGAACTGCACAGGATGACGTGCGATGCTCTCCAGAGTCCGCTTCCGGAATATTCCCAGTATGCTCAGGTGGAGGACCTGAAAAACAAGCTTGAAGAGTTATGTGCCCTTCTACAGGAGGAAAGGGCAATGGATAAGACAAAGACTTTTGATATGGGCTTGCTGAAGGAAAAGGCGATTGAAAACAGGCATATAATACTTCCTTATATGCTGTGCATGATATGTATGATTCTGCTTTTCCTGACAGCCCTGAAAGGAGGAATTTAATATGGATATAGCTAAGACCATCATGGATCTGCTTAGGGAGATTCTCTGGGGTGCTTTCAAGGCGTTGACATGGCTGATAAACATGGTCCTGGATAGCACGATAAATGGTGTGCTGGGATTCGATATCATCACAAATAACGATTTTATATCTTCGGCGTTTACTACATTCCTGGCACTTATGCCGCTGATCATCGTTACGAAGATCAGCTACGAGGTCGTGAAGGCTATGATACTGGATGACGAGCAGGGCATGCAGCTTTACAGGAAGCTTGCTTCCGCCGTGCTTGGAATGGTGCTTGCCGTTTCAACGCAGTATCTGGTCGTCTATGCAAACAATCTTGTCAAGCAGACATGCACAATCCTTGCAACAACGGATTTTTCTGGAAACGGGGGTGCAAGTACCAATGTTTCCGGAGAAGGGGAACAGCAGCTTGCCGATCCGCTTATACTTGCCGTCCTGCAGTCATTCGGCGGGATGTCTACAGGTACGGATGCACAGCAGCTGGCGGCAATGGATAATACGCTTTCGGATGGGAATGGTGCTGGCGATCTGGTGCACAACTATAATCTTGAGAACAACAATTTTGATATCAACGAAATGAAGAACGGCGATTACCGATGGCAGGTCAACTGGATGGTTCTGGTTGGCATGCTGATATACCTGATACTGCTTTTCATCGTAATGCTCCAGATGGCACTGCGTATGATTGCCATTGCATTCTATTATGTCATAACGCCGCTGTGCTGTACGTCCCTGACGAACTATCAGAATCCGCAGGCGTTCACGATATGGAAGAACAGCTTCCTGGGGCAGTGGCTCATGAATATAACGCAGATGTTCCTTCTTGTCCTTTTTATGGGTATCATATCGGACATCGGTAGTCAGGCAGGCAATTATCCGCTTGCACAGTGTGCCCTTATGTTTGGTGCTATAAGCCTTGTCATAACTGCACCTAATTTTGTACAGGCAATGATAGGCGGATATGGTGCTGGAATCATGGAGACGCTTAACCAGATGAGGAGCGTAGGTTCTGTAATGGGTTCAGGAGTCAAGGCGGCTGCCGGATTTGCCGCAGGTGTAGGCTCAGCCACATTGGGCGGTGGAATCGCAAAGGCAGTAGCAGGAACAGCTACACAGAGTACAGATCCATCTACAGGGGCTGTCACACGCTCACGTGCCGGAGGGCTTGCAGGGGCTGTCCTTGGAAGCCGCTCGAAGACGACTGGAAAGGACGGGTCCAATATTTCCAGTTCAAGCCAGGGTGGGCTTGCTGGTGCATTGTTTGGAAACAGGTCATACACTGCCGGTGCAGATGGGAGCACAACTTCTGACAGGGTAGGAGGGCTTGCCGGTGCATTTGCAGGCGATTTCTCTTCCCATACGGATTCGGATGGGGTGACTTCCACTGTGCGTTCAGGCGGGCTTGCCGGGGCTGTGACAGGCACAAGGACAACGCTTTCCTCTGGTGATGATAAGCAGACAGTAAACCACGGGGGCATTGCTGGAATTGCAAGACGGCAGACGATTACAACATTCAACAATGGTGCCAAGACTGTAAGCAGGGACTACCGCTGGGGTCTGGGCATCAAGAAAAGGAGATAATCTATGCGAAACAAGGTTTATATAATTGTCGACAAGAAATCAGTCAAGCCGCTTCTGATATGGCTGTTCAGCGGTTCCGATCTGATTGTGATATCAGCCGGATTTCTTGCCGTATTCTATGGATCGAAGCTTTTTGTAAGTGAAATCTATGGATTAATGATGGCATTATGCGTTGCAGCCTGCATTGGACTGCTGCTTATCGAGATGCCTGACCATCTGTCCATACTGCAGCATCTGCAGATGTGGTACAGATATATGAACAGTGAAAAAACATACTATTATATCCCGAAAAGCGAAATTGAAAGGATTGACATCATTCCCGCTGATAATGAGGATGAGGAATGGATACGTTTCAGGGAAGAGGTAGAAAGGAACGGAGGTATTGTCTAGTGTTTTTGATGAAGAAAGATAAGGTAAAGAAAGATAAGAAAAAGAAGCCTGCCAAAAAGGCGGAATCATCCAAAGCCAGATCAAAGCTGAAGAGGGTTGATGTTTCCAGTATCATCCCTTTTTCGTTTGACTCGGAAAAGATGATGTTTGTAGACGATGACGGAAATTACATCATGATGGTCCGCACGGTCGGAACAAATCTGTTCCAGTTCAAGGATGATGCAAAGATGTCCTATCTGAACGGATATAAGCATGTATTCTCACGTTCCATAGGCAATGGGCAGATATTCTCCTTCCAGGTCGGTGCGGACGTAGACAAGTATATCAGGGATTACCAGTATTTCATTGATGGGCTGGACAGAAGGAATGAACAGGACATGATTAAATACCAGATCCTGAAGGATGCACAGACACGCCTTAAGCAGGTCTCTGCAACAAAGGAGCTTGTGGATAGGGAATTCCTATTCATACTGAAGGATAAGAATATCAGCCGTCTGGAAAGCCGCTGCAGAGAGATTATTGGTGCTATAGGGACATTCCAGCGTACAGAGATTCTTGATTTCACAGACACCTATAATGTGCTCTTCTGTTATTACCATCCGATCAATTCAAAGCTCTTCTTCGAGGCGAAGAAGGAGATGCTGGATAGCGGCGTAATGGATTATCTGTATCCGACACGGCTCGGGTCGGTTGATACCGGATTCAAGCAGTCGATTGAGCTTGATGATACATTCTGCCGCATCAAATATGTATCTGATTATAAGAAGCAGCCTGTATTTGCACTGATGTCCTATCTGGCAACAGCAGCTGACATTGAATTCTCGATGCACTTCATGCCTGCGGAGCAGGATGTAATCATAAAGGAGCTTGACAAGGATCTAAGGAATGAAAGGAAGAATCTTGACAATGCTAAGGAGGAATCCCAGCGGACCGCCGTAAGGAATGAAATAGAGAACAAGGCGGCATTGCAGGAGAAGATGGTTGCGGACAATGATACGCCATTCTATTTTGCTACTTTCCTTCGAATCAAGGGCGACAGCATTGCACAGGTGAATGCCATTTCAAGGGAGCTTGACAAAGTGTTCGCAAGCGAAGGCATCCGCTTCCGTGATGGAGTATTTGAACCATTCGATCTGTTCAACTATTGTGCTCCAATCTGCCATGACGTGCCTGACCGATTCTTCAAGGCATCAACGACTGATACGCTTGCACTGATGTATCCATTCATTTTTGAGGCACTGTATGACTCTGTACCTCTGAGGGAGACACCACAGGTAAGCACTCCACCGGTCTACATAGGAAATACCCTGCAGACAAATGGTGTCGTATTCTATGATTCTTTCACTGCACAGGGTGACAGATCCAACTATAACGAATTCATTGTCGGTGCATCCGGTATGGGTAAGACATTCTTCATGATGTGGCTTATCTATTCACGTTTTGCACTTGGCTACAAGCAGTTCATTATCGATGTGGAGGGCAAGGAGCTGAACAAGCTTACACATTATCTTGGAGGAGTAAACATCGACTGTTCCAGCACGAAAAGCGGACGCATGAATCCGCTCCAGATACGCTTCAATATCCCTGAAAGCGATGATGGTGACGCAACAGTGCCTCTGAAGGATATTTATCCGCTTTCTAATCATCTACGCTTCCTGAGGACCTTTCTGAGCGTGTATAAGGGCATTTCGGCAAAGGATGATGATCCACGCATGGGCATCATAGAAAGCGTCCTGCAGGGCATTTATAAGGATATGGGAATAACCCTTGATACGGATGCACAGTATATCAAGGACAACTTCAGAAATGAGGATTATCCAGTCATGAAGGATGTCTATGACCGGATTGAAGCGATGATTGAAGAGGAAAGGAACAGCGAAATGCCTGATGTGGAACAGATAAGCCTTCTTAAGAGATGCAGACTGTTCATCGAATCGCTTGCGGTCGGTGCTGACAGTGCACTGTTCAATGGTCACACGAATGTCAACCTGGACAATCCGCTGATCAACTTCAATGTATCCTCATTGCAGGACAATACTGGTTCAAGCGTATTGATGGCTGAATATTACAATGTACTTTCCTACATCTGGACAGAGATCATATCAGATGGCAACAGATACAGAAAGCAGCTGTATGCAGATGAATTCTCCATCATCATGGACAAGCGATGCGAATCCATCATGATGTACTTCCAGTCCATTGTAAAGCGTGTAAGAAAATACTACTGCGGATTCACTTCGGCTACACAGCAGATCAGCGATGTGCTGAAGGATTCCGTCAAGGAGGAAGGTGAAGCGATTGTAAACAACTCCAGCTACAAATTCTTCTTCGGACTTGGATCGAGTGGTATACAGTTCTTTAATGGTTCTACCATCATTCCAGATACAGAAAAGGAGTTCGTACAGTTTGCCAACATCGGGGAATGCTATGCACAGATTGGTAACTCAACGGCACTCCGTGTAAAGATTACGCTTGATGATGATGTATTCGACCTGTTCGAACGCATCAAGAAGTAGGTCTATGAAGGACAAGAAAAAGAAATTGCAGGCAATTGCAGCCGGGCTGTTCGCTCTGGCTGTCATTGGCATATCGGCTGTGATGATGATGATCGTATCCGTTTCCACAGCCATTGTAGGAGATTCAAAGTGTTCTTCAGGGATTACTGCATGCAGCAGCGAGGAAGGCACGAGCTGGGAATTCGAGAATAATATCGAGGCTTTCTGGGGGCAGTCGTATGTCTCCAACGGGAATGCCTATACAGCCAACCTTCCTCTCTATCGATTCATCAGGGAGAAGAAGGGTGAATGGAAAAGGGATCCTGAAACAGATCTTGCCTACTATGTAGAGGGAGGAGACAGATGGTTTGCCATCACGGTAGGATGCTATTATCTTCCTCATACCGGCAAGGAATCCTCCTATTCTACAGGTGGTGCACTGCTGGATATCTATACGGCAACAAATGATGAAGGGAAGTTTGAGCCGGTCCGATTTGTTATCCATACGGACAAGGATATTGATATCCATGCGGTGGTTGTCGACTGCTTCGACAAGGATGGAATCCCTGGAAACGAGCAGAAGAATTCCTTTGATAAGTCTGCCTGCCTGATCCCTGGACAGAGGGGCATGGTCGGACTGTACTGGGTCAATGATGGGAAAGGGACGCAGAAAAGCCAGCAGGAGATAACGGATGCGTGGGGCAACATAACCACTATGAAACGTCTTAACTACAACGATATCGAAGGGGACGTATCCCTCAACAATGTTGCAACCGGATGTGGTTTTGGAGCATACAATGGCTTCCCGGTCTACTCCCAGGGGATGTATCCATTCTATGGTGAGAAAGGAACATGCGTAGGAATGGTAACTGCAATGGCGGTCAATGGATTATCAGGAAAGGAATACAATCCTTACATTATATTCAATAAACTAGAGGATTATGGATGCTGGATAAGCTATGGATTACATGGATATTCGCACTGCTTCACGACAAATGGAAGGTATCCTGAAGCTTTGGCGACATTCGGAATAGCTGTGTCGACAGTCTCTCCATCGAACAGGAATGTCATCGTTTCTGAGCTGACAAAAGGAAATCCGTTCCTTGCCTATGTTTCCTACCCGGCTTGGAGGGCAAACATAAAAAAGGATTCATACAACGAGCATGGTTCGCACGCCATTCTTATCTACGGATACGATAACGGGGTTGTAAGCTACAATGACAGTTCGGACGGGATTACAGGGCAGGTCAAGCTGGATGACGTTCTGAGTGCGATTGACGGGCAGAGCTGGGTATGCTTCATGCCTGAATAGGAAAGGATGATTATCATGAAAAATAAAGGGATTATTGCAGCAGCTATCGCTGTTGCATGCATTGCTGTCATAGCCTATTTCGGCATCGATAGGCTACTGAATATAGAATACGAACCATTCAGGTATGCCACTATGCACACATCCGGATATAATCATATGGCATATGTTGTCGTTGATTATGAACCGGATGTTTCGATGTGCAGGACGAAAAGACAGGAGGAATTCATCAGGTCACTGGAGTTTGTTTCCGAGAAGGAATTCCTATCCAATGGGGATGTGGTGAAGGTATACTGCACCTATGATTCTGATGAGGCTAGGAAGGCTCATGTCACGATTAAAAGGGATTATGTTCTGTATGAAGCCAAGCATCTTGAGGAAATATCCTCAGGTAAAACAACAGAAACTCTATTGGAGAAGGATTATATCGTATTTAATGATATTGATGATTTTGAACGATATATAGATACGAATCAGATACAATACTATGTCGTTGGTGCAGAAAGAAATGAAGATGGAAAACGCATATATATACTCCGCATCTACAATTCCGAAAAGGAATATAACGCTGCATTGATGGATAATATGGCACTCGGCGGAGATGCAGGAGCAAGGGATGAATAGAGGATATACGGAAGGGGGATTCACCCATCATGGATGGATTCCCTTGCACGTTTATATAGAAATGGAGGAGAGGTTTTAATGAGTAGTGGTAACGCAGGGCGTTCTGAGGATATCAATTTCTATATCCACAGGATAGTGACAAAAGCAATGGATCTGAACCAGATAAGTTCGGAAACGATAGATATATTCGAGCTCATAAGAGCTTGCGAAAGGAATGGAATCGAGTTCTGCATCAATAAGCTGAGGGAACTGAACGACAGATATTATGCACTTTGCTGTTCGCTTGATTCCGCCCTGGATGGGAAAGGGGAGACAAACAAATGAAGGTAGAGAATACACCAAAGCTTGCAAAGGCAATCAAGGACAGACGCAATGCCATGCGTTATACGCTGGCGGATGTTGCTGAAATGGTTGGCATTTCAAAGTCTGCATACAACAGGATAGAACAGAACCACATCAAGAATATCGATGAAGAAACATATTACAGGATTCTTGATGCACTGGATATTTCGCCATCTCAGGTATCGGATGGAAGCATGTATTCGGATCTGCATATACGCATTCCTTCAGATCTGAAGGTGAAGATTGATGCACTGAAGATGGAAAGGAATGTTGAGTCTCTCAACCTTTTTATTACTGGTATCCTTGAGGAATATGTCAAGGAAAGCAGCCTTTCCAAGGCAAGATACGAGATTGAAGAGATTGTGAAGGAGTCACTTCATGCTCCGGTTTCGGACATAAAGAATCTCCTTTTCGTACAGGAGGAGTTCTTGAAACTGCTTCTCATCGATAACAGAAATATGGATGAAAGCTATATCAATATGATCAGGAACAGAGCGAAGGAGAATCTTATAAAACGCCACAGGGCATCACGCTAGGTGGTATAGATTAGGAGGTCAAAATGAAGATTGTACTTGTAATGGATGATAATCTGTACCGCTCTCTGGTGCAGAATTTTCCGTACTATGATGAGGATGGACGCATAATAGGGAGCTATTTTTCAGACCAGGAATATGACAACTACCATCTGAGGGATAAGGATTATATCAACATCTTCATCAACCCATACGGTATCAAGGATATCGATACCATCATCATTCAGAAGTCAATGTATGACGATATAACATGCGTCAACATAGCCCTCTTCTTCCAGCGTTTCCGTCCAGAAACAAGGGTTGTATTTCTTCTGGATGATTCATTGCACCGCTATTTCTGCCATGTAAT
>JABUTA010000470.1 GCA_021443845.1 Parasporobacterium sp.
CCTGCGTAGTCTGCATGTGCCTCAAGAAATGTTCTCAGGGCATTTTTAGTCGTATCTGTATATTGCGCACCGCTCTGTGTTGCACCTACGGAGTACAGAATGTATCCATTGCCCTCATAATAGGTGCCCGCAGTGGAGTAATACTGTTTAGTAGAGTTTGAAGTTGTACTGAAATTACCCGGACTCCATTCATGGTTACCGCAGATATAAAATCCGTTGTTTACTACATTTGCATTGTTTGTAATTTTATTAATTACTTTCTGTGCTTCACTCCAGAAAACACTTTCCGTCTGGCCTCCATCAGACGGACCAAGATCTCCGGTAATGCCCATTATATCGAACTTGGTTCCGAGACTCTGGGTTACGGTGTTGATCCAGCTGTCCAATCTGGTAACAGACGCATCACCTGTCTTATTGTGAACATCAGAAGTAAACGCCACATAAACCGTGCCGTCTGCTGCCTGAGAGGGTAACCCTGCGCCCAGTTCTTCCGGTGCTGCCGCCTCTTCAGTGACTGTTTCTTCTGCAGCATCTGCTTCATCAGATGCAGCTGTTTCTTCCGGTACGGCCGTTTCTTCTAATATGTTCTGTTCTTCAGGAATATCGCTGGCCGGACCTGTCACCAGTTTGTAAAGAACAACATTTTCTCCGCTGACGGTATCAGCCAGAAAACTGCCGTCGATGTATCTGAAGTAATATGTATAGCTGTCCTGAGTTGAAGTCAGAGCCGAGCCATCATAGTCCCACTGAACCGGTTCCGTGCTGCTTAAGCTTATATCTGTTCCGTTTCTGCTAATGGATCTTCCGCCATTTGTAAATACAGCTGAATCTTCATCAGATGCTGATGCAGTCCAGATAAGTTCTTCATCGTTGACAGAAATAGTATCGTTGCTGACTATGACAGGCTGACTCGTCAAGCTATCGCCTTCAGCTTTTACAGCAAAATCTGAACCATCGCTGCTGTGCGCAACGAGCAGATAATTTCCGCCATCTTCGACAGCTGCAGCATATACTTTTTCAAAAGTCTTCGTTTCATCTGCAAATACCGACAACGGCAGCATCGACAGTGCCAATACTAAAGAGAGCAGTACTGATAACAATCTCTTCGTCAGTTTCAT
>JABUTA010000471.1 GCA_021443845.1 Parasporobacterium sp.
TGCATATGAGCCGCCTGCTTTCATATTACGTCCGTCATATGAGCTTACTTCCGTGCCACTGGCATTATCATCTGCAGTCCACATGAGTGGTGTAATGTTTACAGTCTCATCTCCTCTATATTCTGCCGAAAGTTTCAGATCAAATGTAATAGGCTTGGTCTCATCCGGCAGTTCAATGCCTTTGAAGCCCTTGTCAGCAGGCTGGTTATATAATGAGATATACATACTGACACCACGAAGCTGACCTGGTACCTCGCCTGCATCCTTGTTCTGGGCAAACTCATTTCCGGTTGAAAAGTCGAATGTAGAATATACGTTTTTATATGCATGCTCCTGAATGGTAATATTGTACATAGGAGCAGCGCTGACGGTTACTGCCGGCAGGTCGAATGCCACCATTTCCTTGCCACCGTTATGGGCAGCCCTGTGTTTCTGGTCTGAGCAGATATGGTCCGGCTTGTCTTCGTCCACATCATTACAGTCCATCCATGCCCAGCCTTTGGTCCCGATGACCGAAGCATTCTTCATGCCTTTTACTCTGATAACGATATTGGCAGATGCTTCAGTGCATGGAAGTGCATTTTTAGCTACAGAACCTGCTGTGGTCAGAAGTCTTGAACAGGTCAGCACCTGACATGATACTCCGTCAATGACATCATCCTTGATGTTCCACTCATATCCCTTTTCAGTGCTCATCCATGCCATGGAATCGGTTTCAAACTCCGCCTCTTCTTTTGTTGCCGGAAGGACAAAACGGTAGTGGATGTAACCTTTTTCATAGGCAACACCATCTGTATAGTTAGCGCTGTTTACATAAACCTTATATGTGTAGCTGTCGAAAGAACGGACAATCTTGTTTTCTGCACTTCCGTCATTGCCGGGAGTGTTATTCTCTGTGCTGTCTTCGTTTAAGTCGAAAGGGGCAGTACCCGTAGATGTTTCTACGCGTGTACTTGTTATATACTCATCATCGGTCTTAAGTAAGGGTTTAATATCCGTTCCCGAAATACTCTTGTAATCATCTACCGCTGTTGCAACAATTTCTTCCGATACAGGCTCCTCCGAAACAGGTTCTTCCAGTACAGGCTCCTCCGAAACAGGTTCTTCCGATACAGG
>JABUTA010000472.1 GCA_021443845.1 Parasporobacterium sp.
GGAAGAGTATTCCAGGATCCCATGATGGGCACCGCAGCCACAATGGGCATTGATGAGAACCTTGCACTTGCTGCCAGAAGAGGAAAAAGAAGAACCCTGTATGCAGGCATTTCCAAGGCTGAACGTGAAAATTATAAAGAACTTGTAAAGACACTTGATCTGGGACTGGAAACCCGTCTTACCACTAAAGTGGGACTGCTTTCCGGTGGTCAGCGCCAGGCCATAACACTCCTTATGGCGTCCCTGCAGAAGCCGAAGCTTCTCCTTCTGGATGAGCATACAGCAGCACTGGATCCGAAAACCGCTGCAAAGGTTCTTGACACTACCGAGATGATAGTATCAAGAGATAATCTTACAACATTAATGATCACTCACAACATGAGGGATGCCATTGCACACGGCAACAGACTTATAATGATGAACAGCGGAAAGATAATCCTTGATATCAGGGGAGAGGAAAAGAAGAAGCTTACCGTTGATGATCTTATGGCTAAGTTTGCAGTAGCATCCGGAGCAGAGTTCAGTAATGACTCAATGATTTTAGGATAAAATCATTGACAATCATCTGTTGCTGATATATAATTTCTAATTGTGACGGCGTGTTTTGTGTGCAATAAATTATGCCATCAGGACAGCGTCGGAAGTAAAATGTATATAACGGTTTACACAGGTTAAACCAAAGACATTTAGGAGGAAAAGAATGAAAACTTACATGGCAAATCCAGCTACCATTGAAAGAAAATGGTATGTAGTAGATGCTACAGGCATGACACTCGGTCGTCTTTCAAGCCAGGTTGCATCAATTCTTCGCGGAAAGAACAAACCTGTTTTTACACCACACGAAGATACAGGTGATTATGTTATCATCGTTAATGCTGAGAAGATTACAGTTACAGGCAAGAAGCTCAGCCAGAAGGTATACTACAATCACTCAGATTATGTTGGCGGAATGAAAGAAACAGACCTTAAGACAATGATGGCTAAAAAGCCTGAAAGAGTTATTGAACTTGCAGTTAAGGGTATGCTTCCAAAGGGACCTCTCGGACGTTCTATGATCAAGAAACTGTTCGTATACGCAGGACCGGAACACAAGCATCAGGCACAGAAGCCGGAAGC
>JABUTA010000473.1 GCA_021443845.1 Parasporobacterium sp.
GGAAACTAAGTGCCACTATAGTCCCATCATATCCTAGTGCTGAAGTCATTGACAGAGCCACCGGAACAAGTATGGAAACCGTAGCAGTGTGAGACATGATATTAGCAAGTATGTTGGCAAGTACACTGAATACTGCAACGATAGCAAAAAAACTGATATCACTTCCGAATAGTCCCAGAGCAAAATCTGCAATCATTTCTCCTCCTCCACTTTTATCAAGTCCCGAAGCGATTCCGATGGCGCCTCCGAGAAGGATAATAGTATTCCAGTCCAGTTTTTTTACGGCCGTATTCCAATTAACACACTTGGTAATGACACATAATATCGCACCAATGAGTGCTGTCGTTCCTAGTGAAACAACCTGGGTAACAAAACCTATTATGCATAATGCAAGTATTCCCAGGGAAAGGTATGCCTTCCATCCATACTTATTCTCTGCTTCCGATGCTGCAGCTGAATCTTCAACATCATCAAAATCGAAGTATTTTTTTTGAAGTGAATATCCTATGGTTGCATAGAACAACAAAAACACTATAACCCTGGGTAATGAAAATCCTGTCATGTCAAAAAGGCCTATAGTACGTTCTCCGGAACTTTCAAGTATTCCCTGAGCAACAAGCTGTGGTGTAGATCCCACAAGAGTAAGACAGCCTCCACCTACGGCAGCAAATCCGGCAGCCATATATCCGTGTTTTTTCTTAATATTGCTGTTGTTTTTTGCAGCTGCAGCAATAATAGGCATTACCAGTGCTATGGTAGCCGTATTGCTGCAGAAAGCAGTCATCACAAAAGAAAAACTGAGCACGACTATAAGAAATGTCTTTTCGCTCCTGCCGCAGATTTTAGTCAGAGCTCCACCAAGCAGACTCGCAGCCCCTGTCTCAAACAGTGCATTTCCTACTATCATCATACCGACAACAAGCATTATGGTATCACTGGCGAATCCGGCGAATGCCGTAGAAAAAGGTACTATATCCAAGACGATCATAACAACACATGCAGCTATGGATGTGATTGCATATGGAATAAGATTTGTTGCGTATAATATAATGACTATCACAACAATAATAATGGCTATAAGTCCGGCATTCATGACTAACTACTCCTGTATTAT
>JABUTA010000474.1 GCA_021443845.1 Parasporobacterium sp.
AGAAACTTCATTTCTATTTTCAGTCTCCATACAGCCGGCATTACTGCATTTATATACATCGTATCCTGATTCATAACATGTAGGATCTACAGTATGATCAAAACCAAAGTTGTGACCTGTTGCAGAAACTTCATTTCTATTTTCAGTTCCCATACAGCCGGCAGTACTGCATTTATATACGTCGTATCCTGCTGTGAGACATGTAGGATATACCTTATGGTCAAAAACAAAGGTGTGACCTGTTGGTTTAACATAATCGCGAGGTTCAGTATCTCCACACACGGAACATTTATATATCGACTCTCCCCACTCTGTACAGGTAGGAGGTATTACCTGATCAATTACAAAATTATGATAAAGTGGCGATTTAGGTATTGTCTCTGCCCTCTCTAACACCATACCGCATTCATCACATTTGATTACATCGGTTACGCCATCAGTTAAACATGTTGCAGGAAAGCCAACTTCATCTATTCTAGGCGTATGTTCATGCTCGACCTCTTCGCCCTCTTCAGCTGTTACCGGGTCGTTGATAAGAGCATCAGCAAGTTCTTCCATCTCTTCATCGCTGAGCTTCTCAGCTGAGATCTCAACTTCCCAGGTTGAAAAGCTGTCAGTATTAACAGAAATAACCTCTGATGAATCAAGTCCTTCAGCATAAGCATTCAAGTTAACAGACATCTTAGTTACAGAACCATTGTCTGCAATATGATATACATCAACAGAAAGATCTGACGCATTGAATGCAAAATCAATCTGTTCAGCAAAAGCTGCTCTTTCGTCATCAGAAAGTTCAATTTCGCCGCCGAGCTTTTCTAATGCAATATCGATGATATCTGATTTAGTCTTGTCTGTAAGTTCAGCAGCAAGTTCAGATCTGCTTGCAGGAATACCGAAATATACTTTAACGTTACCGAATTCTGTATCAGGCTGGATTAATTCACCTTCAGAATCAGTAACTGTAATAGATACTGCATATCTTGAAAGTACATTAACATCAGCATCACGATAACCTTCTACAAAATGATCTACAGAATCAATGTAAATCCCTGCAAAGTATGGAGATTCCTTAAAGAATTGAAACTGGAAATTCCATTTGACCCAAATATCCCC
>JABUTA010000475.1 GCA_021443845.1 Parasporobacterium sp.
CTTCCGGAGATTACAAAGATTTAATTGAAGATTTATATATTTCAGAAAAGGAGACAAATATGAAAGCAGCAGTTTTTTACGGAAAAGGAGACATAAAAATAGAAGAAAGACCTATGCCTAAGGCGGGTCCGGGTCAGATGGTTGTTAAAATTGAATACTGTGGTGTCTGCGGTACTGACATGGAAGCTTACAAGTATGAAATTGTTAAGCCTGTTATTGTTCTTGGTCATGAAAATATCGGAACAGTATATGAAGTCGGAGATGGCGTTGAAGGATTTAAGGTTGGTGATAAGGTTCTTTGCGGACCACCTTCATATTGTGAGGAAGGATGTCCGTCATGCCGTTCCGGCAGACCAAACATCTGCTCATATGGATTCCCGAGAACCAATGGTATCGGTGGACCGGATGGAGGTTTTTCTGAATATATGCTTGTAGCAGATCCTGCCCACACTATGGTTATTCATGTACCTGAAGGTGTTAATCCTAAAGATGCAGTTCTGTTTGATGTTATCTGCGTTTCTCTTCATGCACTTCGTAAATCAAACTTTAAATTCGGTGATACAGTGGCCGTATCAGGAACAGGACCGATAGGTCTTGCAGCAATTCAGATTGCAAAAGCAGCCGGTGCCAGACGTGTAATTGCTATTGGTACAAATCCTGCAAAAGAAGAACTGCTTAAAAAGTATGGAGCAGATTGCTGCATATTCACATCAACATGTGAAGACCTTGGAGCAGCAGTCCGTGAAGCATGCGGCAGCGGATGTGAGGGAGCGGATGTCACTCTGGAATGCTCGGGAGCACAAGACAGCCTTATCAACTGCGCATATGGAGTTGCCAAACCGGGCTCACAGATTGTACTGGTAGGTATTATCGGAGAGCCTCTGTCAAAGCTGAATGTTGCAGGTGTTATCTCACGTGAAATCGATTTCATATCTTCATTTGTTTATACACCTGAAGAGATTGAAATATACCTTGATATGCTTGCATCAGGAAAGATCAGCTTCCCCGGAATGGTTACGGATATAGTATCACTTGATGATGTTGTTGAAAAAGCAGTAGCCAGAAAAGACCGTAAAGGAATGCTGAAGATTCTTATGGATCC
>JABUTA010000476.1 GCA_021443845.1 Parasporobacterium sp.
AAGAATCCCGGGGACGAAAAAGACTCCGGGAACGAACCGGATAAGCAGGATCTGAGCGGAATCGCTGTCGATGAGACAAATTTCCCGGATGCAAACTTTCTTGCTTATGTCCGAGAAAACTGTGATGCAGACGGGAACGGGTTCCTCAGTGATGAAGAAATACGTGCCGTAACGAGCATAGATGTTTACGCGGACAGAATCCGTTCGCTCAGCGGAATCAGCTTTTTTACATCATTAACCTATCTGAACTGTAACTCTAACGGGTTGACAGAACTGAATCTGAGTTCCTTACGGGGGTTGACCTATTTAGATTGTGCAGACAATAGTCTGAGCAATCTGAATCTGAGTACTTTACAAGGGTTAACCTATTTGAATTGCAGCAGAAATAATCTGACGAAACTGGACGTCAGGGTCTGTACAGGATTAGACGTATTGCTTTGCACAGCTAACAAATTGACGGAACTGGATGTGAGAAACTGTCCGAAATTAACGGAGTTAGCCTGCTCATCCAACGAGCTGAGTGAACTGGATGTAAGTGCCTGTCCGGCATTGTCAATTCTGTATTGTGAACAGAATAAGCTGAGCAGCCTGGATGTGAGCGGCGCACCGGCATTGACAGATTTGTATTGTTATAAGAATCCTCTCACCGTATTGAATGCGGATAACTGTCCGAAGTTAAGAAGTATATCCTGTGAGATGGGCAGTCTGACGGAACTGAACGTGAGCGACTGTCCCGTATTGAAATATCTGTTCTGCGAAGAAAACAGCCTCAGCGTGCTGGATATCAGCGAATGTCCTTCGTTGATCAACCTCGTAAAAAATGTGGAGAAGGTCGATAAAGGCACATATTTTGAGTATGACGACTGGAGCAGATGGGGCACATTGAAAGTTGATAAGACGGTTCAGCTGATTACGGAAAAAATCAGTATTACAGACATTATCTTATCTTCAGATACGTTCACCTACACCGGTTCGGCCATCAAACCGAAGGTCGTCGTTAAATACCAGAGTACGGTTCTGGATCCGTCCACGGATTACACCCTTTCCTACAAAAACAATACCAATGCCGGGACGGCGACAGTCACGGTTACAGGTAAAGG
>JABUTA010000477.1 GCA_021443845.1 Parasporobacterium sp.
GGTAATGTTGAAATGTCTGCAGGAAATGATATTACAACAGGCAAGATTACCGTAGAAAACGGCAGTGTAGACCTGATAGCAGGAAACAACATTACAACAGGCATAATAACTGCAGTGAACGGCAGCGTGGATATGACAGCAGGCGGAAGCATAAGTGCTGCAGGCATTACTGCTGGCAAGGGCGTGACAGCTTCTGCAGGTGAAGACCTTACATTGAAGGATGTGGATTCTGATGTTATCCATATCAACGCAGAATCAGATGCAGAGATCTCTGTCAAGTCAGATTCAGAGATAACAGGCATAGATAAAGACTCAAAAGTGGGCGGAAACCTTACAGTTACAGGTTCAGGAAAAGAATCAGTTGCAATAAAGAATCTGGATATCAAGGGAGACTTAACTGCAGGAACAGAAAAAGGATCTCTTAAGGAAGCTGCAGTAAAAGGAACAGCACCGGCAGGAAGAATGGATGCATATGCAGAGGATTCTGTGAAAGTAGAAGTGGGTGGAGACCTTAATGTGGGAACCATCACAGCGAAGACAGTATCCCTTGCAGCAAACGACGGATCCATCAGGAACGGACTTGGAACATCAGAGCAAGATCATGGCAACATCAATGCGTCAGCGATCGACCTGAAGGCAGAAGGAAAAGATGCCGGCGGAAGCACCGGCGGAATCGGAGAGAAGGACAACAGCCTCAGCGTAAGGCTGACAAAGAACGAAGGCCTGAAAGAAATCCTGAATGCAGGATCAGACGGAGATATCTATATTGAGATACTGAACAGATCAGGAGATGAAGTGCCAAAGGCTCAGATAGGAACAGTATCATCAGCGCAGGGTGATGTGGAGATAACATCACATACCGGAACAGAGGCTGAACATGTAGGTGCCGCATCAGGAAAAGCATCTTATATGATAGATGGTGACCTTGTTGTGAAGAACAGCACATCAGCAGAAACAGTTCTCGCTGTGGAAGGAAAAGCAGACGTCCATTCAGACACTGACCTTAATATTACAGAAGGAACAGTCAAAGGCGACGCAGTTCTTACATCTGGCACAGATATGACGATAAAGGACCTTAAAGTACAGGGCAGCCTTGATG
>JABUTA010000478.1 GCA_021443845.1 Parasporobacterium sp.
TGCTGGATCTGCTTCAAAGGCGGATCACATGCTTATAACTGCTGGATTGTAGACCTTTATAACTGTATGCTTGTATTCTTTAAATAATAAATATACATATTTGGAAGGAGAACAAAATGGCTGTAAAAATATTTAAAACGTTGGGTTGTGTTGTATTATCTGCTGTAATTACCTGTACTTGCTTCTCTACTCTCGCTATGGCAGACTCACACGAACATACTTTTGTTGAGGGTATCTGTGAATGCGGGAAATATGAAGTTCCATTCCTGACAAGAATTCCTATCAAAGAAAAATACGCAAAAGCAATTGAAGAAACCGGCGTTCTTGAAACCCTTGATTATACAACACCACTCTATGGTATAGATGAAAGTACTGAGATTGAAAAGCATCTTCAGGTGTATCTTCCTTACGGGTATGACGAATCTAATCAATATAACGTTATGTATATAATGCACGGTGGCGGCGAAAGCGAATACTACTGGCTGAATGATGAACCTGTTTACGAAGGCACAAAGGCCATGGGCAAAACAACCAGAGCAGTCATAGACAATATGATTGCAGATGGTAAAATGGAGCCGACTATCTTTGTTGCACCAACATACGTAACAAACGATGCTGACGGAAATGATGTAACACTATCTGATATGTCCGGTTTCGCTCAGGAATTCCGCAATGTCATTGTTCCATTTGTTGAATCAAAATATGCTACATACTGTAACGGAGATGTAAGCGAAGGCAACCTGATTGCTACACGTGATCACCGCGGTTTTGCAGGATTTTCAAATGGATCAAGATGTGCAGCAAATGGTGTGTTTATGCGCAACCTTGACCTTGTTTCATGGTTCGGCTTCTATTCCGGACCAGATCCTTCAATGGGCGGTGAAGGCGGTGCTACATACGAGGATGCCTGTGCCGCAATCGAAAGATTCAGTCCTGATCTTGATATAAACTATATTTACAATGGTGACGGAACGTCAGATTTCGCACTTGAAGGTCACCAGACTTTCGCATATGGACTTCTTGAATCAATGCCTGACAGATTCCAGAACGGAAAGAACTGGTGCTGGATCTGCTTCAAAGGCGGATCACATGCTTATAA
>JABUTA010000479.1 GCA_021443845.1 Parasporobacterium sp.
AGTCCACCCATTCTGCAATCTGCTTTTTTATTTCAAGATAAGAGTAATCATGGCGCGGGTGATAACCAATAAGGGTGTAAGCCCTGACTAACCCACCAAACCGTGAACGAAAAATGCTGCTCGATGGAAACAGTTCCTCTTCATCAATCACAATCCCGGATAATCTGCCACGAAGCTTCAGCAGATGGCGTAGTTTATCCAGCAGTTCATCATCACTGTACTGAACGGCCCTGGCTTCAATAATCCTTTTAGCCGCCTCAAATTTCTCTACTGATACCACAGGGTCCCACGCGCCGTCACATCTGATCCACTGATCCTGAGGATTCCTGACACTTCGGGTCTTCAATCGTCCGGAGGTTCTGTTATAAACATTATTGCCAATATATTTTTCATTGGTCAGTATCTGATGAATTTTACATCGGCTCCACTGGAGCCCATTCTCGGCGGGGATGTTCTTCCGGTTCAGTTCTGAAGCAATAACAAACTCAGGCTTGCCCTCATCAATAAACATGTCATAGATTTTATTGACTATTACCACCTCTTCCGCGGGCCCCGGGATCAATATTACTCTGTCAGTTTGCAGGCTTTTCCTTTGCCCCGGCAGAAGCATGCCTTTCGGATTAGTATGTTCATCAATTAATAATCTCCGAATGCCATAGCCAGGCATACCACCTTGATAATAACCCCGCCGAACGAGGTTTGCCTGGCCAAGAAAAACTTTTTGTGAAAGGTTTTTACTGTAAGTTGCGGCGCCATAGCGGGAGTAAGATAATCCCAGCATAAACAATTCGGTCTGTTCTTCCGAGAAAGGCTCCGCGCAATAAATAATGCGCACACCATTACGCTTCAGTAGCCACGAGTAATGAGCAGCCTCTTCAATATCCTGAAAACGACCAAACCGACTGACATCGTAAACAAGAATTAACGAGACTTTTATTATTCCGTTTTCAACATCATATAACAGCGAACGCAGGCCAGGCCTGTTATCCAGGCTCAGCCCACTTCGGCCAGCGTCGTCATAGGTATATTTAATGGTAATACAGTGTTCTTTTGCATACTTCTCGATATATTCCCGCTGGTTTTTATCAAGGC
>JABUTA010000047.1:0-7129 GCA_021443845.1 Parasporobacterium sp.
TTTGAATATTTTTACAAAAACTCCCGTTTTGTCAGTAAAAGAAGGGATTTTTTTGTATTATATTTAAATTTTCTGTGATAAGTTCTGATATTTCGTCTTATATTTAACGATAAAAATGTAACCTGATTGTTTGATTATTAACAATGTTTTGTAAATCTCCGGCCCTCGGACAACAGTTTTTCGTCTATTGTTATGTCCTGAAAATGATTTCCTTCACCAGTCTTTTATCTTCTTGGACGAAAAAAAGAACACTCAGAATGATAAAAAAATAACAGTATAATGTTTAAATTGTATACAAAGCATGGTATAAATATATGGCAAAACTGCTCAACAACCCGCCATTTTATATGGCTTAACAGAAAAAACAGGAAACACATAAAACATAAACACACTACGGAGGATACACTATGGCAGGATTAAATGCTGCGGCAAAGAAGAAGATCGTTAGTATCTGCGACAGGTATAAGAATGAGGAAACTCCTCTTATGATGATCCTCAGCGATATCCAGAATGAATATGGATATATTCCGCTGGAGGTTCAGGAGCTTGTATCTGATAAGACCGGCATCTCAGTAGCTGAGATCTACGGCGTTGTTACATTTTATTCATTTTTCTCTCTTACTCCTAAGGGAAAATACGTTATCGGATGCTGTCTCGGTACAGCTTGTTATGTAAAGGGTGCTCAGGCTGTTCTTGACGCATTTTCAGATGAACTGGGAATCAAGGCAGGAGGTACAACCCCTGACGGTATGTTCACACTTGATGCACTCAGATGCTTAGGTGCCTGCGGTATCGCACCTGCTGTATCTATTAACGGCAAGGTATATCCAAAGGTTGCTGAGAAGGATGTTCCTTCCATCATTCAGAGCATAAAAGATAATGAAGCTGCTCCGGCGCCAAAGGCTGCTGAAGCTGCTCCGGCAAAGGCCGCAAAAGCACCAAAAAAAGCAAAAGCGTGAAAGGAGACAGAGCATGCTTAAATCATTTGAAGAATTAAAGAAACTCCAGGATGAATGCAGACTTGGCTTTCAGGCTAAATTGAACGGTGCGTACGGCAAGAGATCCATCGTTCTCTGCGGCGGTACCGGCTGTCTTTCATCCAACTCAGCTGAAATAAGAGAAAAATTCGAAAAGCTTGTTAAAGAATATAAAGTATCAGACAGAATATCCGTTAACCAGGTAGGCTGCTTCGGATTCTGTTCACAGGGTCCTTTTGTTAAAATTTTTCCGGAAGATACCCTGTACCGTCTTGTAACAGTCGATGACGTTGAAGAGATCTTCGAAAAGGATATCCTCAAAGGTGAGGTTGTAGAAAGACTTCTCTATGTGGATCCGAGAACCGGTGAAAAGGTAGTTAAGCAGGACGAAATCGAATTCTACAAGAAGCAGCATCGTATTGCTCTTGAGCAGTGCGGTCAGATCGATCCTGAAAATATAAAGGAAGCCCTCGGAACCGGTGCTTTCAAGGGTCTTGCAAAAGCACTTCATATGACCAGACAGGAAGTTATCGATGAGGTTCTCAGCTCAGGACTCAGAGGCAGAGGCGGCGCAGGCTTCCCGACAGGCCGTAAATGGCAGTTTGCATATAATCAGCCTGACGGCGAAAAATACGTAATATGCAACGGTGACGAAGGTGACCCGGGTGCTTTCATGGACAGATCTATCCTTGAAGGCAATCCTCTTGCAGTAATCGAAGGTATGGCTATCGCCGGATATGCTATCGGCGCACAGAACGGTTACTTCTATGTAAGAGCCGAATATCCTGTAGCCGTTAACCGTCTTAAGATCGGAATCAAGCAGGCAGAGGAAATGGGACTTCTCGGAGATAACATCCTGGGCACAGACTTCTCCTTCAGATGCCATATCAGACTCGGGGCCGGAGCATTTGTCTGCGGTGAAGAAACAGCTCTTATCAACTCTATCGAAGGCAAGCGTGGTATGCCCCGCCCGAGACCTCCTTTCCCTGCAGTAAAGGGTCTGTGGCAGAAGCCTTCCATAGTAAATAATGTAGAAACCCTTTCAGTTGTTCCTTATATCCTCAGAAACGGTGCCGAAAGCTTCTCAAAGATCGGAACCCCGGGTTCAAAGGGAACAAAAGTATTTGCCCTCGGCGGCAAGATCAACAACGTAGGTCTTGTTGAAGTTCCTATGGGTACAACATTAAGAGAACTTATATACGATATCGGCGGCGGTATTCCCGACGGCAAGAAATTCAAGGCTATCCAGACCGGCGGTCCTTCAGGCGGATGTCTTACCGAGGCTGACATCGATACAGCTATCGACTTCGATACCCTGAAGGCCAGAGGATCCATGATGGGTTCCGGCGGTGCCATCGTAATGGACGAAGACAACTGTATGGTAGACGTTGCGAAATTCTACATGGACTTCATCTGTGATGAATCCTGCGGAAAATGTACTCCATGCCGTATAGGTACCAAGAGACTTCTCGAGTACCTGCATAAGATAACTGACGGCAAGGCTTCAATGAAGGATCTGGAGGACCTTAAGAGTCTGGCATCAGTAATAAAGGTAGGTGCACTGTGCGCTCTCGGACAGACTGCTGCCAACCCGATCCTTTCTACTCTGGACAAATTTGAAGATGAATACATTGAACATATAGTTAACAAGAAATGTCCTGCAAAGGTATGCAAGAATCTTATGTTCTATGAGATCGATCCTGAGAAGTGCAAGGGCTGCTCTGCATGTGCAAGAAAATGTCCTGTAAGCGCTATCCATGGCGAAGTAAAGAAACCATTTGTTATCGATCCGCATGTCTGCATCAAGTGCGGTGCCTGCATGGACACCTGCAAGTTCGGTGCAATATCAAAGAAGAGCTGATTCAAACACAAACTAACAGGAGGTTATCATGTCATTAATTAACATAAAAATAGAAGGTATCCCTTATCAGGTAGAAGACGGGATCACTGTTCTGGAAGCTGCCAGAAGATGCGGATACGAAATTCCTACATTATGCCACTTTAATCACGGCGAGTGCAGCCTTGCATCCTGCAGAGTATGTCTGGTACAGGTAAATACTTCTCCGAGCCTTGTTGCTTCATGTATTTATCCTATCGCTGACGGAATGGAAATCAGCATTTCTTCCCCGATTGCTGTAGAAGCAAGAAGAACTGCCGTAGAACTGATCTTTTCAAATCATGATCAGGACTGTGCACAGTGCGACAAGAACGAAAAGTGCGAGCTTCTGCATGTTGCAAAGATCGTAGGCGTACAGGAAGGTCATTATGCAGGATCCAAGTCTCCTGCAACAATCGACAGACTGAATCCGTCTATCGTAAGAAATACAGCAAAGTGTATCCTCTGCGGACGCTGTGTTGCGAGATGCTCACAGGCTCACGGCAAGGGTATTCTGGGATTTGAAAACCGCGGTTTCAATACCATCGTTGCTCCGGCAGAAAACCGCAATCTTTCCGACAGCCCATGTATCCTCTGCGGTCAGTGCGTAAGCGTATGCCCGACAGGTGCACTCATGGAGAAACTTGAGATTCTTGATATCGACAATGCCATGAGAGCAGGCAAGTATGTAGTCGTACAGACTGCTCCTGCCGTAAGAGCTGCCCTGGGTGAAGAATTCGGATACAAGGTTGGAACCGATGTAACCGGAAAGATGGTAGCTGCCCTTAAACGTCTCGGCTATAAGAAGGTGTTTGATACCAATTACGGTGCAGATATGACCATTATGGAGGAAGCTAACGAGCTTATTGAAAGAATTACCACCGGCGGAACTCTTCCGATGATCACATCCTGCTCACCGGGCTGGGTTAACTATGCTGAGTATTATTATTCAGATCTTCTTCCTCATCTTTCAAGCTGCAAGTCGCCCCACGAAATGCAGGGTGCTCTTCTGAAGCATTATTATGCTCCTAAGATCGGCATCAAGCCGGAAGATATGTTCGTAGTATCCGTAATGCCTTGTACTGCAAAGAAATTCGAAAAAGACAGAAAGCAGTTAAGAACCAGAGGACTTAAGGACGTTGATGCAGTTATTACCACCAGAGAGCTGGCAAAGATGATCAAGAGAGCCGGAATCAATTTCTCCCGTCTTTCTGACGAGAACTTTGATATGGACGTTATCGGTGAAAATACCGGTGCTGCAGTTCTTTTCGGCGTAACCGGCGGTGTTATGGAAGCAGCTGTCAGAACAGCAGCTTACAGACTTACAAAGCACGAGCTTGACGGCATAGTATTTGAACCTGTAAGAGGACTTGAGGGACTTAAGGAAGGTGCTCTTGAGGTCAACGGCAAGACTGTAAAGGTTGCTGTTGCCAGCGGTATGAAGAATGCCCGTATTCTTCTTGATGATATCCGTGCAGGCAAATCCGAATACACATTCATCGAGATCATGGGATGTCCCGGAGGCTGCATAAACGGCGGCGGTCAGCCATATGTACGTCATTGCTTCCTTCCGGATGAGGATATAGATATCGTTGACACCTACAGGGAAAAACGTGCTGCAGTTCTTTATGCAAAGGATGCTGCCTGCTTCCCGCGTCAGTCTCACAACAATATGCAGATCCAGCAGCTTTATAAGGAATTCCTGGGACAGCCGGGTTCAGAAATGGCTCATGAGCTTCTCCATACATCATATAAGGGAAGAGTTCCTTTCAATAAAGTGGACCGCAAATAATACACGGCCCTTCGATAATCGTCAGGATTATCGTCACAGCCTGAATTCAGAGCATAAAAATATCACTCCATCGCAACCCGATGGAGTGATTATTTTTGTCTGTAATGATTAAGGTGACTCAGAGCTGCTGATTTTTATGATCAGAATAAGTTCTTTGTATATTTTGACTGAACCGGCAGCTGTACAGTTACAGTGCTCTCGCCAGAAACTCTCTGGTCCTCTGATTCTTCGGATTGCTGAACAGTTCAGCAGGGGTTCCTTCTTCACATATTACACCGTCGGCCATATAAACAACATGGTTGCTTACATCTCTGGCAAAACCCATCTCATGGGTTACTACAAGCATGGTCATTCCTTCTTCTGCAAGAGAACGCATAACCTGCAGTACTTCACCGACCATTTCCGGATCCAGTGCAGATGTAGGTTCATCAAATAGCAGAACCTCCGGCTGCATTGCCAGGGCACGGGCAATAGCCACACGCTGTTTCTGACCGCCTGATATCTGTCTGGGAAGAGCATTGATGTAAGGGATCATGCCTACTTTATTAAGAAAGTATAATGCCCTTTCCTTTGCCTCTTCTTTCTTTACGCCTGCAACTTTTTCCTGCCCGATGATACAGTTTTTGAGAACCGTCATATTATTGAACAGATTGAAACTCTGAAATACCATTCCCACCTTCGACCGGTATGAGGACTGATTTACCTTGCCTTTTACCACATCATTACCGTGGTAGAGTATTTCCCCTGATGTGGGCATCTCCAGCAGATTGATGCATCTCAATAATGTGGATTTACCGCTTCCGGATGCACCGATTATGCTGGTAACATCACCTTTGTTTACCTTAAAATCTATATCCTTCAGAACCTCATGATTGCCGAAGGCTTTTGAAAGATGCCGTACCTCAAGAATAAGATCACTCATAGTTTTCTACCTCCGGGAAATTCTTTGCTCTGTTCATCGAAGGGAGTACCTTTTTTAGGATTATTATAGGTGCCTGCAGTCATTACCAGCTGGTCTTCTTTCACCAGTTCGTAATTATCACTTCCTTTAAGTTTCTTCTCAAGAAATCTCAGAAGTAATGAGGCCACAAGTGTCATGATAAGATATCCTCCCATTTCCAGGAATGCGGATGGGAAATACTTGAATACGGCACCGGATACCATCTTATGTACTGAGAAGAAATCAGAGAATCCGATGATGAACATAACGGATGTATCCTTAACATTGATGATATAGTTATTGCCGATCTGAGGCATAATGTTCCGCAGAGCCTGAGGAAGTATTACATGAAGCATGGTCTGAAAATGATTCATGCCAATGGCCTTTGCACCTTCAGTCTGACCAGGATCAACGGAGATGATTCCGCCCCGCACCGATTCTGCCATGTAAGCACCTGTATTGATGGAAACAACTATGATACTTACTACCCAGATATCCTTGAAAACATATCCGAAGAAATAAGGAACCCCATAGTAAATGAATACTGCCTGGAGGATCATAGGGGTTCCGCGGAATACTTCTACATACACCCGGATAATGATCCTGACGATTTTCAGTAATATTCTTTTTACGATATTATCATTCTTTGTATATGGAATGGTCTGAAGGATACCGCACAGAAAACCGATGATACATCCGATCAGGGTTGCAACTATTGCAAGTATAAGGGTATTTTTCATACCATCCAGATAAACCGGTCCGTATTTGCTCCACAGATCCGCTATATCAGTAAATAATGATGACTGCATTTTCCTGCTCCGTTCTCATATAAGGCATTACGTATGCAGTATTGAATATTGCCGCATACGTAATGCCGAAGACGTTTATGCCCTCAGGGTTATTTCAAGCCTGCCTTATTCGCTGAGTGGCTGGATTTCGA
Organism: Parasporobacterium sp.; assembly: GCA_021443845.1. GTDB lineage: Bacteria > Bacillota > Clostridia > Lachnospirales > Lachnospiraceae > RGIG5612. Next base: position 6,526 of record JABUTA010000047.1, read on the forward strand.
TGGCCTTTGCCATAAGTGTGTTGAAGTCTTCTGCTGTCTTTGTTGCAAGTAATGCATCGATTGCTTCGCAGAGAGCTGTGTTTTCTTTTGAAATTGAAACACCGATATTGATGTCTTCATCTGAAACTTCGAAATCGTCTTCTGTACCTGCGAAGTCAAGGATCTTCAGTTCCGGATAAGCAATAACTGCAGCCTGTGCTGTAGGCATATCAGTGCAGATGAAATCAACTGTTCCTGAAGCTGCTGCCATGATCATGGCCGGTGCTGATTCTGCAGGGCTCTGTACCTGTGCACCTTCGATCTGTGGAAGGCAGCTGTCATACCAGATAGTACCTGACTGGCTTGTGCAGATACCGCCTGCAAGTTCTGATTTTCCTTTTGCCTCAGCATACTTGCTGTCGTTCTTTGTTACGCATACGATGGTTGCATAAAGATACGGACCTGCAAAGTTAACTGATTCCATTCTTTCTGCTGTCATTGACTGACCTGCGATTACCGCATCGACAACACCTGCCTGGACTGCAGGAATAAGTGAATCCCAGTCAAGCTGAACGATTTCCAGTTCAACGCCCAGGTATTCAGCAATATACTTGGCTGTCATTAC
>JABUTA010000047.1:7289-9585 GCA_021443845.1 Parasporobacterium sp.
CTCAGCGGGAGCTGCTGTTTCTTCTGCAAATGCTGCCATGCTGAAGATCATGGTGAATGCAAGTACAAGTGTTAATAACTTTTTCATTATGGTTTTCCTCCTGTTTCTATAACGGCCTTCCGCCGCAGATAAAATAATGTATCATAAAAAAGATTGCTCCGTGCAGCCTTGCACTACGGCAATCTAAGACAATACTTTCAACTAAGGTATCACTATCCAACTTCATCGTCAATACTATTTTTGCTTTGAGATAAAAAGGCACCGGATATTATGCTCCGGTGCCTTTCTTTTTCAATTTCTGCGGCAATACCGCCGATTTTTATCAGAAACTGATTAATTAATAATATTTATTTTTTTTTCTCTTTCCGAGAAGTATCAGTACTATAACTCCGATAAGGATAATACATACTATTGCAATGATTATCCAGATCAGCATGTTATTTGTATCCCCTGTCTTAGGAGTCTTGGACAGGATTTCGAATGTAGTCTGGCATGAACCGTCAACATAATTGAAAACTATCGTATGTGTGCCGATAGGCATCTGATTGAAGAATTCCGGCTTCAGATCAACACATGTGTTTCCTGCATCTCCGGATAAAGTATACTGTGATGAAGAAACATTGTTCTTGTCGATGGTAATGCCCAGGAACTTCGAATAATCTCCATCGGTACGGAATCTGTAAGGATTGGTGCCGCCCTTCTGGATCTTGGCTCCTATACCCTGGATAACATTATAGTTATTTCTCCATTGAGCATACAGAGATACCGTTGCTCCTGATGTGGTGGTAAGATTTGAGAACTGGCTCTGGTTCGGGAAATATACTCCGGTTCCGTCTGCCTTTGTGTTCCATCCCTCAAATGTATAACCTGTCCGGGCGAATGCATTTGCCGTAAAGTTATATACGGATCCGTATGAACAGCTCATGCTCTGCATTGTGCCTGTACCGCCGTTAGAGTCGAATCTTACTGTGTAAACAACAGGTGACCACTTGGCGTATAAGGTAAGGTTTGAAGATACCGCTGCATTGAAATCATAAGCCTGAGTTCCCTGAGGATCTATGTACCATCCGTTGAATACATAACCTGTTGCTTCAGGATCTTTCGGTCTGGATGCCTTCTGCCCCTGCTGTACTATCTGGGATTCGGGCGCTGTTCCATGTCCGTTTGCACTGAATACAACCTGGAAATTTTCCTTCTGCACCGGTGTCCACTTTGCGAAAAGTGTTATATCAGCGGTTACCGGGGTATTGAAGTTATATCTGTTCTTACATTCTTTTTCAGCATACCAGCCGCCGAATACATATCCTTCTGCTGAAGGCGGTACAGGCTCAGCCACACATTTGCCTTTTTCAACCGTCTGCTGAACCGGTGTCACGGTTCCTCTTTCAGTATAGAATGTAACCTTGTATGTCACAACAGGTGTGGTAGGCTCTTCTGTCCACTTTGCATAAAGTGTCATGTGAGCGGTCACCGGGGTATTGAAATCATACTTTGTCTTGCATTCCTGATCTGTGCACCAGCCGTCGAAAATATGACCCTGTGACTCCGGATCAGCCGGTTTTTCAACCTTCTGTCCTTTTTCTATAAGCTGGCTCTCCGGTACCTTACCGTAACGTGTGTAGAATGTTACCGTGAAATATTCCGGTACCGGTGAAGGTTCCTCTGTCCACTTTGCATAGAGGATCAGATAATCTGTAACCGGAGTATCGAAATCATACTTTGTCTTGCATTCCTGGTCCGTACACCATCCGCCGAAAATATAACCTGTTGCCTGAGGATCAGTCGGTTTTTCGACTTTATCACCTACTATTACAGTCTGGGGTTCAGGTGCTGTTCCGTGGGCAGTTGTAAATGTTACTGTCACTGTTTCCGGTACAGGAGGTACCGGTTTCTCTGACCAGTGGGCATACAGGGTATAGTCATGGGTGATCGGTGTTGATTCAAAATCAAACGGTGTTTCTGAACCATTCTCAAACCATCCGTCAAAGTTTTTCTCTGAATACCCTATAGGTCCTCCCGGATTACCGGCCGTTTTACCGTCTTCCACTATCGAATCATTCGGAACATTGCCGTAATCTGATACATATGCGATGTGCCAGTATACCGGTTCCGGTTCAACAGGTTTCTCAGTTTCCTTCTCTTTCCAGTGGGCATACAATGTTATATTATCATATATAGGAGTGTCGAACTCAAACGGTGCTTCAGCACCATCTGCATACCATCCTGCGAAATCCCAGTTTGCACGGCTGTCGATTTGAGGTTCTGATGCATATTTGCCTTCGTCTATATATTGAGT
>JABUTA010000047.1:9727-22104 GCA_021443845.1 Parasporobacterium sp.
CCGTCCTCATACCAGCCTTCGAAGTTGTATCCTTCTATGTCCGGATGTCCCGGATCATATGCGCTGCTTCCTTCCTCCACGTACTGGATGTCAGGGGCTGCTCCCATTTCTGTTGAGAATGATACAGCATATACTGCCGGTGCAGTCTCCTTAGGTGTTGCTTCATAGACTGCAGTGTATTCTGCATCGCTGTATGCCTGGGAGGGTTCCGGACTCCATCCTGTGAATGAATATGTATAAGAATCATCCTCTGATCTGTATGGAGTATCTCCTGAATAATCAGGAACATCTCCTTCATTAACCTGAGCAGTCTGAAGCAGTGTGCCGTCCCAGTCCATCCAGTTAATGTTATAAACTGCGGCCTTTGCCTCTTCTGTGATCCATGTACCGTCGGAATCTTCTTTCATTGAACGTCCCGGTGCCATAAATTCTGCAGGAAGCTGCCTGCTGAACCTGCCGTCACTTACACTTACAGTAAGTATGGCCTGGGAATCCTGAGATGATTCATATGAAGGAAGTTCCTGATCGTTCTGATCAGTTATCCTGATAACAGGCTGGGAATCATGAGATTTGTATGTGCCTCCTGTAATATAGAGGTATGTTCCCACTTCTGTATCCTTAACCACCCTGATAACAGGATTTCTGTCATTAGAGCTGGTGATTCGGCCGTTCTTTTCATAAGACGAGTCTGTGAAAGTAAGGGTTCCGTTTCTCAGAATAAACATACCGCCTGCATCAGGATATGCATTCGGGTCTGCTCCTGAGTTATCACCGCTCATATTCTCGTCAGTACCGTACATACGGATCTCATGCCCGTTGAGGTCGATAGTAAATTTAAAATTATATGATGACCTTACATCGACCGGATTGGTAAGGATAATATCCTCCTGAAGCATCAGCACTGCTCCGTCTCTTATGTTATTAACTGCATCGAGCATAGAATAGTAGTCTGTCCCGTCAGCAGTAGCAACTGTTCTGCAGGCTTCTGTCTCAGGCTCTGCAATTGTTTCCGGAGCGGTATCTTCTGTCCATGTTTCTTCTGTCCACGGTTCCGGCTCTGACCATGGTTCTTCCTGTTCATTTTCTTCCTGCCAGGTATCATCTTCCGGCATTGGCTCATCCATAAAATCGTCAGGATAGTCGTAATAAATGCTGTCATCCACATATTCATCTGCGGATACCGGAACTGCAAGCATAGTAACTACCATAAGCATTGCCATCAGTATTGCAGATGCTCTGGTTATCAGTCTTTTCATGCTGGACCTCCTTTGCTGCTTGTTATATGGCTGCAGAAGCAGCCTGTTTATTGCTTTTTCCGGACTCACGTACACCCATGACTATGGAGTCCGGATAATTTTACAGACTAATCATAAAGTAAAAATGTGAATTTTCAATGTTTTTTAACATCTTTAGTTTATTTGCACAATATTTCATCAGCTATAATGACATATTGCACAATTTTGTATTCTTTGCCTTTCTTTTCTTCCTGTATACATCTGCTTACACACCAATACTCCCCCGGCATTGTTTTCGAAAAAACAGTCCGTATATCTTGCCTGATATACGGACTGAAACTGTTTCTTCCTATTATAATGGTGAATGTTATTGCGAGGCTTCTCCGTTTTCCCCTTCAGCTGCTTTGTCCAGATGCTGCAGCCTCTTTTCTACTCTTTCATTCATTATCATGGCAAGAATGGCAACCAGAGGAACTCCCAGCAGCATTCCCACAACTCCGAACAGCCCTCCGCCTATGATAATGGCGGCCAGTACCCACATGGGCCTTAAACCGGTGGTGTCCCCGAAAAGCTTCGGTTTGATGAGATTGGCGTCACAGAACTGGCTCACCAGCTCATAAATAATGAACCATACCGCCCCCATGGGATCAATAAGAAGTATCAGAAATGCTCCTATAATACCTCCCACCAGGGGGCCGAATGTAGGAACAAAGTTCGTTACGCCTACCACAACTGAAATGATCAGTGAATAGGGCAGTCCCATAATGAGCATGAATATATAGCACGCAATACCTATTATAAGTGAATCCAGCACATTGCTGAGGAAATATCTCGTAAAAATCCTGCTGCTCCTGGAACATATCTCAGAAAATCTTACATATTTCTCCGGTGCCATAACTGAGCGGAAATACCTGGAAGTGGATTTTTTCAGATGGTCGGCATCCAGAAGCATATATATGGTCAGCATTACCGTAAGAAAGATATTAAACACATTCGATCCTACACTCTGAGCGCCTCCGATAATACCTTCTGCATGTTCCGTACACCAGCTGATAACTGATGTTGCCAGATTTTGAAGACCGACGGATTCTATTTCTATTATATTTACACCGAAAATAGAAATATCCTTTGCCCTGTCACCCAGCCATGAATTGAGCATATTGGTAAACTTCTGGACATATACATTAAAGTTGTTCAGCAGATGCTTTAATGATTCTGCTCCCTGGGTAATTACCAGAACCACCAGGGCCAGTAAGAACACACATATGACCAGAACTGTAAAAATAACACAGAACGCATGGAGATGTCTTCTTGCTCTCAGCTTTTTAAACACCTTCTTCTCTATAGTTCCTATAACCGGATAAAGAAGAAACGCAATTATCGCCGCCGTAATAACCGGAGCCAGAATGCCGAACACGAACTTCAGAGCAGCTCCCACAACAGCCAGATTATTGATCAGCGTGTAAAATAATATTGCCAGCAATACTATTATTATCAACTGAAGGCTTCTGTTGCTTTTAAATACTTCCTTAAACCTTCTGAACATGACAACCCCTTAATCAACAAATTCAGACTCTACATCCTGAGATGTTTCTTCGGATGCCTCCTCTTTTAACACAGCTCCGCATACAGGACAGAATGTTTCTTCAACTGAGGATGCGTTTCCGCATTCGGGACATATCCTTTCTGTGGGAACTTCTTCTGTTTTAACTGAAGCCCCGCATTGCGGACAGAACATTCCGCCTTCTGCTATATCCTTTCCGCAGCAGGGACAGGTCATCATTCCCTTTATTTTATGTATGCTGTGCTGATAGTCCATTATTCTGTTCTTACATTCTCTGATAGAGGACATCATCTCCGCATATACGGGTTCAAAATCTTCTTCATGAAGTTCCGCGTATTTTTTGCCGATTGCTTCATACATTTTATCAATCTTGCGTTCTTCATCACTTATCATAAGATTTAACTTTGCCGCATTGGCAGCGCCGACGCTTTTCTTGATAGTTGTCTGGCTTACTTCTGAAATTGTTTTTCCGAGATTATCTAAAAAACCCATGATTTCCTCCTTTAATATTAAGATTAAATATTTATATTATCTGATTATTCCGAAATACTCTTTCAGTATATCATTAAACTCGTCTTCAGGGAAATCTCTCTCAACAGTTTTTTCTCCGTCGGATATTTTAATATGATTGTCCGTTACACTGACATATCCGTTATTGTCCCTGCATATATTAACAAATCTTGTTGTATGGAAAGGTGTATTTCCCCTTTCTACAAGATAATAGCAGTTTGCTGCCATATCAATGGGGAGTACAGGTATCGGAGAAAATATTATTACTGCACCGTCATTTTCAGGGCCTTCATATCTTAACATCTTCCAGCCTTCATACGTATCCTCGATCCAGAATGTCTGTCCGTGGTTTTCCCGGCGCAGAGGTTCTGAACCGGTTTCTCCGAATTCCACGCCTCCGTCGGCTTTAGGACCCGACATTCCCACGTCACAGTATAATTTTCTGCCGTTTATTCTTACAATGACCCCTGCATGATCAAGATTCATCAGTGTTCCAAGAAAAGGAAGCCCTACTCTTGCCATACATCCTACGGCATCATATCCCAATCCTTTCAGGAGAAGCAGCAATGCTCCGTTCAGCTCATGGCAGAATCCTCCCCGTCTTTCGGTCACGATTTTCTCAAACAGTGAGTCCGGATCCATTTTCACCTTACCCCATTTCATGATCAGGGCAAGATTTTCAAAAGGTACTGATTTCTGGTGAGCACTTATGATCATTTCCAGATTCTCCATGGTAGGATTACCGTCATATTCTGCACCTATCCTTTTCAGATATGCTTCACACTGTTCCCTGTTATAACCTTCAAAAGTGAATTCGTACATTTTTTTCTCCTGAATTATCTTAATACACTGTCTTTTACCACATTTCCCCGGCTCTCTCTGAATTTTTTCGGAGTTACACCTACTATTTTCCTGAAAACCTTCGTAAAATAGCTCTGTTCTTCAAAACCGCACATTGCGGCAATCTCTACGATTTCCATTTTACTGTTTACCAGCAGAGTCTGGCTTCTGTCTATCCTTACATTATTAATGTACTCCGAAATACTGTATCCTGTCTCCTTTTTGAACAATGTGCTCAGATAGGTCTTACTCAGATAGGTCTTTGCCGCTATTTCATCAAGAGTTATGTGCCTGTAGTAATTGCTTTTTATATATTCTATTGTTTTATAAACTACGTCTGCATGTTTGACCTTTTCAAATTCAAACGTAAGTGAAATGAACTTCTGCAGCATTCCGGATACCCATGCAGAAAGATCCTCCAGATTCCTGAATTCTTCTATGTTTGAATTAAAATTTTCATTTATCAGGAAAATATCCTTAACATTGGCTCCTGCATCCATGGCCGCTCTTGATATGATAACCATTAACTCGGTAATGCGGGGTTTGATAAGTTCTATATTGTTATGATTATAGATATAAATATATGCCAGCATCTGGTTCAGGATTACCTGGCTTCCTTCTTTTTCTCCGTTTTTTATGGCATGACGGAGTTTTCCTTCCATAACTATGGGATATGTGTAATAATCCTCTGTCTCCGGAGTCTTGATCTGCTCAACATACATGGCGTTCAGAAGACCTTCCTGTCTGAAGAAATACTGACCGGCTTTTCCTCTGGCCATATTTGACAGATTGCCTGCTATGGCAGCAAGTATTTCCGCCATGCCCTGTATCTTATTCGGGACAGATTCCTGAACACCCCTGATGACGTTTATAAATAAAGGATCTGAAGATTCTGCAAGAATATCATCCTTGTTTGCCAGTATGAGCGGACCTATCACCATTCCTCCTGCAAATGCACCCATCTCATCTGATACAGATGCACATACAAGGACCAGATCCTGGGGACAATGGAATATATAAAGGCCATCCCATCTGTATGCTTCACCGCATCCCTTTGCAAACTGTACATATCCCCTGCATTCTTTGTGGGGACATACGCTGCACACATCCGCCATGTCCGAATCCGCACATCTGTGAAGACTGTGATTTTCTATATCAACAACCGTACAGGGCAGACTGAGGACTACTGAAAAATGCTTTGCATATTTAGTTGTCTGTTTGATCAGATCCTCTTTCATATTTTACAAAGGCTCCCGCTCTGTTAAGGGGCAGGAGCCTGTTCTTATAATTTTATTCTGTAATTTCTTCTGTTTCTGATACCGTTTCCTTCACGTCTTCATCGGTTTCAGCTTCCTCTGCTTCATCAGACAGAAAATCACGGCCTATCCTTGCCATACCGATAACTTTGATATCATCACTCTGATTTACATTCATCAGTCTGACACCCGTGGTATTTCTTCCTATAACGGAGATGTCATCAACTGACATTCTCATAACAATACCCTGATTGGTAATGAGCATTATCTCATCACCCTGGGATACTGCGCTTCCTGCAGAAAGGCAGCCTGTCTTTTCAGTCACCTTATAACAGAGAACACCTTTTCCACCCCTGTGCTGAGCTTTGAATTCAGAGAAACTGGTACGCTTGCCCATACCGTTTTCTGTTGCAAACAGAATATCTTCACCCTGTACATCCAGGGCCAGCGTGATAACCTCATCCCCTTCATCTGTGAATTTCATACCGGTAACACCCATTGAGCTTCTGCCGGTAGGTCTTACTTCTTCTTCATTAAAGCGGATACTGTGACCGTTTCTGGTTATAAGGACTATTTCTCTGTGGCCATCTGTCATATCAACATCGATAAGTTCATCGTCTTCCTTAAGTGTAATGGCGATAATACCTGTCTGACGGATATTTTCATATTCTGAGAGAGCAGTTTTCTTGATAATACCCTTCTTCGTTGCCATCAGAAGATTTTCCGCTCCTTCGAACTCTTCCACAGCCATGGCTGCAGCTATGTTTTCATCAGGCTGGAGCTGAAGCAGGTTGATAATAGCTGTTCCTCTGGCATTGCGGGAGGCTTCCGGAATCTGGTAAGCTTTCATTTTGTAAACACGGCCCTTATTGGTGAAGAACAGTATGTTATTATGGGTTGTTGTAACAAACATCCTTTCTATAACATCTTCATTAAGGGTCTGCATTCCCTTTATACCTTTGCCGCCCCTGTTCTGAGACTTGAAATTATCAATAGACATTCTCTTGATATATCCGAGTCTTGTCATGGTGATAACTGTATTTCCTACAGGAATAAGATCTTCATCTTCTATATCCCCGTCATCTACACCGATAGATGTTCTTCTTTCGTCACCGTATTTTTCCTTCATGACGAGAATTTCTTCTTTTATGACACCCAGAAGCTTCTTTTCATCTCCGAGGATTTCCTTATAATATCTGATCTTAGCCAATAATTCGTCATGCTCCTGTTCAAGCTTGAGTCTTTCCAGATTTGTAAGGGCTCTCAGTCTCATGTCAACTATGGCCTGAGCCTGAATATCTGTGAGCCCGAATCTGTCGCAGAGTCCGGTTTTGGCTTCCTGAACAGTTTTGCTTGCTCTTATGATCCGGATAACCTCTTCTATGCTGTCCAGAGCAATAAGAAGTCCCTCCAGAATGTGAGCTCTTTCTTCTGCCTTGTTAAGATCGTACTTTGTCCTTCTTGTTACTACCTCTTCCTGGTGCTTCAGGTAGCATGCAAGCATTTCATATAAATTGAAAATCTTTGGCTCATTATTGATAAGAGCCAGCATTATTACACCGAAGCTGTCCTGAAGCTGAGTATGCTTGTAAAGCTGATTAAGGATAACATTGGGATTGACATCTTTTCTTAATTCGATGACTACTCTTGTACCTGTCTGGTCAGTTTCGTCACGAAGGTCTACGATTCCGTCTATCCTCTTGTCCTTAACAAGCTCTGCTATTTTTTCTACCAGCTTAGCCTTGTTTACCAGGAAGGGAAGTTCTGTTACGACTATTCGGCTCTTGCCGTTATCCATAGGCTCTATTTCGGAAACCGCACGGATCTTTATCTTGCCCCGGCCTGTTCTGTAAGCTTCTTCTATTCCCTTTCTTCCCAGTATAGTGGCACCGGTAGGAAAATCAGGACCTTTGACAATCTGCATGAGTTCATCAATAGTTGTTTCCTTTTCTTCAACCCTGTTGTCAATGATCCGGTTTACGGCATCTATAAGTTCCCCCAGATTGTGAGGAGGAATATTTGTAGCCATACCTACAGCAATACCTGTTGTTCCGTTTGCAAGAAGATTGGGATATCTTGCAGGAAGTACCACCGGTTCCTGCTCTGTTTCATCAAAGTTCGGTATGAAATCTACGGTATTCTTATTGATATCAGCAAGCATTTCCATGGAAATTTTGGAAAGTCTTGCTTCTGTATATCTCATTGCGGCTGCTCCGTCGCCGTCTTCAGAACCGAAGTTTCCGTGACCGTCTACCAGAGGATATCTGGTAGACCATTCCTGAGCCATATTTACAAGAGCGCCGTATATTGATGAATCACCATGAGGATGATATTTACCCATGGTATCACCGACGATACGTGCACATTTTCTGTGTGGCTTGTCAGGAGTATTATTAAGTTCACTCATGGAAAACAGAACTCTTCTCTGCACCGGTTTGAGGCCGTCCCTTACATCAGGCAGAGCTCTGGAAGCGATAACACTCATGGCATAGTCAATATAGGAAGTTTCCATGGTTTTTTTCAGATCGACTTCCTCTATTTTGTCAAAAACTGTATCGCTCAGTTCTGTTTCCGGAATATTAACATTTTTATTATCTTCCATTTTAGTTCCTGTCTGTATATATCAATATTAAATGTCTATATTTGTAGCGTATTTTGCATTAATCTCGATAAATTCCCTTCTGGGTTCCACTTCATCACCCATGAGAGTGTTGAATGTAATATCAAGATCCTGGGGATTTTCCTCATCCATTAATACCTTTGATAAAATACGGGTATTGGGATCCATGGTAGTTTCCCACAGCTGGCTTGCATCCATTTCACCGAGACCTTTGTAACGCTGAACCTTATTCTGATTGTCACGGCCTATCTCAAGCATTATGTTATTAAGCTCTTCATCGGAATATGCATACCACACCTTCTTGTTTTTCGTTATCTGATACAGAGGCGGTTTTGCCAGGTATACATGTCCCTGTTTTATGAGCTCCGGCATGTATCTGTAGAAGAATGTCAGAAGAAGTGTTGCTATATGGGCTCCGTCAACATCCGCATCTGTCATGATGATTATCTTATCATAACGGAGCTTTGATATATCAAAGTCTTCAAGTATGCCTGTGCCGAAGGCGGTTATCATGGTTCTTATCTCTGCATTGCCCAGTATTCTGTCTGCTCTGGCTTTTTCAACGTTAAGAATCTTTCCTCTTAAAGGAAGGATAGCCTGAGTCTTTCTTATACGGGCCTTTTTTGCACTTCCCCCGGCGGAATCTCCCTCAACTATGAATATTTCACAGTTCTTGGGGTCTTTATCAGAACAGTCTGCCAGTTTGCCCGGAAGAGATCCGCTGGCAAGAGGACTCTTTCTTGTTGCTTCCCTTGCTTTTCTGGCTGCTTCTCTGGCTCTCTGTGCCAGAATGCCCTTTTCACATACCATCTTTGCAACAACAGGATTCTGTTCAAGGAAATATGTGAGCTGCTCACTTACTACAGATTCCACCGCAGCCCTGGCTTCTGAATTACCCAACTTCTGCTTTGTCTGTCCTTCAAACTGAGGATCTTCTATCTTAACGGAAATGATTGCTGCAAGACCTTCCCTCAGATCCTCTCCGGACAGATTATCTTCCTTTTCTTTAAGAATCTTGTTTTTCCGGGCATAATCATTGAATATTCTTGTGATTGCCCTTTTGAATCCTTCGAGATGAGTACCGCCTTCAGGGGTATTTACATTATTAACAAAGGTGTAGATACTTTCGTTGTAGCCGTTATTGTGCTGCATTGACACCTCAACCGCCACATTGTTCTTCTCACCTTCAAAATACATTATTTCCTCATAGCTCGGAGTATTTGCTCTGTTGATATATTCAACAAACTGCTTGATACCGCCTTCATAATGAAAAGTCTTTTTTTCTTTTCTGTCTTCTCTGGTATCTTCAAGAACTATTTTAAGTCCTTTGGTAAGAAATGCCATTTCCCTTAATCTGGTCTGAAGGGTCTTGAAATTATATTCAAGGGTTTCCGTGAATATCTCACCATCCGGCTTGAAAGTAATCCTGGATCCGTGTTTTTCGGGATCACAATCACCTAATATCTTAAGTTCACAGAGAGCCTTACCTCTTTCATATTCCTGAAAATGTATTTTTCCTTCACGGTATATTGTAACTTCAAGATGGGTTGACAGGGCATTAACGACGGATGCACCTACTCCGTGAAGACCGCCGGATACCTTATATCCCCCGCCGCCGAATTTTCCTCCGGCATGAAGCTTGCAGAATACAAGCTCTACCGCAGATACTCCCTGGGCTTTATTGATACCTGTCGGAATACCACGTCCGTTATCTTCAACGGTTATTGAATTATCCGGATTAATGGTAACCTGTATTTCCGTACATACTCCTGCCAGTGCTTCATCAACTGCATTATCTACTATTTCATATACAAGATGATGAAGTCCTCTTTCAGAAGTGCTTCCTATATACATACCCGGACGTTTTCTTACGGCCTCAAGTCCTTCAAGTACCTGAATATTATCGGCACCGTATTCTCCTTCAACCGTTGTATCCGACAGGTTTCTTTCTTCTGTTGTTTCCAATATGTTATTTTCTGACATGTAAATTCCTTTCAGTCAATTATTCTGCCTTTTTCGATATGGATTTTTTTTACCGCACCTAATTTTTCTTCTATAAACTCATCCATACCCGTACAGGTTATGATAGTCTGTACATCATTAAGTCTTTCGATAAGGTGCAGCTGTCTTCCTCTGTCAAGTTCAGAAAGAACATCATCGAGAAGAAGCACAGGCTTTTCTTTTTTTAATTTTTCTATTATGTATATCTCAGATAGTTTTAAAGAGATTGCACAGCTTCTCTGCTGTCCGTTGCTTCCGTATATCTTAAGATCAGTATTTCCGTCGTAAAATCCCATATCATCCCTGTGGGGACCTGTATGGGTCTGTTTGTATATACGGTCTCTTTCCCGGTTTCTGATAATATTCTCGTAGAAGCTGTCTTCATCAGAGGAAGGCTCATATAAAATTTTTATTTTTTCCTTTCCTCCGCTGATATCATAATGGATATCAAATATGATATCGTTCAGTTCTTCTATAAATTCGCGTCTTCGTTTTATTATCCTGCTGCCGTATTCACACAGCTGCATATCCCATATATCCAGAGTTGAATCAAATGCATGTCTGTCATTTTCCTCATCCATCTTTTTGAACAGCTCTCTTCTCTGTTCAAGAATCCTGTTGTATACGGAAATATCTTCCATATATATGGGATCTATCTGGCAAAGCTGAAGGTCTATGAACCTTCTTCTGTCGGCAGGACTCCTTCTGACTATGGCAAGATCCTCTGCTGAAAACATTACCACCAGTATCCTGCCGTACAGATCACCCAGTTTTTTCAGAGGCACCCTGTCAAGGGCAATTCCCTTTGACCTGTTTTTTTTCAGATGCATGTCAACTCTGTGGCTGTTGTATTCGGAAGAAAATTCTGCTTTTATATGTCCTTCATCACATCCGCTTTTTATTATTTCTCCGTCCTTGCTGTTTTTATGGCTTCTTCCGAAGCTGCACATATATATGCTCTCAAGGATATTTGTTTTTCCCTGGCCGTTTTCTCCATATATGATGCTGCATCCCTTTGAAAAATCAGCAGACAGATGATCATAATTTCTAAAATTCTGTAATTCCAGAAATTTTATCTGCATATTCTGATCTGTTCCCCTTCAAATTCAACAATATCGCCGTCATATAGTTTTTTTCCACGCTGAAGTTCGGTGTTTCCGTTAACCCTGACTTCTCCGTTAAGGATGACATCCTTCGCACAGCCACCGTTTTCAACAAGTCCTGCTGCCTTCAGGGCCTGCCCAAGTTTTATGAATTCTGTTCTTAATTTTATTTCCTGCATGATATTATCTGTTTATATTAACCGGAAGAATAATGTACACATATTCACTGCTGTCATTTCTTATAAAGCACGGAGCATTTGAATTGACAAAATACATTGCTACTTCTTCATCATCTATTACTCTCAGAGCGTCCATAAGAAATTTAGGATTGAATCCTATCATTATATCATTTCCGTTCTTTATTACAGGAAGCCTGCTGCTCATTGAACCTATAGCTGTATTTATATCAAGATTCATGAAACCGTCTCTTATATCAAATACCACAGGCTTTTTATCTCCTTCTCTGATAAGAGTAAGAGCTCTGTCAATATTGTTCATGAAATCATTTTTATTTACTTTTACTTCTGTTGAATAGTCAGAGGAAATCATCTGTTCAACGTTAAAGAATTCTCCCTCTATAAGTCTTGATATTACCACCGTTCCCTTGAATCTGAATTTTATAAAACGTTTATCAAATTCAAGAGTTACAATATCTGCCTGGTCACCGCTTATTATCCTGCTTATTTCAGTAAGTGTCTTTCCAGGTACTATTACCTTTGAATCTTCATAATGAACAGCCAGCTGTTCCTTTCTCATGGATATTCTGTGGCTGTCAAGAGATATGACTTTTATGTAATCTCCTGATACTGAAAAAAGCTCTCCCTTCATTAAGGCATTTGCATCATTTGCAGCTACTGAAAAAATAGTCTGACGTATAAGCTCTTTTAAGGTAAACTCAGACATTCTGACAGTTTTTACTTCACCTGTTGAAGGAAGATCCGGAAATTCGTCAGGATCATTTCCGCTGAAATTAAAAACAGAATCCTCACATACTATTTTTATCTTTCTGTTGGCTCCGCTTTCTATCAATACTTCATTATCAGGAAGCTTTCTGACTATTTCACTGAACAGTCTTGCTTCTACTGCTATTTTTCCCTTTTCGTTTACAACACCTTCTACAATGGTCTGGATACCCATATCATTATCATTTGAAGTAATGACTATGTCATCTCCTGCTGTAATAAGGAAAGATTCCAATATGGGCATGGTGGACTTGGAAGGTACTGCTCTGAGAGCAATATTTATTCC
>JABUTA010000480.1 GCA_021443845.1 Parasporobacterium sp.
AACGGCACTGTGTATTCAAGCTGGAAAAGCGTGTTGTCGGCAGTGATATCGACATTCTCAGAAATTGATTTTCGTGAAATTACGTTTCCGTCTGCACTTTTTACTACCATCTTCTTAAGCTTTGGATTATCGGAAACCGTATCATAAACAGCCTCTACCGTAAAGATAATATCATCTGCCTTGTTATATCCGGCTGGCACAGTGGTCTCTACCAATTTATACATACCTGCATCCTGTCCATGAAAGCTAAAGGTAGTTACTCCTGTAATTTCTTCGCCTACTGCCACATAATCATTTGCTTTTTCGTCGAACTTATATAAGGTAAATCCGGCACCCGCTAAAGCCTCACCATCCTTATCGACCTTATTTGCCTTTAATTCGTATGTAAATACAACTACTTTATCTTCTGGTGTTTCACCTGTTCCATCCCCATATGGGTTATTACTGTACTCAAGCTTTGCCTTATTGGAATTTCCTTCAACGCCAATGACTGCATTTTCGTTTAAAACAGCATGATATGCTACGGTAACCTTGCTGCCTGCCTGTACAGAAGCAATCTGCTTTAAATCAGCAAACCGAACCTCAAAGGTTGAGCTTCCTGAGGAATTCTTATACAGGTATCCGCGCGAGCTGTCCGGCGGACAGAAGCAGAGAGTCAATATCGCACTGGCACTTATTTCAGGTGCGAAGTTTATTATTGCGGATGAACCTGTATCCGCACTGGATGTTACTATCCAGGATCAGATATTGAAGCTGATCCTTCTGCTTCAGAAGGAGTTCGACCTGTCAATGCTGTTCATTTCCCATTATAACGCGGTGGTTGACAGGGTGTGTGACAGGGTGATAAGAATGGAAGAATGGATGCCGGAGGAGAGGAAGAACCGCAGATAATGATGCATTTAAGCAGGAAGAGATTCCTGCTTTTTTTATTGATGGAATACTGCTCCGACAGAACGGTTTAATTCATTATAATTAAGTTAAAATTATGGTAATGATGTTTCAATCAAATTAGCTATATATATGTATAGCTGTTTTATTATAATTCTATTTAGATGGAGGAAAAAAGATGAAGAAATTGTTAGCGAT
>JABUTA010000481.1 GCA_021443845.1 Parasporobacterium sp.
CGATAGCGCCAAAGGTTGTTACAGTGGCATCTAAAGATCATGTAGGCTACATTGATTCTACAGCACCTTCAACGTTCGACTATGTGCTCGGGACAGATTATACAGCTGATGGCTTTATTGGCAGTGATGCATTTACAGTTCCTCCAACATTTAGCTATGATCCAGCCATTCCTCCGATTCTTAACGACATTGATAAGACTTATGTTATTCAACCAAGTGGAGGTGCTGTAAGCTCAAATTATACTATTGAGTATTCACAGACTCAGGGTAAGTTGACAGTGGAGAAAGTAAAATGCATTATTTATTCAGCTCCTGTAGCAGCTTCACTAACATACAATAGCACTGCTCAGCTCCTACTAACTTCGCTTGGCAATTCCAATGGTGGAACTATTGAATATAGCATTGACGGGGGGGAAACTTGGAGTACAGCACCTCCAACAGCTACGGAAGCCAACACATATACTATTCATTACAGGGCTAAGGGTGACTACAACCATTATGATAGTCATGCTGGTACTCCCGAGGATCCATACCCTTCTCTAACTGTAATTATCGAGACTGCTGACTTTATGAATCCTGATCCAAGTCTTGGGGGCCTGGTTATAGAAGGAATTGCTGACTTGACCTATTGTGGCAAACAGTACAAGCAAGTCCCAACAAATATAACCTATAATGGAATGGAGCTTGAAAAGGATAAGGACTATACGGTTAGTTACGAAGAGGACAAAAACTACTTTGATGCTGGCGACTATAAGGTAATTATTACTGGTGTGGGAAATTATAAGGGAGAAGTTGATAAGTCATTTACTGTCAACAAAAAAGAGCTGACAGTTTCAGTAATCAATAAAGAGGCTAAGGTTGGTACTCAGGCGCCTTCGTTGACGAATTCTGAGCTTGATAAAGACTATGCAGTCACTGGATTTATTAGCGGCGAGACTCTAAGCACTCATCCCATTCTTAGCTATGAAACTCAGCCTCCAGCAATAATTGAAAGAGCTGGTGCAACATATCAGATTAATGCTAGTGCTGCTTCCGCAGGCGATAATTATACGATCACTTACGTACCAGGCACGCTGACAACAA
>JABUTA010000482.1 GCA_021443845.1 Parasporobacterium sp.
CATTCACTAACCATTCAAAATATCAACAGACTGGATGCTACGTTTGAGGTCTGGGTAAAAATATCCGGACTTAATTTCGAATATGTTTCTGTTCCTGTCTGGTGCGAAGACGATCAGAACGATATAGTATGGTATGAGGCGGAAATGGTGAGTCCGGGCCTGTATAAGACTGTTGTGGACATAAAAAACCACAAAAACCATACCGGTATGTACTATGTGCATGCGTATGTATTTGATGCTGCCGGTGAACCTGTATGGTTGGATGCAGCGCAGTTGCTCATGAGGGGACAGACGCAGACTTATGTGACCGATCCGGACGGATCCGGATGCAGAAGGATATATTATAAAGATCTTTATGCGGAATCGGTAAGATTTGCGGTATGGTCAAAAACAAACGGATATGATGATCTGAACATGATCGACGGAACATATGCCGGCAACGGTGTGTTCTATTGCGATGTGAACGCATCACAGTTCAATGATAACGGAACGATCTGTTACAATGTATATGCCGATGGAGAAGGTGTTATATACGGTGCTGAATTTTCAATAATTGACTATGTTGATTTTGCCATTCGTCTGACACAAAATGATTCAGTGGGTTATTCACAGATAAACAGAAAACTTAATCCTGATGTGGATTGTTCGTCATTCGTATTTTATTCCTTGATTTACAATGGATTTGCCGGTGCACTTGGCAGTTCACCGTTCTATACCGGAACAATGGTATCACTGCTTCAGAATGCAGGGTTCAAGGTCTATAGCTACTCAGGAATGCAGAATCTGAAAGCCGGAGATATCCTTTGGTACAGATACGGCAGTGCGGGACATACTGAGATATATGTTGGAAACGGATTAACTGCAGGCGCACATGATTCTGTAGTAGATGGAGTGGATTATCCTCAGGGCGGAGATCAGACAGGACGAGAGGTGAGCGTTTCAACTTTTAAAGAATCAGGTTGGATATATTACCTCAGATATTATGACTGAAGCGAAGAATAAAACTAAGCGTCGGCTGCACTCTGCAGACCGACGCTTTTTCTCGCTTCTTTACTTTTTTTTATATTATATTTTTACAATTC
>JABUTA010000483.1 GCA_021443845.1 Parasporobacterium sp.
GATGCAACTTTATCAGCGCAAGGTCTTTTGCTGACAGGTTATACTTCTTCTCATATTCCACGAAGTATGTGCTGCCATGAATTACAACATCGTATAACTCTGCTTCCTTCTTCACTCTGCCTATGTATGCCTTGCGCAGATCATCGGCGTATACCGGGTGAGGATTCTGTATTGCTTCGCGTATTATTCTGCTCCTGAGAACTCTGTTGCTGCCAATTCCAGTTCCTGCTACTAGGTTTGAACCTTTACCTCCTGCTTTTATTATAGTTTTATCTGACAGTTTTTCAAGTATGTCCGCTTTTCTGGCTTCCCTGTATGTCTCGTATTCCTTCCTGCTGAACACGTTTCTGTATCCGCTTTTCTCCGACTTGAACGTGACGGTGCATCTGCAGCTGTCGTGTCTCTTATAGACGTCCTTCGGCTCGGTTCCGTATTCATAAATTCCGGCAAGGCTGCTGCACCAGTCGCAGCAGTTTCCTGCCATCTGCCTTATGATGAGAGCCCTGACGCCCTGGCTGTGGCGCTGATTTACGTTGCTTTCTACGAAGCTGTCGAAGAAGCTCTGGCACATGTTTGGGAGTGCGGTTCCCAGTATCCTGTTTATCGTTTCGTTTTTCATGTCAGTATACGCGAAAGACAGCCACGTCATGGCTGTCTTTCAATTAGCAAGTGATTGTAGTCTTTGAGAACGAATATGCATTTTCTTTTCTCTAAGGTCAATATCATACTATCACATTGCTAAGTGACATTTAGTGACATGATTCATTCATTACGGTTTTTCTGAAGGCTAGGAGCGCATCACCATGGAGCCTGTGTATATGTCTCTTGTCATAGTGCATGACATCTGCTATCTGCTCCCAGGACTGCCAGCTGACGTACCTGCGGTACAGGAGATCCACGTGGCGCGAATCTTCAAGGCTCTGTATCTCACCAATGATTCTGTGCCTTGCAAGTTCAAGTTCTCTTATGAGCAGCTGGATATCCCGTTCCATATCGACGTATCTTGCAACGACCGAAGACATGGAGTCAGGAAGCGTTCCTCCCATGACACGGTCATGGCTCAGTTCAATGCTGCCGATGC
>JABUTA010000484.1 GCA_021443845.1 Parasporobacterium sp.
TTGTACTGGAAGTACCGGTACTTCTTAATTATATCCTCGTACGGGCTTTCATCGCCCATGGTATAAACCTTCCCGTCCTTGCCGATATAATAAAAAGCATTAATCACAGGAATCTCCTGCCGGGCCTCCTCCAGGAACAACTGGAATCCCGTCTTCGGCAGACCTGCCGTATCCGTCACCAGTGTAGACAAATAATTAAGGCTTATATTTTCAGCATCGACGCCCTCACCGGCTATCTGGTCAACAGTCCCGCTTATGTCATAATTAGCCCATATCATATAAGGCACCTTCTGCCGGTTAACCATCTTCTCCTGAGTATCAGCGGTCTCCGCCATGAGCTTTTCATAGAACTCATCAGACATACTTGGCTGATGATCCCCGAAGAACACCACAATAGTAGGCTCCTTATCCGAGAAATAATCAAGCAAAACCTCCAAAGCCTCGTCAGATTTCTTTATTAAAGTCAGATATCTGTTTGCTCCCTCCGGAACATCCTTAATCCCGCTGGTAATAGTAATAGGCAGATTATCGTAGCCTGTAGCATAATCGCCATGATTTTGCATTGTTACATTAAATATATAGAACGGCTGACCCTTCTTGCCTTCAGCACTGTTCTCATGCTCCTCGTAAAGTTCAAACAGTTTCTCGTAGTCAGCCTCATCTGAAATATATTTGCGAAGCAGCTTAGGATTTTCGAAGTCGTCCATAGTATAGAACCTGTCAAATCCCAGTTTCTCATACGCGTCAATTCTGTTATACCCACTACCCTTAAACGGATGCACAGCATCAAGACCGCCGTAATTCAAGTCTTCCAGCTGCCTTGTAAAGGAATCCATGTCGTGCTTCATAGAATGCTGGAATGGTACTGTTCCTGTAGGGTAAAAGGCCATGCTCATTCCGGTGAGAAACTCATACTCTGAATTTGCAGTACGTCCGCCAAAAGCAGATACATGAGCGTAACCCTTGATTGCATTTTCCTTTATGCTTTTGTAGAACGGCATATATTCAGCACTTGCCTTAATATCTCCGTCCACAGCCCAATCAGCAAAAGCTTCATTCATTACAACAATAACATTAGGC
>JABUTA010000485.1 GCA_021443845.1 Parasporobacterium sp.
AGATTGTATTGCTGACAGCCCTCCATTTGGTGTAACGGCAGGCGAAGACTGGTTTGGATGCAGATGGCTATGGGATACAGGCACCAACGGATTCATGCAGGATCCTAAGGCCCCGTTCATCTGTACGGATATCACACAATGGGAAAAACAGGTGACTTTTCCTGACATTGACAAGGTGGAATGGGAAAGATTATCAAAACCTGTTGTGGAAAGCTATGACCCTGACAGGATGACACAGCTGATGCTTCAGACAGGTGTATTTGAGAGGATGCATTCATTATTGGGATTCGAGGACACAATAATGGCTATGTACGATGAACCTGAGGCATTCCATGAGTTCATGGAGGCAATAACCGAACACAGGGTCAAAGTGATGAAGAAAGCGATCAGGTATTATAAGCCTGATATCATCACAAATATGGATGATTACGGGACGCAGAACGGACCGATGATGTCAAAGGAGATGTTCAGGGAATTTATCAAGCCATATACAAAGCGGGTCATAGATGCGATACATGAGGAAGGTGTTAAGTATATGCATCATTCTTGTGGGAATATAACACTGTTATTTGACGATATGGTCGAAATGGGAATGGATGCCATAACGGCAGTAGCCCCGATAAATGACGTTGACGGCATGATAGCAAAATATGGTGACAGCATAGTGTGGGACGGAGGAATGAACACGAACGGGGTCATGGATGTTATCGGAGTATCAGAAGAAGAAGTAAGGGCAGAAGCACGCAGGGCAATGCAGAAACTCGGAAGAACAGGGAGCTATGTTGCCGGTGGTTACTGTAATTCCGTATCAGAAAAGATTGTAATGGATGAAGTTCAGAAGTACGGATCAAAGTTCTATCAATATAATTGAAGAATAGAATCTTATTTATTCTTAAATATAAAACAACGGAGGATTACAAATGAAAAAAGTAGTAGCTATTTTATTGGCAGGTTGCCTTACTGTTTTATCTGTTATGTCCTGCAGTGCTGCAGAAAAGACAGATGTGCTTAAGATCGGTGCTCTTCTTCACAGCAGCGGCTTCTTTGCAGCACTTGATCTTAATAATCTTTATGAACTTC
>JABUTA010000486.1 GCA_021443845.1 Parasporobacterium sp.
CGGCGGCGGTGTTTCCGTACATGGATACACAGACGATACAGCTCAGAAACTTACTCTGATAAATGCAGTTATCAGAGATAATACAGCAGACGGATTAGGCGGCGGTTATGCCGGATGTCCATTCAGTACTAACAGTATAGTAAGCACCGAGGCAACAGCTATTGCCATCTTCGACAATTCAGCTGAAGGAAAGTCATGGTCGAAGAACAGCGATGACTCGGCTACTCCTGAAGATGATACTGCAATAGCTGCATTTAAAGCGGGCAAATTCAACACCTTTGAAGATGTTTATGTTGCTAAAGCAGGAAATGTCAACGGATATATGGTTGGCGGAGGAGATGAGAATTATATCGGAGAGGTTCTGACCAATGATAAATCTCCATATTCAAGCACCTTAATTGAAATCAACGGATATGACAGTGTTAAAATGGATAACCAGTTCGGTCTGACATCACGTGCTTCAGAAGCTGATAAAGCTGCAGCTAACAGCAACGCAGGCGTTCTGATAGCATACAACCACTCTTACGTACACGGTGGCGGTGTCCTGAATAACTCAACTCTTGTTGTAGCACAAAATCCACCTACACCAAGCAAACCATATCCGATAACTTTCAAGAAGTTTAAAGAAGACGGAAAAACACTCCTTTCAGGTGCAGAACTCGAAGTATATGATTCAGATAATGAAATGGTAGCATCATGGACATCTGACAGTGCAGCTCACATCCAGATGTTTGTACCGGGAACATATACATTAAAGGAAAAAAATCCTCCTAGCGGATATGCCAAGGCAGCTGATGTTACATTTACAATTGATAACAATGGTAAAGTTAAAATAAATAATAAAGAAGTTACCGAAGTTACAATGAAGGATGAAAAGGTTGTTTTAGGCAACCTCAAGATCACTAAGACCATTAAGGGTGATGTTACTGAAGCAGAAGCAGAAGGTGCACTTGTATTCAAGGTGACAGGTCCGGCTTACGAAAAGACCTTTACACTGAAGGAATTCACCCACCAGAAAGAAACCAAGACCTATACACTTGAACTTAAAGACATCCCAACCGGAGCATATACAGT
>JABUTA010000487.1 GCA_021443845.1 Parasporobacterium sp.
TTGGCAATCTTGAGGTTGGAGCCACATTTGAAGGGACTGATGTATCAAAGGTTCAATTTGCTTCTTCAGAACTACCCAATGTATGGAACGCAGCTAGAATTCACAGGGAAATGACTGTGGAAGAAATAAAGCGTATTGTTGAAGCTATGATTGATACAGCAGAACTGGCGAAAAAGGCAGGCATTGATGGTGTAGAAATCCATGCCGTTCATGAAGGGTATCTCCTTGATCAGTTTGCAATCAGTAATACAAACCATCGAACCGACGAATACGGCGGCAGCCTGAAAAACAGGATGAGATTTGCAACTGATGTTATCCGCGGAATAAAAGAAAGGTGTGGGGATGACTTTCCGGTAGCTGTTCGTTACGGCGCAGTAAGTAAAATGAAAGGCTTTAATCAGGGAGCACTGCCAATGGAAGCCTACGAAGAGTTTGGCAGAACGCTTGAAGAAAGCCCCGCCGTTGCAAGAATGCTTGTTGATGCAGGCTGTGATTTACTTGACGTGGACAACGGCTCTTACGATTCATGGTACTGGGCTCATCCACCTGTATATATGCCCGAAGCATGCAATCTTCCCGAAGCACAATATATCAAATCATTTGTCGATGTACCGGTTATATGCGCAGGTAGAATGGAGAACCCTGATATTGCCGCAAAGGCCATAGAACATGAAAGTATTGATGCTGTAGGTATTGCCAGACAGTTCCTGGCAGATCCTGAATATACGAACAAGATTATGAACGGGGAGCTCGACAGCATAAGGCCCTGCATAGCCTGTCATAACGGATGTCTGGGCTCACTGCTTGCAGGTAGGGGTGTATCATGTGCGCTCAGGCCTATTACAATGAATGAAGACAGATATAATTTTGCAAAAGCAGATAAACCCGCAAAGGTTATGGTTGTTGGCGGGGGAATCGGTGGCATGGAGGCGGCAAGACTTCTCGCAAAGTGTGGAAATGATGTATCATTATATGAGTCAACTGACAGACTCGGTGGTGCATTTATTGCAGCTGCAGCACCGTCATTCAAGAATGCCGAAAAAAAACTCATTGCCTGGTACGAGCGG
>JABUTA010000488.1 GCA_021443845.1 Parasporobacterium sp.
GCTGACGGTTCAGCATGGCATGACATTTTCGTTCAGAAATTACCTGAAGACGGATACACAGTAGTTGACCCTGGTATGTATCCATCAGGATCAGATGATTTCTCATCAATCGCTGCAACATTCAAGTCAGAAGATATCGACGTACTTGCAGGTACTAACATTCCTCCTGATTTCCTTAAGCTTTACAAAGCTTGCATCAATGCTGGTGTTACAGCTGAGTGCGTAACAATGGGTAAATGCTGTCTCCTCGCAGGTGACGTTGCCGTTCTTGAAAACGACACTCCTGGCCTTGCTAAAGGTATCATGACAGAAGTTTGGTGGACACCTGACTATCCATTCACATCAGCTATCACAGGCGATTCTTCAGCTGATATCGGTACAGGCTATGCTCATGACAACGATGGACGTACAATGCCTCAGCCGGCTGGTTATGCTTATGCAGCACTTGAAATCGCTATTGATGTATTCCAGAGAGCTGGAACAACAGACAAGAACGCAGTTAAAGAAGCTCTTGCAGCTACAAACCTTGATACTATCGTTGGACATATCCAGTACGATAAGGAACTCATGGGACTTCACTATGGCGATACTGTAATCGCAGGTGGTCAGTGGCAGCTTCAGGAAGACGGAACAGAGAAACTTGTTATCATCGATAACACTCTCTACAGCGACATCAACATTCCTATCCAGGGATCATACGTACCTGGCAATGCTACTATTAAGTAATTTTTTGTCGATTTTGTATATTTCAGGCGGGAAGCTTAATAAGCTTCCCGCTTGTATATGAAAGACCTCATAAATAAGGGAGGACTTTATGGGAAACATACTTACATTTGAACATGTTGATGGTGGTTATGGAAGAATTCAGATTCTCCATGACTTATCATTTACAGTAGAAGAGGGAGAAGTATTTGGCGTAATCGGACCTAACGGATGCGGCAAATCAACTATGTTCAATGCACTCATTGGTCTTATCAATGTTTATAAAGGAAAGATTACTTTTAACGGAATTGATATTACACACATGAAACCTAATAAGCGCGCCAACTTAGGTATCGGCC
>JABUTA010000489.1 GCA_021443845.1 Parasporobacterium sp.
ACAGAAAATCCTGTAAATAACCTGACGGTATCTGACATACGAGATATTTACTGCTCGGAAACGCCCTGCTGGAGTGACTATGCGGATTACGACAGACCGGCCAATACATACCAGCTGGAAGAAAATAACGGCAGCCAGACTGCTTTCCGGAACATAGTGGATGGGAATGAACTGGGGGAGCACCACAGGGAGGTCCAAGGCATGCAGGAGATAATAGACTGTGTGGCTGATGATTCCGGAGGGATATGCTATGCATTCCTTATGTACTTTCAGGAAAGGCACAACAGGGATGAATGCAGGACAGTAAAGGTAAATGGCTTTGGCGTCGATTCACCGGAATATCCACTGCAATATGAAGTTTTCCTGATATCCCGGGAGGATAATGATGATGTGAGGGTGAAGGACCTTATCAATGAAGTGTCCGAAATTTCTATTGTGAAGTACCTGTTCTGAATGTAATATATAAGAAAACACAAATCTGAGGTGATGATAATGAACGAATCAGTAAAGACAATAATGAACAGAAAATCCGTAAGGAACTATTCCCCGGAAGCAGTAAAGCCGGAAGACCTGAAGGCAATAGCAGAATCAGCCATCTGGGCACCTAATGCCATGAACAGACAGCTCTGGCACATCACAGCTGTAAGCTGTCCGGAACTCATAGCTAAAATGAACGAAGGATGCCGCCAGGGAATGTTGAACGGTCCTGTTCCGCCGTTAAGGGAGCGTGCGCAGAACCCGGACTTCCATGCATTCTTCAAAGCTCCTGCAGTAATAGTGATATCTGTTCCGAATGAGAAGTTTGCCGAGTTCAATGCAGGTGCTGCAGCGGAAAATATCTGCCTCACAGCAGCAGCCCTTGGCTACGGAACATGCGTTACAGCCTCAACGGGATTCATGTTTGCAGGAGATCCGGACCTTACAAAGGATCTGGACATTCCGGAGGGTTATGAATTCATATGCGCGATAACTCTGGGCAAAGAAGCAGACGGCCCGGATGACCATGTCCGTGACAGAAACTATGACGTGATCAGCTACAGATAACAC
>JABUTA010000048.1:0-1728 GCA_021443845.1 Parasporobacterium sp.
GATAAATCTTAACATTATTATCGGCAGCAGCCTTCATAATGATCTCCCCTGCACAGACAAGTGTCTCTTTATTGGCAAGGGCAATATCCTTACCGGCACAGATTGCAGCCATGGTAGGTCTGATACCCACCATACCCACTACTGCCGTCAGTACCATATCTGATTTTTTCCATTCCGCTGCCTTTATAAGGCCCTCCATTCCGGAATAAATCTTTATTGAACTGTATATTTCGGGATATTCGCGGAATAATTCCGTGCTGAGTCTTTCGGCATTGTCTTTGTCGAAAACACATGCCATCTCAGGCTTAAATTCGATGATCTGCTCTTTCAGCAGATCAATGCGGGAATTTCCTGTTAAGGCGCATACCTTAAGATCAGGATTTGCCCTGACAATCTGTAGGGCCTGGGTTCCGATGGAACCTGTAGACCCCAGAATAGATATATATTTCATATTGATCTTATCTCCTGTTATCAGTGCCATATCCTCATAAGGATAGTGGCAGCATAAATCACAGGTGACACCAGGATAACACTGTCAAACCTGTCCATTATTCCCCCGTGTCCGGGAAGAATATTGCTGTAGTCTTTTATACCTGCCTGCCTCTTTATTGCAGATGCAAACAGATCACCGAACATTCCCAGAACTGCTCCGGCCATGCATACTATAGGGAATATTATAACCTCATGAGTTATATCTTCGACAATTGAATTTACGATCAATGCATATATAAAAGCCAGTATTCCGGCTCCCACAATACCGCTGATACATCCTTCAAGAGTTTTTTTGGGGCTGATGGCCGGGAATATCTTATGTTTTCCGAAAAGCATTCCTCCCAGATATGCAAAAATATCGCATCCCCAGGAAGCAAGCATGGCAAGCCATACAAGATAAGCACCCCAGGCATGAACTCTTGCAAGATAAAGAAATGAAAGGAGCACACCCACATATATAACCGTGAAAACAGATCCCGTCAGATCGGCAAGAGTGTATTCAGGGTATTTCGCAATAAATATTATAATGTCTGCAATGACCAGAATTGCAAACAGGAAAACAAGATATAAGGAACAGTATTCCCAGTCATAGAAACGTATGAGAACATAGTAACATATGTCTGCAATAAAGCCTGTGATGGCAAATGGCTTCCAGAGAAGATTCTTTACACGGTAGATTTCCCATATGCCTATAAGCGAGAGCAGCCCAAGGACGATCAGCATGACATCATATCCGATTATGAAAATCAATGCCAGCAATAACAGGATAATCCCTCCGGTTATGACTCTGGTCCAGAAAGATTTATTATGGAATAAACTTATACCCCTCTTGTCGTCCATTTTCACCTCTGTTTTTCAATTCCACCGAAACGTCTGTCCCTGGATGTGTAATTTTCAATTGCTCTGATAAGTTCGTTTTTATCAAAGTCAGGCCACATTGTGTCTGTAAAATAAAATTCCGCATAGGCAAGCTGCCATAAAAGAAAATTTGAAAGCCGTTGTTCACCGCTTGTACGTATGAGAAGATCCGGATCCGGAAAATCCGAAGTATCGAGATATCCGGAAATGACATCTTCGGAAATGTCAGAAGCCTTCGTCCGGCCCTCCTCAACACTAAGGGCAAGATTTCTTATGCCTCTGGTCAGCTCATCCCTGCCCCCGTAATTGATGGCAATTATAAATGTAATACCGGTATTACATGCGGTTTCACGTTCCAGATTGTTTATTGCTTCAATA